>JAQWHT010000114.1 GCA_029249225.1 Flavobacteriaceae bacterium
CAACTTCTGTCCCTTCTTCAAACTCTCCTCCTTCAGTTGAAACTGTTCCACCTTCACTTGTCGTAACAGTTAGAGTATATATCGGTATTAATTCGAATAATGCTTGATAGGTTTGATTAGAATTTAAGGTAACGGTTAGACTTTCACTTGTAGAACTATTTCCTTCCCAACCTGTAAATCTGTACCCTTCACTTGCAGAAGCTGTAATAGTAACCTCAGACCCTTCATCATATGTACCTCCTTCAGAAGATACTGTACCTCCTTCTGCTGCTGATACACTTAAGGTATATTCAACTGGGTCTGGTTCAGGTTCTGGTTGAGGTATTTGAACTACTGGTGCAACAGATTCTTCTTCTTCAGTAGAACAGCTAAAAACGATTATAAATGATAAAATACAAATGGATAATAAAGAAAAAGAGTATTTCATTTTTATGGTTTTGGTTAACAGCACTAATATACAAAATAGCCCCTGAACTTAATGAAGAGGATATACCAATGATTTAAACTTTACAAGTATTAGTTCCAAATAATCGGTAGATAACACATATACCTGAGAGAGCATTAAAAATTAAAACACCACCAACAATAGCTTGGGAAATTGCAAATGGGTTATTTTGAAATACTAATGGTGCAGGCAATAAAAAAATGGCTACAATAAATCTAACAACTCTTTCAGCTGTATTTTGGTTTGTTTCAAAAAATTTCATTTTAATTGATTTATGATTAATAAGCTACTAATATAGAAAACTCTAAAATATCTCTAATCTGTGTGTTTCTTCCTGAACTTAATGAAGAGGATAAGTCGATGATTTGAATATCAGGATTTAATATTTAATTTAAAGGTATATTCATTTTTTATATAAGGTAATATATTTGTTGTCATTTTAATTTATACATATTATGAGTGGGCATCTTTCCTTAAGATCAGGTAATCCTGTTCTGTCAAAAGAAACTTTTACAAATACAGTTTTATCATCTGATAAAATGACTATCGAAGGTACAGTAAATAAAACCGCAATAAGTCTTTTACTTCTTGTAGGAACAGGTTATTTCACTTTTGATGTAATTAGCCCGGTTTTATTAATTGGAGCTGGAATAGGAGGGTTCATATTGGCTATTGTAACTATTTTTAAAAAAGAATGGGCACCAATAACTGTTCCACTTTATGCAATATTTGAAGGTGCTTTGCTAGGAGGTATTTCATATATGTATAATTCTTCATATAATGGGATAGTGACTAACGCCATCCTATTAACTGTAGGGATATTAGTTTCTTTATTGATTGCTTATAGATCGGGCTATATAAAAGCAACAGAAAATTTTAAACTTGGAATATTTGCAGCTACAGGGGGTATAGCTATAGTTTATTTTGTGAACTTTATTATGGGATTTTTTGGGTCAGGCCTTGGGGTAATGAGTGTAAATAATGCTTCTCCTTTAAGTATTGGTTTTAGTATAGTTGTAGTAATAATCGCTTCCCTTAATCTAGTTTTGGATTTTGATTTTATAGAAGAAGGCGCTGAAAAAGGTGCTCCTAAGTATATGGAATGGTATGGAGCATTTGGTCTATTAGTAACCTTGATATGGTTATATCTGGAAATATTAAGATTATTAGCAAAACTTAATTCTAGAAGATAATCTAAATAACCACTTAAATCATTTGTTCTCTACATATGATTAAATGAAGAGTATATGCCTGTGGTTTAAAAGAAAACGCCACTAAAAGTAATTAGTGACGTTAGTACTTAAAAATGTGCTTTGTTTAGTCTATTCTGTAAAGATGTCTTGTAATCTAATACTTTGGGAGGGTAAAACGCTATTAATGGTAGGGTTGTATGATTTTAAAGCTAAATAAAAAGACTCTATTGAAAACCCGAAAACTTCTTCAAAAAGCCCTTCTTTGGTGACATCTGTTCTACCTGATTTCCACCAATCATTAAATACTTTTTTAAATGCTTGAATTTCTGTATTTCCTTGCTTTTGTATTTACTAAACAATAATTGATTATTAAAAAACTTTTTTTGGTTTATGTCTTTAATTGTCCAATGAATAGGATCTAAAAAACATTGAGTGCTACCTTAGGCTTTTTAATTTTTAGCTTTTCGTGTCTTCAAAGTAACAAGTGCTAAATATTCTTCCAAAAGCATATTCCGCTTATGAGCTTCTTCTAGCAATTCTCTTTTTCTTTTTGAACTAAGCTTAATGCAAACCTCATTTTTCATAGTTTATATTTTTTTGGTTAAAAGATTCTAACATTATTCTCTTTTTCATATTCTCTAACTTTATTTAGCCTCTCTAGCTCGTCACTAGTTTTAACTATATTGATTTGAATGTCAGATGGCTCATCAACATATTGTTCATTTGTTAGCTTTAGCCTAGGAATCGAATATTGCAAGGCTATTTGTAGCAGCTTAATCTTTTGATTGTTATTTAGCAGCTCTATGTCTATCCCTACTATTATACCATCTATCAGCTCTTGAAGTTGCTGCTTAATCTTTGCTGTTACTTTGTTTGGCACTCCTGCTATTCTACCCATATTTTGTGTACTTTTTGTTAATAGCTATTATATATTATAACTGCTTTATCTTAGATCTTTCAGGACTAGATATACCTCCCCTAAGGGAGGAACTGGCTTTCTAAAAACTGCTTCACCTTGAGTCTCACAATCCTAGATGTTTTAGCTACTACTATAGAACATTGCTAAAACTTGAGAGTACTTATCACATCTATAGTTCGTGACCCTGCAAGGCGTCTCTCCTGTACCTACCCGTCTTGCCTTTTGCCTTTTGTACAAGACTGTTATTAAACATTAGCCCAAAGTATTTAGCCAAAAACTAATGCGTTTTTCCCCTGATTTTTAAGGTTCCATACTTATATTACGTTTGTGGATTCTTTTTTTGCATTTTTAAAAATTTTCTAAAAAACACTTATGCTGACTTAAGGGCATCAATCTGGCTAAACAGCATAAATAACTAGAGGATATTTGAAGGTGGTAAGATTAGTGCCAAATAAGTGCCAAGAAATTGACTAACTTTATACTAAACTTAATTGTAAAGAAAAACCCCTCGATAACTCGAAGGGCTTGTCTTGGTTGAGCTTGCGCTCTTTTTTTGTTGGTGGTCCCACCTGGGCTCGAACCAGGGACCAACTGATTATGAGTCAGCTACTCTAACCAACTGAGCTATAGGACCTGTTTGTGATGCAAATATAGACAAACCTTAAAAAAACACAGAGTCTTTTTTAGAAGTTTTGAACCTGATGCTAAAAGGATAACCGCATATAAATTTAGCATGTTCAAATAATTAATGTTTGGTCTTTTATTCCTAATTCTTACTGTTATTGGTTTGCACTTAGAACAATGCGTCACGAATGATTATATAAGGTTTGTTTTTCAACTCCCCGCTTATTTATATATTTATGAAAACTATATCTATGAATTCTAATACACGTCTTTTTATTAGCATTTTGCTGTCTGTAGAAATTTTTCTACTTCTACTTGGAATTGAAATCCACCATAATAATACTTTATCAAAAGCTCTTGTAGAACGAAGAATAAACAAGACTGTTGTCGGAGATTTAGATTTTTTTTTAATGTGGAGATTCAAAATTTTAACTCTAAAAGATAAATGATGAGTAAAAATTTTCGGTTTATCATTGAAATCGTAAGCGCTTGTGCAATTGTAGTTTCATTAGTTTTTCTAGGGCTCGAGGTGAATCAAAGTAATACACTCGCCAAAGCCTCAATTAGACAATCCCTAAACGAAACGGATATGGAAATCTATCAAATGCAAATGGACAAAGGCATCATTACAAAAGCTTTATACAAAATTGAAAAAAACATCCCCATAGATGATTATGAAGAATTTATGGTTGTCCGGTTTCAAACATTCAATTTTAGAGATTTTGACAATTCGTATTATCAATACAGAATTGGTCTTTTTGATGAAAATAATTGGCTCGCATACGAACGGCTAATTAAAGCCCTTCTCAAAGACGAATACGTTCAAATAATGCTGGAAAAGGAGATGTCAAATTTCAGTACAGAATTTCAAACAGAATTAAAATCCCTTCTTAAAGAATTGAATTAATTCTGAACATTGTACTCAACGAAACCTTAAATTAGTCTTAAGGATTCAAAACATTTCAGTTCAGAATAGTTATTAAAATTAAGCAGAAATTTTGATTATAAATTTGTTCCTGTTCGGAATAGAATTCAAGGTAAGGAGTGGTCGACCTAACCCTTTTAGTTCTGTTTTAAAATGAAAAATTTAATCTTTGTGCTCTTAATAAGCTTCTGCGCCAATGCACAATTAGAGTATTTATCCCATGAAGAATTAGAACAAAAAATTCAACTAGACACTAAAGTTCAATTGAGTAAAAACAAAATCCGATTTTGGAAAAAACCCTTAATCACTAAACATCAATAATATCCTTGTCGCAAAATCAAGAGTGCCCCGGGAACTAAAATATGCACAAAGAAAATTCACTATTTATTTTAACCTAACTTCCTTAATTTCTCTTGGGTTAATTTGATTTTGTATTTTAGAACAAGCCTAGAGCCAATGAAAAAAATTTACTTATTACTTCTTTTTACCCTCTGAGTTAGTGCCGTCTTTCTTTTTCTTCTGCCTTCAGAAACAAAGCAAATATATGATCTAACAAAAAAAGAAAAAATAAGTACTAAGATTGCTAACGATATTTTTATTCCAAGCAATATTAATAACAAGGTTTTATTTTTTCTAGATCAAATAAAAAAGAAAAATTCCCATTTCCGATCTTACGACATACGTCTCACCCAAAAAAATGTTTTTACCACCTCTGAAGATTGGCGGTTTTTTGGGGAAAATTTAGATCAAATTGGTCCTATCCGTATTACCATTCAAATTTCTGAGGGCACATATAAGTTCTTTTCAGAATACTTGTTAAATAGAAATTTAACCTTACCCCTTTCCGTAGGTTCAGGAAAAGGATTGTACGACTGCCTAAATAATTGTTTTGAAGGAATAAATTATGAATCACTAGAGCGTGCCCCTAGATGCGATTGTACAACTTGGTTTTCAAGCCCAAATTTAATAAACTATGAGAAAAAGAACTTTTAATTTAAAATCCCTCATGTTGCCCATATGGTTTAATCTTGATTTCATTGAGATGATTAAGAATATAGAAAAGTGGTAATTCTTATTTAATTAAGAACCCTAGGGAGTGCTTAATGTATAGCAATCTATCCAAATAAAAGAGGGCCGTCTGCGATCTTGGCTCGTTTGTTCAGCTCATCATCGACTCTAAAAACAGCCATTAGATAAATTGAAAAACCAATTGCAACGACCTATTAAAATACCCTTCCAAGGGCTCCCATCTTTTATTTCTTACATAGAACCCTTACCTTTGTTAAAAAAAATGAAGAAGAAGCCAGACGGAGTAGTGTGGGACGAAACACACGAAACCTATTTTGCAAAGCTATTGCCTTACGCAAGTAATTTGAGTGGACCAATAATAGAAATCCCCAATGTAGATTCTTTCAAAAAAAAAGGGGTAGATCGGGTTTCTAAACAATTCCAAGCAGAACTAAAAGACCTTCAAGATCGAATTAAATCATTTGTTACTCTCGCTTCTGAAACACAAAAAGTCTACGAAGCCCACTTTAAATTTGAACCTATAGTAGGAGAAATATACCATTTATATCAGGGCAAAGATCAAACTTTTCTTTCCTTAGTAGAGCCATCAGAATGGAACAAAGAACACTTGGGTAGTTTTCGTTTGAACAGTGATTTTAAGTGGGAACGTCAATAAGCTCTTTTTTCTCCTTATTTTAGTTGTATGAAGAAACCAGAAACAGCCCGTCAACAAAAGATTAATACTGTGTTGCAACAAGAAGTTGCAACCTTACTACAACAAGCTCTCAGAGAAGGCTCTGTTAAAAACCTTTTGGTCTCTGTTACTAAGGTAAGGGTTACATCAGATTTATCCACTGCAAAAATTTACCTAAGTATTTTTCCTGCAAAAGATGCTACTGCTTATTTAGATACCCTTCAGGAGAATAGTTATCAACTCCGGCATGACTTAGCTCAAAAAATGAAAAATCAATTGCGAAGAGTTCCTGACCTTCATTTCTATCTTGATGACTCTTTGGATTATATCCAAGGTATAGAGCAAGAGCTTAGTAAGGGGGTTAATCCTCTAAAAAATCCGGAGACACTAGCCTCCAGACAAAAAAAATAAGACAACAACTGTACTGTATGTTTGCCTACTCATTTAAAATAGCTTGGCGATACTTTTTTTCAAAGAGTAATCAAACTGTAATCAACCGAATCAATGGGTTTGCTTTTTTAATGGTGGTTGTTGCAACTGCTTCTCTATTCATCGTTCTCAGCGCCTTTGGAGGCCTTAAGGACTTTGGTTTGTCCTTTTCTGAGACGTTTGATCCAGACTATGAAATTCAGCCCGAAAAAGGAAAATTTTTAAAGGTATCCGATAGCCTTATGAAAAAAATTGAGGAATTCCCAGAAGTAATTGCGGTCGCTCCTCAAATAGAAGAAAAGGTCTTTCTTTCTTACGATGAAAAAACTCAAGTTGCTTATTTAAAAGCCATTAATCAAAACTACTCCCAAGTCGTTCCTGTTGAAAAACTGATTACGCTTGGAGATTGGCTTACTTTTGAGGGTGCTGATGTTGTATTAGGATTTGGTGTGGCAGCTAACCTTGGAGTGGGTGTGTATGACTACTCAACTTTTTTAAATCTCACTGTTCCAAAAAAAAAGAAACAATCCCTCTTGGATCAAAACCCCTTCACTAAAGTATCTACTCTGGTTGTTGGTTTATATCAAATCAACGAAGAGTTAGATAAAAAATATGTGTTCTCACGACTTGAATTAGCTCAAAACCTGCTCCAAGTTGAAAAAGAACACTATTCTTCTCTTGTTGTAAAAACAATACCTGCTGTTTCTGAAGAAAAATTAAAGAAAAAAATTGTTTCCTTATTCAAAGATCGTCCTATAAGTCTTATTTCGAGAGCCAACCAGAATGCCGCTTTATACAAAATGCTCAATGTAGAACACCTAGCAATCTATTTTATTTTCACCCTTGTAATGATCATTGGCCTTTTTAATGTTGTTGGAGCTTTAATCATGATGGTTTTAGACAAACAAGACCAAATGAAAATACTTTTATCATTGGGGGCCAGTCCTCAAGGAATTCATCGTGTCTTTTTTATTCTGGGCTTATTGATCTGTAGTATAGGAGGGGGTGTTGGACTTCTTTTGGGTATTACACTTGTTTTGATTCAATTTTATTTCCCTTTTATCTATGTTCCAGGAACAAGCCTTTCCTACCCTGTACTATTTGAAATAGAAAATGTCTTTATCGTGTTCCTAACGTTAATGCTTTTAGGAACACTATGTTCTGCTTGGGCCACAAGAGGTGTCGGCAAAAAAACTACGGCTTAAACCGCTGACTGATCAAAAGCATATTCTTCCAAAATTTGATCTAAAACATCAAAAACACCTTTCGAAGAGTCAGAAGTAACCATCCGAGTTCGTAGAGGTTTAAAATTTGAAATCCCTTTGAAATAATTTGTATAATGTCTGCGTGTTTCTAACACACCTAAAGTTTCTCCTTTCCAATCAATTGCCATGGTTAGATGACGTCTGGCAGCTTCTACTTTTTCCTCTATACTCGGAGGGGAAAGGTGCGCACCAGTAGTTAAAAAATGTTTTACTTGATCGAAAAACCAGGGATTTCCAATACTCGCTCTGCCGATCATAGCCCCGTCAAGTCCATATTCATCTCTCATTTTTAATGCTTGTTCAGGGGTGTTTACATCTCCATTTCCAAAAACTGGAATATGCATTCTAGGGTTATTTTTTACCGCTGCAATAGGGTGCCAGTTGGCATCCCCCTTGTACATCTGAGCACGTGTTCTTCCGTGTATTGATATCGCTGCACACCCCACGTCTTGCAAGCGTTCTGCAACCTCTACGATATGGATTGAATCATGATCCCAACCCAATCTTGTTTTTACTGTAACCGGAAGATTCGTGTGGTTTACCATAGCCTTTGTGAGCGCTACCATTTTTGGAATGTCTTTAAGGATACCCGCACCTGCACCTTTACAGACTACTTTTTTTACTGGACACCCAAAGTTTATGTCAATAATGTCAGGCTTTGAAGCTTCTACAAATTCTACAGAGCGCAACATGGACTCTAAATTTGCTCCAAAAATCTGTATTCCTACAGGACGTTCTTTTTCATAAATATCTAGTTTTTGTACACTTTTGGCCGCATCGCGTATCAACCCTTCGCTCGATATAAACTCCGTGTAAACGACATCTGCACCGTTTTCTTTACACAATGCTCTAAATGGAGGGTCACTCACATCCTCCATGGGTGCCAATAGAAGAGGAAAGGAAGGTAAACTAATTGAGCCTATTTTTACCAAAAGATTAATTTTTTACAAAAATAAGCAAAAAACCCTCCCCCCAAAGCCTTATATTTGCAAGCTAAGAAAGAAGGCGCCGCATGAAACAGTTTCGGAATTTTTGCATCATTGCCCATATTGACCACGGTAAAAGTACTTTGGCAGACCGTTTGTTGGATTTTACGGGAGCTGTTAGTGAACGCGAAAAACAGGATCAACTACTCGACAATATGGACTTAGAGCGAGAGCGTGGAATCACAATCAAGTCACATGCCATCCAAATGGAATATCAGCACGAAGGTGAGACCTATGTTTTAAATCTTATTGATACTCCCGGCCATGTGGACTTCTCTTACGAAGTTTCAAGATCCATAGCTGCTTGTGAAGGTGCTCTTTTAATCGTAGACGCTGCACAAAGTATTCAAGCTCAAACTATATCTAACCTTTATTTGGCTTTAGAAAATGATTTGGAAATCATCCCCGTGCTTAACAAAATTGACCTCCCCTCTGCAAATCAAGAAGAGGTAACAGACGATATTGTTGATCTTTTAGGGTGTTCCCATGAAGAAGTCATTCCTGCATCAGCTAAAACTGGACTTGGAATTCAAGAGATTCTTACTGCTATAATAGAGCGTATTCCTCCACCAAAAGGGAGCGCTGAAGAGCCACTGCAAGCTTTAATCTTTGATTCAGTTTACAACCCCTTTCGTGGAGTTGAAACCTACTTTCGTGTTCTAAATGGACGTATTAGAAAAGGGCAAAAAATTCAGTTTATAGCTACAGAAAAAACTTATTTTGCTGACGAAATAGGCACTTTAAAATTAAAGCAAGAACCAAAAAGTGAGATTAGTGCTGGCGATGTTGGTTATTTAATTACCGGTATTAAGGAGGCTAAAGAAGTAAAAGTGGGTGACACCATAACAGATCCCGAAAACCTCACACAAATAGCAATTGAAGGTTTTGAAGAAGTCAAGCCCATGGTATTTGCAGGAATCTATCCTGTAGATACAGAAGAATATGAAGAATTACGAACCTCCATGGAAAAACTTCAACTTAACGATGCTTCTTTGGTATTCTTCCCTGAAAGTTCCGCAGCTCTTGGTTTTGGTTTTCGTTGTGGGTTTTTAGGCATGCTTCATCTTGAAATTATTCAAGAACGATTGGAGCGAGAATTTAATATGACTGTAATCACAACCGTTCCCAATGTATCTTACAAAGCATATACTAAAAAAGATCCTGATAATTTTTTGAGCGTAAACAATCCATCCGACCTCCCAGATCCATCAATGATGGACCGTGTTGAAGAACCTTACATTAAAGCTTCAATTATTACCAAAGCAGACTTTGTGGGAAATGTAATGTCACTTTGTATCGAAAAAAGAGGTCAGATTACAAATCAAACCTATTTAACTCCAGAACGTGTAGAATTAAACTTCGATTTGCCCTTAGCTGAAATTGTTTTTGACTTTTACGACCGCTTAAAAACAGTCTCTAAAGGCTACGCTTCATTTGATTATTCCCCTATTGGAATGCGTACGTCAAAACTTGTGAAGGTTGATATTCTTCTAAATGGAAACCAAGTAGACGCCCTTTCTGCTTTAATACATGCCGATAACGCTTATTCTATTGGTAAGAAAATCTGTGAAAAACTACGTTCCCTTATACCTAGACAACAATTTGATATTCCAATCCAAGCTGCTATTGGTGCAAAGATCATCTCCAGAGAAACGATAAAGGCTTTGAGAAAGGATGTGACTGCAAAATGTTACGGAGGAGATATCAGCCGAAAACGAAAGCTGCTAGAAAAACAAAAAAAGGGTAAGAAAAAAATGCGTCAGATTGGAAATGTTGAGATTCCACAGCAAGCGTTTATGGCAGTTCTCAAGCTCAACGATTAAGTTTCTTTTTTTTTTGCTTCATTTTAAAAATCGTCTTGTTTCTTTATATTTTCAATGTATATTTGAGAATAGACCTTGACATCGATGGCGTTTAAATCGTTTAAAAAACTTCTTTTTGGATTTGCTTTTTCTCCCTCATTGAGGGCGAATGTATTTGAGGTGACACGATTAGCCTCATTTTTAAACGCTTCTCTAGTTTTTGTTCATGTAGGAAAAAAAACTTCTGAAAAGGAAGCACAATTTAATTCTATTTTAAACAATTGCCCTGAAGTTCCCAGTGATGTAGAACTGTTGTGGAGAGACGGCAAACCGGTAAATACACTGGTCTCTATCTGTAAGGAGATTAATATTGATTTACTCCTGATCGGTGCATTAAAACGCGAAAAAATGCTAAAATTTTATCTTGGGTCAATTGCAAGGGAGCTAACCCGTAAAGCGCCCTGTTCTGTATTGCTTATGATCAATCCTTCTATTGAAAGACAAGCGTGCAAACACATCGTGGTAAACGGATTTGACAGTCCGCAAACCAAAGACACTATTGAAGCTGCATTTGAAGTGGGTCAAGCCTTAAAATCAGATAAAATTACCTTAGTAGAAGAAGTAAGTGAATCTAGAGTTGCTGTTGCTGTAAATGATGACAGAAGTCTAAGAAAAGCTACCCTAAAAAAAGAAAAAATTAACCGGGAAGAAAAGTTGCGTGTCGTTGATATCATAAAAAAAATTCCTTCACAAAAAATCCACGGTCTAAACTGGGCCACTCAAAGTGTTTTTGGACGAAGAGGGTATTCAATTGGACACTATGCACGTGTTGTTCGTGCAGACCTCCTTGTGATGAATGCCCAAGAGGAAAGCACCTTTTTAAATAGATTTTTCCCAAAAGATTTAGAGCATATCCTTGCTGAACTACCAACCGATGTGCTCATCATTCAATCCCACAGAGATGAGTAAAAAAGCATCCTTTTCTGAGTCACTACGCTCAATCCCACAAAATGTTTTTTCGGGCTTTGTGGTTTCTCTAATCGCATTGCCTTTGGGACTAGGACTTGCTATTGCTTCTGAGGCGCCCCCACTTGCGGGAATCATCGCTGCTGTTGCAGGAGGTGTCGTTGTTTCACTATTTGGAGGCTCACATGTGACTATTGCGGGTCCTGGAAATGGTTTAGTTATCGTTTTATTAGCTGCTGTAACAACATTAGGGCAAGGAAATCTTTATGAAGGGTATCTTTATACTCTCGCGGCAATCATTTTCTCAGGAGTTTTACTTTTTCTTTTTGGTGTACTGCGCCTTGGTGCTATGAGTGAATTTTTCCCTGCTACAGCATTACAGGGAATGTTAGCTGCTATTGGTGTAGGTATTTTGGCCAAACAATTTCATATCATGCTGGGAATAAGAAGTGTAAGCGGAGGAACTATAGAGCAGCTAATGGCAATTCCTGACTCATTTTTAACCTTTTTAGCATTTCACCCTTTTTCGGGAATTCTTGGCTTTTTAAGCCTTGTATTTCTCTTTTTGTACGGGAAAATACGTAACCCTTATTTTCATCTTATCCCGGCTCCCATGTGGGTTGTTGTCGCTTCAATAGCTGTCGGATACTATTATAATTTGGTGCTCAAGCAACCGACTCCCATAGATCCGGAATTGTTAATTAAGATCCCAGACCAATTGTTTACCAGCTTACCTCGGCCAAATTTCGATAAATGGTTTGATTTTAATTTTCTGGGGGTTGTTTTGTCTATTACACTTGTTGCAAATATTGAATCTTTGTTGAGTATCAAGGCTGTTGATAAATTAGACCCAAAAAAAAGACGCTCCAATGTCAATAAGGACCTTCGCGCCCTTGGTTTGGCTAGTATTGTCAGTGGATTTTTGGGTGGACTTAACGTTGTTACAGTAATTGCTAGAAGTTCAGTCAATGTCAACAATGGAGGAAGTAATCGTTCGGCAAACTTTTTTCACGCTGCCTTTTTAGTGCTTTTTGTCGTCTTTTTGGGGGAACAAATTCAGCGTATTCCTCTAACTGCTTTAGCGGCAATTTTAGTTTACACTGGGTATCGTTTAGCGACGCCTGAAAACCTATTAAGAGTCTATAAAATTGGCCCAGAGCAAGCATTAATTTTTGTAGTTACCCTGGCCACAACACTATTTACCAGCTTAATCCTTGGAATAGTCGTCGGTATTGTCTTTACTTTTATTGTTCATCTATTTCTCAGTAAAAACTTCTTCTTGTTTTCAATCAACCTCTTTAAGCCTAATGTATTAATGTACCGGGAAGATCAAAGTGGTAATTATTATGTAAGTGTGAAAAATTTCAGTAGTTTTTTAAACTTTTTTCGTCTAAAAACAAAGCTTGACCAAATTCCCGAAACAGAGCATGCTATCGTTGATTTTTCACTCTGCGATTTCGTAGATCATACTGTTATGGAAGGGATACATGATTACCAACGTACTTTTGCCCGTAAGGGAGGTCATTTTGAAACCATTGGTCTCGACATCCATTCTGCTGAAACTCAACATCCTTTTGCTGTAAGAAAATCAATGCCTATCAACGCCTTGCTTGGAATCCAAAATAGTCTTTCAAATAGACAAAAAAACCTTAGCGCTTTAGCGGAACAACAAAGTTGGTATTATAGCCCTGAATTAAATTACGAACCTGAAGGCCTAGATACCTTCTTGTTTTTTGAGTCTAAGGTCATCAATTATAAAATTAATTCCATTCAAAACCCGGAAGGGTCATTTTCTGTTTTTGACCTTTCTTTTTCAGAAGGTGCTTTTATCACAAAAGAAGATCTTAAGGCAACCTTTCTGCTTTTTAAACCGACCATTAATGTCCCAGTTTTTGTACTTGATAAAGAAGACCTAAAAACAACCCTCTATAGTTGGGCCGGTTTTGATGACATCAATTTTTCGAAATTTCCTGATTTTTCAAGACTTTTTCATCTTAGTGGATCAGATATCAAAGCCATACGAAAACTCTTTACACCAGAACTGATTTACTTCTTTGAAAGCCATCCATTCTTCCACTTAGAGTCTAATGGTAACACTATCTTAATTAAGGGGAAAGACCGGCTATCAAGCTTACAAGAAATTAAAATGATGCTTACTTTCGCCCAAGATTTATCTGAGCTCTTAACTTCCCAAAAGTAATTACATCGCGATATTCTGCTTATTTTGTAACTTCAATTTAAATCTACAACCCAATGAAGTTTTATTTTAGTCTCGTATGCGGTTTATTCTCAATGAGTGTTGTTGGACAACAAACGGTCGGGTCTGTTGAATTCCTGAATCCAAAAATGAGTTCTTTAATTGATCCTGAAGCAAAAATTGAAGTGCTGGCATCAGGATTTTCATGGGCTGAGGGGCCTGTTTGGGTTCCAAAATTGAACGGAGTTGTGTTTACTGATGTTCCCAACAACAAAGCTTACTTTTGGTCAGAAAAAGAAGGGCTTAGGCTGTTTTTAGACCCTAGCGGTATGACAAACCATGCTCCTCATTCTACTACTGAAGGAGCAAACGGACTGACTCTGGATTCAGAAGGTAATTTAATTATTTGCCAACACGGAAACCGTTCTATAGCAAAGCTAAAAGAGTGGTCTTTTGAAACACCATCCTATGAGATTTTAGTTGATCGTTATCAAGGAAAATGGTTGAATAGTCCTAACGACCTTGTGTTTAATAAAGCAGGAACTCTCTTCTTCACTGACCCTCCTTATGGACTTAAAAATCAAGATCAAGACACAATTAAAGAACTGGAGTTTAACGGAATATATATGTGGTCATCAACTAACGGAATTAAGGTACTAGACAAATCTCTTTTGCGCCCCAATGGAATTGCGCTTTCAAAAGATGAAACGGTTGTATATGTGGGCAATTCTGACCCAAAAAATAATGTCGTCATCGCTTTTGACTATAGTGATGGTCACTTAGAAAATAAGCGCGTTTTCTTTGATGGCAATCAACTAGGAAAAATACGTAAAGGTCTTTTTGACGGACTTAAAGTTCATTCTTCTGGGGTTGTTTTTGCTACTGGTCCAGGGGGGGTCTTAGTTCTCGATAAAGACGGTGAACATTTAGGTACAATAATGCCTGGGAAAAGTACTGCAAATTGTGGGTTCGATACAAAAGAGGAGTACCTCTATCTTACATCCACAGATATTTTTGCGCGTATAAAACTTAAAGTAAAATGAGGTTATATCCTATAGAAGCTGGAAATTTTAAATTAGACGGAGGTGCCATGTTTGGTGTTGTGCCGAAAACATTATGGGAAAGAACCAACCCTGCTGATGAAAAAAACAGAATTGAGATGGCTGCACGTTGTTTGCTTGTTGAAAACGGTGATCAACTCATCCTAATAGATACAGGTATGGGAAATAAACAAGAAGACTCCTTTTTCCATCACTATGGGCTATGGGGAAATTATACGTTAGAACATTCTCTTGCCAAGGCAGGGTTTCATGCTGATGATATTACCGATGTTTTTTTTACGCACTTACACTTCGATCATTGTGGTGGGGCTGTCAATAAAACATCGTCAGGTAACCTTGTTCCTGCTTTTAAAAATGCGCTTTTTTGGGTACATAAATCTCACTGGGATTGGGCTATACGTCCCAATGCTCGCGAAAAAGCCTCTTTTTTAATCGAAAATATCGCGCCCCTAAAGGAAAGTGGACAATTACGGTTTATAGAGGATCCGGGTCCTTTTATTTCAAAAACACCCTTTCCTTTTTCAATTCAACTAATCAATGGGCACACCGAAAAACAAATGTTACCCTTATTAAAATATAAAGGGCACAGTATACTGTATGCTGCTGATTTAATTCCAACTGTTGGTCATTTACCCGTCCCTTATGTCATGGGCTACGATACAAGACCCTTGTTGTCGCTCCAGGAGAAAGAGTTGATCTTAAAACAACTCTTCGAAAAAGAAGCATTAATTTTTCTCCAGCACGACCCACATCACGAACTTATTTCACTTCAAAATACAGAAAAAGGCGTAAGGATGAGAAATCATTTTAATTTTAAATCTTACTTTGGTCATCAATAACTTAAACAAACAAAACGTGAAAACATTTTTTACTACGCTAGTATTGACACTCGCGTTTAATCTATCATTTGGACAGTATTGGCAACAAGAAGTTGATTATACAATGGAGGTGTCTTTAGAGGCTAAAACAGCAAGATACACAGGTTTTCAAAAACTGGTTTATACCAATAACTCTCCTGAAAAACTTAACAAGGTGTTTTACCACTTGTATTACAATGCTTTTAAACCTGGGAGCGAAATGGCTGTGAGGCTCAAGAATGGAGCTGACAGAAATGGACGTTTTAAAGTAGATATTGACTCATTGAAGATGGAACAACAGGGATTTCTGAAGGTCAGTAATGTAACTCAAGAAGGAAAGCCCGTGCTAATAGAAGATTCTGAAACCATTTTAGAAGTTACTTTAAACACCCCTCTTAATCCAGGTGAAAGTACAACTCTAAAACTCGATTTTGAGGGCCAAGTTCCTAATATGATAAGAAGAGCAGGAAAAAACTCTGCTGAAGGAGTTGCGTTTTCAATGGCTCAATGGTATCCTAAAATGGCAGAATATGATATAGAGGGGTGGAATGCTGATCCCTACACAGGGCGTGAGTTTCATGGTGTTTGGGGAAACTTTGATGTAAAGATTACTTTAGATAAAGAATTTATGGTTGCTGCTAGTGGATACCTCCAAAACGCTGACGATATAGGAAAAGGATACGCTGAAAGAAAAAAACCTAAAACAAAAAAAGGTAAAATTACATGGCACTTTAATGCGCCGAAAGTTCATGATTTTACTTGGGCAGCAGATGTGGATTATATACACGACACTTACCCCGGTCCAAATGATGTGACACTTCATTTTTTCTATAAAAATGATCCTGAAATAATTGAAAATTGGAAAAAATTACAGCCCCATACAGCCAAAATGATGGAATACTTTAATTCTAAAATAGGGGAATATCCCTATAAACAATATAGTGTCGTACAGGGTGGTGACGGAGGAATGGAGTATGCAATGTTAACTTTAATTACTGGAGGCAGAAAATACGGTTCGTTATTCGGTGTAACAGCACATGAACTAGCTCATTCTTGGTTTCAGCACGTATTAGCCACCAACGAAACCAAACATGAATGGATGGATGAAGGTTTTACTTCATTTATTTCCACACTCGCAACAAATGAAATATTAGAACAGAATAGAGAATTTCCGCTTGAAGGTTCTTATCGTGGTTATTTTAATTTGGCAATGTCAGGTGTTGAAATGCCACAAACCACAAATGCTAACAGATATAAACATAACGTTGCCTATGAAAGCTCAGCATATAGTAAAGGCTCGGTTTTTTTAGGACAATTGGGTTATATTGTAGGGAAAGAAAAATTATTTGAAATTTTGCAAACGTATTATAATGAATGGCAATTCAAACACCCTCAACCGAATGACTTAAGAAGAATTGCAGAGAGAATCTCTGGCATTCAGCTACAGTGGTATATCACTGATTGGACTCAAACAACAAATAAAATTGACTATGCCATTACTGGTGTTGAAAATATAGGAAGGGGAAGTGTTGTCCATTTAGAACGCAAAGAACTAATGCCTATGCCTCAGGAGGTCTTAGTGGTTTATAAAAATGGAGACTCTGAGCTGCATTATATTCCAATCTCCCTCATGCGAGGAGAAAAAGAAAACACTTATTCAATTCCTTGGAAGGTCCAAAAAGACTGGACTTGGGCCAACCCAAAATACGATCTTATTTTAGACCGAAGTGTAGATGCTATTGAAACCATTGTTTTAGACCCCAGTGGTTTGATGGCAGATATAGATAAGAATGATAATTTCTATGTCAAAAAAAATACAAACTAAGCGGTTAAAAGGCAAGTCTACAGTTGACTACATCTTTGAAAAAGGTGTAATTGCAAAATCAGAGAATTTACTTCTTAAATATGTGCTAGAACATAATACTGGAGTTTATCGATCTGGGGTTTCTGTCGCAAAAAAAAGGTTTAAAAAAGCAATTGATAGAAATCATATAAAAAGATATTTACGTCTCGCTATAGCTCATTTGAACGAAAAAGACCTTTTTGAAGGCTCAGGTATGCTTGTGTATAAAGGCGGAAAAAATCCCTCCCTTTCTCAATTAAATCTTGAAGTTTATGTTTTATTCGATTCGCTTAAAAATTAGGTGGATAAGATCATTGCTGTGTGAGGGATTCCATCCTCTAAGTATTCCTTGCCATCTGCTTGAAATCCGTGTGAATTATAAAACGGAATTAAATGAGATTGCGCTGATATTTTAATTAAACTTTCTTTATGTTTTTTTGTGGCTTGTTCTATACTAAATTGAACAAGATCGTGCCCTAACCTTTTACCTCTATATTCTTGTGAAATAACAACACGACCAATTGCAACAAAAGAAAAATAGGCATGGCCTTTTGGTAAGATTCTAGCGTAAGCAATCACTTTATTTTGTTTATTTTTCCCAAGGACATGCAGGGCATAAGGATCTTTACCGTCTACATCTTGATATACACAGTTTTGTTCTACAACAAAAACCTCTGATCTTAATAAAAAGGAATCGTGTAATTCTTTTTGGGATAATTCATCAAATGATTTACAAAAAAAATTTAGCATATTAGCTACGGGGTATTTTATCTATTCTCCCTTGATGACGGCCCCTTTCAAAATCCGTAGAAATGAATGCTTCTACCATTTTAATTGCTTGAGGAATTGAAACAAAACGTGCTGGAATGCTAAGAATATTCGCATTGTTATGCTGCCGAGCAAGAACAACAATTTCAAGATTCCAACAAAGCGCTGCTCTTACATCCTGGTGTTTATTAGCAGTCATAGCTGCCCCGTTTCCACTTCCACAAATAATAATACCGAAATCAGATTTTTTTGATGTGACTTCTACAGCCACAGGATGTATAAAGTCAGGATAATCAACACTATCTTCTGTATCGGTCCCATGATTATAAACCTGATATCCCTTTAATTTTAGATAAGTAACAATCTCTTTTTTATATACGGGTCCCGCATGGTCGTTACCAATACTTATTTTCATTTTATTTTTTAAGTAAAAATAAGAAACCTTTTATTTATGTTGATTAACTGTGAATTACTTTATTAAAGAGTTGTTTACAAATGAAAATTAAAAAAATTGTTTTATAACAATAAAATCACCTTTATTAAAAAAAGTATATAAAACAACTTTTTAATCTTTTTTTATACCCGAACTAACTACAAAAAAACACGATTTATTAAAAAAAATTATTGTCAGCAAGATGAATTTTTATTTACAATTTAAAATATAAACAAGTGTTAAAAAAGAGTAGTAAAAAATTGATATCTAGTAGTTTGATATGTGAATAAGAAATGAATAGAAGTGTATTGATAATTGGAGTTAAAAATTCAAAATAAATCAAAAAAAAAATATTAGTACTATCAACAAACTATATAAAACATCATTATTTAATTTTTAAAAAAAAAAAAGATATATATAATGTTAATAGTGTTTATAATTTTAAAAATTTGATTGTTGTACCTTAGCAACAAGCTATTTACTAAATGTCCAAAAAGAAAAAGTATTTAAAAAAATTAGAAACACAAGTACTTTCATTTTTTAAAAACTCACCTCAGTCAATATATAATTATAAACAGTTAGCTGCCAAACTCGATATACAAGATACAAGAGCAAGAAACAATATTATTCGAGTACTTAATTTATTGCAACAAAAAGAACTCATTGTTTCAGAACAAAGAGGAAAGTATACTTACAATAGAAAAAGTTTAAAAACAGAAGAAGCTACGATTCAAATTATCCCTTCAGGAAAAGGCGTTATTTCTTTAAATTCCTTTGAAGAAGAAATTATTGTACCAAAGAAGTATTTGAATAGATCTTTAAATGGTGATATTGTGGAGGTTAGTATTCACAGAAAAAACAAATCTTTTGTGGCTCATGTTGAATTTATAATACAAAGGTCAAATAAAGAATATGTAGGTGTTTTAGAGAGGAAAAAAGAATTTGGTTTTGTTAGCTGCAGAAACAGTACTATTTACACAGATTTTTTTATTGAAAAAGAAGAACTTAAAAATTTTACTGATGGAGAAAAAGTTGTCGTAGTCTTTAAATCTTGGGGAAAAAAAGAGGATTGTCCTCATGGGAAAATAATAAAATCACTAGGTAAACCTGGAGAAACAAATACTGAAATACACGCAATTTTACACGATTATGGATTACCTTATGAGTTTGCAAAGCATGTAACTAACGAAGCAGCCCAAATACCTAAAGAGATCAATAAAAAAGAGGTACAGAAAAGGAGAGATTTTAGAAATACACTTACGTTTACCATTGATCCTAAGACAGCTAAAGACTTTGATGATGCCCTTTCTTATAAAGATATTGGATCTGGTAAAACAGAAGTAGGTATACATATTGCAGATGTATCACATTATGTTAAACCGAAAACGGAGCTGGATAATGAAGCTTATAGTAGAGCAACGTCCGTTTATTTAGTGGACCGTGTTGTTCCTATGTTACCAGAAGTGTTATCAAATGACCTTTGTTCATTACGCCCAAATGAAGAAAAGTTAACTTTTTCTGCTGTTTTTATATTAGATGAAAAAGGAAAATTACTCAGTGAATGGTATGGAAAAACCATTATTTATTCAGATTACAGGTTTGCATATGAAGAGGTTCAAGAGATTTTAGAGACAGGTGTTGCTGAAGTTTCTGCTTCTAAGTCGTTAACAAAAAAAAAATATTCTGTTCCATCGGCGGTTTTTGATGCGTTAAAACAACTTGACAAATATGCCAAAGAGTTAAGAAGAAATAGAATGAATTCTGGCGCAATTAGTTTCGACCGCGTTGAAGTAAATTTTAATCTTGATGAGCAAGATAAGCCTAATTCTGTTTTCTTTAAAACATCAAAAGACGCAAACAAACTTATTGAAGAATTTATGTTGCTTGCGAATAAAAAAGTTGCTGAGTTCATTGGAAAAAAAAAGAAAAAACTCCCTTTTGTATATCGAATTCATGACAATCCAGATCAGCAGAAACTAGAAAGCCTAAAAAAAACGGTTGGATCTTTTGGATATACTTTTAATCTTTCAAATAAGAATATCAACAAAGAAATAAATAGTTTATTGGTCGCTTGTCAAGGAAAAAAAGAGCAAAACCTTATTGATACTCTTACTTTGAGATGTATGTCTAAAGCAATATATACTACACAGAACATTGGACACTACGGTCTAGCCTTTTCTTATTATTCTCATTTTACCTCACCCATACGTAGGTATCCTGATATTTTAGTTCACCGTCTTTTACAACATTATTTAGAAGGATATAAAGCAGAATCAGAACAATTGATAGAAGAGGTGTGTGAGCATAGCTCCCAACGAGAACAATTAGCTACTAAAGCAGAAAGAGACTCTATCAAATATATGCAGATGGTGTTTATGGAAGATAAAATAGGAAATGAGTATGACGGTGTAATTTCAGGAGTTACAGAAAGAGGCTTATATGTGGAAATACTGGAGAATAAGTGTGAAGGAATGATAAGGACTACTGACATTAAGGGAGATTATTTTAATTTTGATGTAGACAATCACGCTCTTACAGGAGAGCGAACAAAAAAAAGGTATCAACTTGGAGACCCCTTAAAAATAAAAGTTAAAAAAGTAAATTTAATTAAACGATTTTTAGATTTTGTTATAATTGATTAATGCGCTTTATGTTATGAATATTATGAAAAAACCTATTTTATTGTGTATTTCCTCTTTTTTACTAGTCTCCTCAATCTTTGCACAGGATTTAGAAAAAAGAACTCTTGCCACCTCTCCATTTATTGGGCTTAAAGTTTTTTCTGGACTCAAAATAAGATTAATATATTCAGAAGTCAATAAAGCGGTGGTTTTTGGGCCTCAATCAGATGATGTGATCATTTCGATGAAAAATAATGTGTTACAGGTTAAAATTGCCCTTGGAAGCATTCCGGACAGCATTCCGACAACAGTAGACCTTTATCATAGTAAGTTATTAAATGAAATATCTGTTTCACAAGGGGCAAAAGTTTATACAGATCAGCCCATCCGTCAAACAAGTTTAAATCTCTCAACAACTTCCGGAGGTGTTGCAGATTTTGAAGTTTATCTAGAACGACTAGATGCAAATGCAACTACCGGGGGGCGCCTTGAGCTTAAGGGATCAGCTACGTATCTTAACTTAAAAGTTAATACTGGAGGAAGTTGTGAGGCAGAGCAACTAAAAACGGATCAGCTACAGGCAAAATTATTGGCTGGTGGATATGCTTACGTAATCGTATCACAACTTCTAGACGCCAAGGTCGTTGGAGGAAGCGTGTTAAGGGTTTTCGGAAATCCCTTAAAGAGAATATATCAGAAAAAATTAGGGGGTAAAATACACTTCGAAGAGTAAAGAGGCATCGAGCGGATTCGAACCGCTGTACAAGCTTTTGCAGAGCTCTGCCTAGCCACTCGGCCACGATGCCATAGGTCAAAAATACTAATTATTAATCGAAATCCACACTAGAACGATGGAGTTCTCTCTCAACAGCAACTTCTTCTACATTTCCGCCGATGGGTGGGTTTCTTTTTGCAACCTTTACGTGAACAAGACGAACCTCAATGTGTTCTTTTAAAACCCTCTTCAAGATCCGATCTGCAACCCTTTCAAGCAGTTTTGCACGTATAGACATTTCCTCTTTCACGATCGAATGTAGAGCGACATAATCCACAGTATCTTTCAAATTATCTGTTTCCGAAGATGTGCCTAAGTCTACATCAACAGACAGGTTTACCACATAATCGCTTCCTATTTTCTCTTCTTCATCCATACAGCCATGATAGGCATATAATCGGATATTTTTTAAATATATTTTTCCCATTTAGAGTGCAAATATAAACACTGTTTTCTTCTTTCCTTACCAAGAAAGCATTCATTATCTTTACAACAAATATAAACCATGGAGAGATCCCTACATTTTATCGAACACATTATAGAGGAAGATTTAAAAAAAACATATTCTGAATCTGAACTGCGATTTCGTTTCCCACCAGAACCTAATGGGTATCTTCACATTGGACATGTTAAAGCGATTTGTTTGAATTTTAACCTTGGGGAACGATACAATGCCCCCGTTAATCTTCGCTTTGACGATACGAATCCCGCAAAAGAAGAACAGCAATTTGTTGACGCAATTAAAGAAAACATTGACTGGTTAGGGTATAAGTGGGATAGAGAATGTTATGCTTCAGATTATTTTGAGGAATTATACAAATGGGCCCACGCATTAATTGACAAAGGACGAGCTTACATTGACTCCCAAACTTCTGAAGAAATTGCTCAACAGAAAGGGACACCCACAAAACCAGGCACAGAAAGTCCCTACAGAAATCGCTCGATCACAGAAAACAAAACATTGTTTGAACAAATGAGAGCAGGCCAACATAAAGAAGGCGCTCATGTTCTACGAGCAAAAATTGATATGACGTCTCCCAACATGTTGCTGAGAGATCCAGTCATGTACAGGGTTCTTTTTAAAACACACCACAGAACAGGAGATGATTGGTGCATTTACCCCATGTATGATTGGACTCACGGACAGTCTGATTATATTGAACATGTATCACATTCACTTTGTTCCTTAGAGTTTAAACCACATAGAGACCTCTATGATTGGTTCCTAGATTCACTTTCTCCTCTTTCTAACCTTAGGCCAAAACAGAGAGAATTCGCTCGATTGAATCTATCTTATACAGTTACAAGCAAACGTAAACTTGCCACCCTAATTGAAGAGGGTCATGTCTTGGGGTGGGATGATCCAAGAATGCCCACAATAGCCGGGTTAAGAAGGCGAGGGTACACCCCTACCTCATTGCGTAACTTTGTTGATGCGGCGGGAGTGGCAAAAAGAGAGAATATTATTGATATGTCATTATTAGAGCATTCCATACGAGAAGATTTAAACAAGACAGCTCCACGAGTTATGGCGGTTTTAAACCCGATTAAACTAACCGTATTTAATTATCCAGACGACAGGACCGAAATCCTAGAAGGAGAGATTAACCCAGAACAGCCTGAACAGGGAACAAGAAAGATCCCCTTCTCTAAGCACCTTTACATCGAGAGAGAGGACTTCAAAGAAGAAGCAAATCGCAAGTTTTTTAGATTAACCCTAGGAAAAGAGGTCCGTTTAAAAAACGCATATATAATAAAGGGCGAGTCGGTAGTAAAAGACAACTCAGGACACATTACCGAAATAATTTGTAGCTACGATCCAAAAAGTAAAAGTGGCAGCGGAACAGAGGAAAGTCAACGAAAGGTTAAAGGTACCTTACATTGGGTGAGTCAATCTGACGCACTTCCCATTGAAGTACGCCTGTATGATCGCCTATTTAAAGAAGAAGCGCCAGATCAAGACAAAGAAGTTGATTTTAAAACCTATTTGAACCCAGATTCATTATCGTCTCAATCAGGTTATGTAGAACCGAGTGTTTCTGATGCTCTTCCAGGTGACCGATTTCAGTTTCAACGGCTGGGATATTTCATAGTGGATACGGAGAGCAGCTCAACAAAACTAATCTTTAATAAAACTGTAGGCTTAAGAGATAATTGGTCAAAAAAAGTTTAAGAGTCCGTCTCAGGTTTTTTCTTGTCCTTTAAGTTTTGAGCCTTCATTGCTTCTCCAATCTGGTTACTTGCGGTAAATGACGCGACCATATTATTTAGCATTTCACTTCCCGCCTGAGGAGAATTAGGCAACAAAATTAGGTTACTATTTGTTTCTTCACCAATGGATTGTAGGGTGTCGTAGTGTTGGGTAACTACAATTAAAGCGGATGCTTCTTGAGAATTAATACCAACACCATTAAGCACATCTACAGACTCTTCTAAACCACGGGCAATTTCTCTACGCTGATCCGCAATACCTTGTCCCTGAAGCCTTTTGCTTTCTGCTTCTGCTTTGGCCTTCTCAACAATTAATATACGTTCTGCATCCCCTTCGTATTGAGCAGCTACTTTCTTGCGTTCTGCGGCATTAATTCGGTTCATAGCAGCTTTTACCTCACTATCTGGGTCAATATCAGTAACCAAGGCTTTGATAATGTCATAACCATAATTAATCATGGCATCGTTTAATTCACCTTTTACAGCATTTGCTATTTCATCCTTTTTTTCAAAAACATCATCTAATTTCATCTTTGGAACCACCGCTCTTACTACATCAAAAACATAAGAAGTTATCTGATCTTGAGGATAGTCTAGCTTGTAAAAGGCATCGTAAACTTTTTCTTGAACAACTTTATATTGAACAGAAACTTTAAGTTTAACAAATACATCATCTTTCGTTTTGGTCTCCACAATTACATCAAGTTGTAAGATTCGAAGACTTATGCGGCCTGATATTTTATCGATCAATGGAATTTTAAAATGTAGACCTGATTGGCGAATTTTTAAAAATTTCCCAAAGCGTTCAACTATTGCAGCAGTTTGCTGCTTTACAACAAATAGTCCAGTAAGTAAGAAAAGGGCTAGTACACCGAAAAGGATTAAAGGAATCATAAGTTTTAAGTTTTTTGGTTAAAAAATGAAATGGTATAAGCAATGCGTTTTAAAGTTACGGTTTTCCCTAAAATCTTACAAATATCGAACAGATCAGGGCCTGATAGTTTTCCTACCAGAGCAAGCCTCAAGCATTGCATCATAATCCCTATTCCAATCTCTTTTTCTTTTGCCCAACCCATGAGCTGCTCTTTTAAATTCTCGAGATTCGACCCGTTCTTTATAATGGAAGAAACACCCTCCAACACCGCAGCAGGGTTTTTAGGGCTAAGCTTGTTTACCACTTTTTCATCATAAGGAACAGGAGAAATTACCCACTCAATTTCCTTCTTGAGGTCATTAAGGGTAAATAAACGTTTTTTTAGTAAATCAATTAATTCAAGATGAATCTTAGGATCTAATTCGCTTAACTGTTCTTTAACCACAGGATATGTGTATAACTCTTCAGCACTCGTGTTAGAAATATGTTGATGGTTTAACCATTTCGCTTTTTCAAAATCAAATCGCGCACCACCTTTTTGAATTCCTGAAGTATCGAATTCAGCTTGTAACTCATCAAGGCTGAATATTTCTTGTTCAGTACCGCTGTTCCAGCCCAATAAAGCTAAATAGTTTATAAATCCTAAAGAAAGAAAACCACTTTCTTTAAACCCTAAAGATTTTTCATCCCAAGACAAAGGAAAGACAGGAAAACCCTCTTTATCACCATCTCGCTTAGATAATTTTCCTTTACCCGAAGGCTTCAAGATTAAAGGCAAATGCATGAATTGAGGAGCTTCCCAACCAAAAGCGTCGTAAATTAACTGATGAATCGGTAAGGATGGAAGCCATTCTTCACCTCTTATGACACAGCTGATTTCCATTAATTTATCATCCACAACATTCGCAAAATGGTAGGTTGGCATCCCGTCACTTTTCATTAATATTTTATCGTCTAGAAGGCTACTTTCTAGGGTAATGTTGCCGCGGATTTCGTCATAAACGGAAATTTTTTGTCCAGGCTCAACCTTTAATCGAACAACATGATCTTCTTTCATTTTTTGTTCAAGTTCCGCTTTCGAAACGGTTAAGCTGTTATCAAAAGACATTCGATTTTGAGCACCATATTTAAATGTATCAC
Source organism: Flavobacteriaceae bacterium (assembly GCA_029249225.1). Lineage (GTDB taxonomy): Bacteria > Bacteroidota > Bacteroidia > Flavobacteriales > Flavobacteriaceae > MS024-2A. Next base: position 26,037 of record JAQWHT010000114.1, read on the forward strand.
CTTTTTCTTCGGCCTTCTTTCTGGACTCATTAAGAGCATCGGCATTGTCAAAGGCATAGTAAGCAGTACCGTTTTGAATTAATTTTTCGATATGGTTTTTGTAAATTTCTTTTCTTTCGCTTTGCCGGTAAGGCCCAAAGTTTCCACCATTTGAAGGCCCTTCGTCAGGCGTCAAGCCAGCCCATTCAAGCGCACGCTGTATATATTGCTCACTACCCTCCACATATCGGTTTTGATCCGTGTCTTCTATTCTTAAGAGAAATACTCCTTTGTTCTTTCTCGCATAGAGATAACTAAATAAAGCAGTCCTCACACCACCAATGTGTAAAGGCCCTGTAGGACTCGGCGCAAAGCGTACACGTGTATTCATTTTTTTTTGCAAAGATAGTAGCTTCTCATAATTTATCCCTTTAGAGGATCACAAATCCGCTATATTTGCAAAAAAGAGTATTATCATAACCTATAACAACATACCCGAGTTCCTTTATCAAGAAAAATTGAACACTCTTCTTGTTTTCTATATTAATTCTTTTGGGTATAGTGTAGATGAACTGACCTATAATTTTGTTTCAAAGGAAAAATTATTAGAAATTAATAAACAATTTTTGCACCACAACACACATACTGACATCATTGCTTTTGATTACACACAAAATAAAGCGCTCAGAGCAGAATTTTTTATTTCGCTGTGGGCTGTGAGGCTCTCAGCAGAAGAATTCTCACAAAGCATTGAAAACGAGACAGTTAGAACTATTGTGCATGGTGTCCTTCATTGTTTAGGGTATAAAGACAAAACCAATCAAGATAAAACCGATATGAGGAGTCTAGAAGACGAGTTTATTGAAATGTTCCACGTGAAACAAAATTCCAATGTTTGATTCTTCTTATGATGTTATAGTTGTTGGGGCAGGCCATGCGGGTTGTGAAGCAGCAGCGGCAGCAGCAAATCTGGGTTCACAGACACTCTTGATCACAATGAACCTACAAAATGTAGCTCAGATGTCTTGTAATCCGGCTATGGGAGGTATCGCTAAGGGTCAGATTGTTAGAGAGATAGATGCATTGGGCGGATATTCTGGAATCGTTTCAGATCGAAGTGCGATACAATACAAAATGCTGAACCAATCAAAAGGCCCTGCCATGTGGAGCCCAAGAGTCCAATCAGATCGAAGTCTCTTTACTCTTGAGTGGCGTTCCTTACTAGAAAAAACACCCAATCTAGATTTTTATCAGGAAATGGTAGTCGATCTTATTGTTGAAAAGGATCAAGTTATAGGGGTGAAAACCTCACTTGGGATGAAGATTTTTAGTAAAACAGTTATTCTTACAAACGGAACATTTTTAAATGGCTTGATCCATATTGGAGAAAAAAACTTTGGAGGAGGTCGGGCTGGTGAAAAAGCCTCTACAGGATTAACTGCATCATTGGTGGAATTAGGTTTTAGCTCAGGGCGAATGAAAACAGGAACTCCCCCTCGCGTTGACGGGAGATCCTTGGATTACTCTAAAATGGAAGAGCAACCAGGGGACAATAACCCTTCCAAATTTTCCTTTACTGAACTAACACAGCCTTTGACTAAACAGATTAGTTGTCATATAACTCACACCAATGAATTGGTTCATGATCTATTACGTACTGGATTTGATCGCTCCCCTATGTTCAATGGCGCCATTCAAAGTACAGGCCCTCGCTACTGCCCTTCAATCGAAGATAAGATCAATCGCTTTAGTGAAAAATCACAGCATCAGGTTTTTGTCGAGCCAGAGGGATGGAATACAGTAGAGGTATATGTCAACGGTTTTTCAACTTCTCTGCCTGACGACATTCAGTATAAAGCTCTCAAACAAGTTAGAGGATTCGAAAACGTAAAATTCTTTAGACCAGGCTACGCGATCGAATATGATTATTTCCCGCCAACCCAATTGTTTCATAGCTTAGAAACAAAAAAGATTAATAATCTTTTTTTTGCAGGTCAAATCAATGGTACAACAGGATACGAGGAAGCTGGAGCACAAGGGATCATGGCTGGAATAAACGCTCACCTAAAAACTAAAGATCAAACCCCCTTTATACTTGGCAGAGAGGAGGCATATATCGGTGTTCTTATAGACGACTTAATTTTAAAAGGTACAGAGGAGCCCTATAGAATGTTTACTTCTAGAGCAGAATATAGAACCCTTTTGCGCCAAGATAATGCAGATCAAAGACTTACTCCAAAAGCATACGAAATAGGCTTGGTATCCAAGGAGCGAATGCGAGCAGTAGAAAAGAAACAAAAGAAGGGCGCCGATTTAGTATCCTATCTTAAAAAAACAAGCTATAACTTAGATCAAGCGAACACCCTTTTGCGAGAAAAAAAGGATGTAGAAGTAAAGCAAACCGACAAGTTTTCAAAATTATTGTCCAGACCGAATATTAAAAGAAAGGATCTTTCAAATTTCGAAAATTTAAGTTCTTTTCTCGAGGAAAATGAAATGGATGACTCAATTTTTGAACAGGCAGAAATCGACATTAAATATGCCGGTTATATTGAAAAAGAAAAGAGGACGGCAGATAAGCTCAAACGTTTAGATAATATAAAGATTCCTGCCGAGTTTAATTATGAACAGCTTGCCTCTCTTTCACACGAAGCAAAAGAAAAACTAAGTAAAATTCAACCCACTACTTTAGCACAAGCCTCTAGAATAAGTGGTATTAACCCTAGTGATATAAGCGTGTTATTGGTTAGTATGGGACGCTAACACAACATGTTTCACGTGAAACATCTATGTCGTCAAAACATAAAATTATTGAAGTTAAAGATCACCTTGTTTCTGGGGAAAGCTTCAGTGTTGTTTATGACGAGTCCCGAGGCTATGCATTCACAGATTCTCCAAAAGAATTAAACCTTTCAGATTACTATCCAAATACTAATTACGCCTCTCATAAAGAAAATCATCAAGGAATAAAAGATTGTCTTTATAAGGGAGTACAAAGCTTAATGCTCCGCTACAAACTCAGTATCCTAAGAAAGCATCAAGCAGGGAAACGAATATTAGATGTTGGTGGTGGAATTGGAGTTTTTGCAGATTATGTAAGTAAAAAAGGATATATTTCTTATTTGACTGAGCCAAATTCTTCAGCAAGACAGCTTGCAGAAAAAAAAGGAATTGAATCTTTTAGCTCTTTGAACCAAATCGAAAAGAACACCATATTTGACACGGTATCCCTTTGGCACGTGCTTGAGCATGTAGAAGATCTCGACGAAAGCCTTCAAAAATACAATAGCTTACTTAGGGAAAATGGTCTCATGGTAATTGCAGTTCCGAACATCAATAGTTTTGACGCAAAACATTACGGTCCTTATTGGGCTGCTCTAGATGTACCTAGACATCAGTGGCATTTTACACCATGGGGGTTGAAAAATGTGCTTAGAAAAAATGGTTTTTCATTTTTGAAATCATACCCATTGTTGTTTGATGCACTTTACATTGCGCTACTTTCTGAAAATTATAAGGGAAGCAAAGGGGCCTTTATCAAAGCACTTTTTATAGGTTTTTTTTCCAATTTTAAAGCATTCTTTAACGGCGAATATTCGTCTAAAATATTTGTTTTTAAAAAAGATTAATTAGGCTGCAGGAGTATTGATTAATCTCGTGAGTTGAAATGCCATTTCTGCAAACATCATTTTGGCATTACTGTTTCTTTGCACGTAATAGTGGTGATCTTCAAATAGTTTGATCAATTCCTGTATGTTTCCACTATGTACATAAGGGGCTAGTTTTTTTAGATCAAAACCCGTCTCAGACTTAAAGTGAACAAGCTCATCAAGGGTGTAATTTTTTAAAAAAGCATCGCGAAAGAATTGTATACCAAATTTTAAAAAGGCCTTTTGTTTTTCTCTTCCTAGGGAGGCAAGGTCATTTGACCAATCCATCAAATCTATAACGACCTTTTTATTGCCTTTTGCCTTGAATGCGGATCTTAGCCCATTCACCAGTAGAGCCTCGTGATCCTTATTTTGATTTTCTTCTTGCAATAACTTAAGAGTCCTAAAATTTCCTTCTGATTGCCTCAAAATATGCACCCTATCTTCTTGTATATCAGGGATTAAGCCAATCATTTCTTCCTCTTCAATAGGGCCTAAAGAAATCTCTTGACAGCGAGAAAGAACAGTTGGAAGAACATATTCTGTACTTTCGGACAGCAAGATAAAATAGGTGTTTTCAGGAGGCTCTTCCAGAAGTTTAAGAAAGGCATTTGACGATGCTTCGTTCATTTTTTCTATTCCCCAAATTACACAAACTTTGTTCCCTCCATCGAAAGCTTTTAAATACAAACTTTTGTGGAGTTTTTCAATTTCAGCGACTCCGATGGCCCCTTGCTTGTTACCCACATTGATTGATTCAAACCAGTCAATATAGTTTCCATAAGGTGTATTGTCAAGGAAAGCATACCATTCACGAATATAGTCACTTGAGAAAACTATTTTTTCAGTTCCTCTTTTCACTACAGGGTAAATAAAGTGTAGGTTCGGATGCTGACAACACTCGCTTAAAGTTTTTAGTTCTTTTGACGCTCCATTTGGTTTTAAAAGCTGTAAAGCAAAGTCAAGACCGATTGTTAAATTACCATACCCAGAAACAGACGTAAACAACTGTGCATGAGGAACTTGATTGTTTTCAAGCAGATAGGTCAAGTGTTTTTTAATTCGGTTTTGTCCGAGAGAAAATTTCCAAAGCATGAGTAAATATACGCTTCCTGTCTCACTTAATTAAAACACTCTTTTAACTTATTTTTAAAAGAGGCAGGGCAAGCCCGGCCATTATTGTATTTTTGTCAAAATTTTATAAAAATGCGATTATTACAAGAGCAAAACTTTCACAGTGAACGAGCAGTGATCCGTGTCGATTTCAATGTTCCCTTAAATGATGAATTTCAAGTTACTGACAAAACCAGAATTCAAGCAGCGAAACCCACGATAGAATACATTTTATCTCAAGGGGGAAGCTGCGTACTTCTTTCCCACCTTGGTCGTCCCAAAGGAAGAGACCCCAAACTTTCATTAAAGCATATTGTAAACGAAGTTTCTATGATATTGGGCGTCTCTGTTCTTTTTTGTGATCAAACAGTTGGCTCAGAGGCTGTTTCAATGGCATCAGCTTTAGAGCCAGGACAGATTTTACTTATGGAAAATTTACGCTACCATCAAGAGGAAACAAAAGGAGATGAGGCATTTGCTGAGCAATTAGCACAGCTGGGGTCAGTTTATGTAAACGATGCTTTTGGTACTGCGCATAGAGCACATTCTTCAACTACGATTATGGCCAAATTTTTTCCAGAAAAGAAATGTTTTGGAACCCTTTTAGCAAATGAGGTAAAAGCTATAGACAAAGTAATGAAAGATGGCGAGTCTCCTGTAGTTGCAATTCTAGGAGGTGCCAAAGTTTCATCGAAAATAACCATTATAGAGTCCTTATTAGAAAAGGTAGATCATCTTATTATTGGCGGTGGAATGGTATATACATTTACCAAAGCCTTAGGGGGTACAGTAGGAAACTCAATATGTGAGCCAGATTTTTGTGACTATGCTTTAGAGCTTTTAGAAAAAGCAAAATCAAAAGGTGTAGAAATCCATTTGCCAGTAGATGTAGTAGCAGGGAATGATTTTAGTAATGATGCAACTCAAAAAGTATTTGAAGTTAGAAATATTGCTGAAGGTTGGGAAGGGTTAGACGCAGGACCTAAAAGTTGTGAAAATTTTCATAACCTTATATTGAAGTGCAAGACTATTCTATGGAACGGACCACTCGGAGTTTTCGAATTTCCAAATTTCTCAAAAGGGACAATTTCTATTGGCGAGTCAATAGGGCAGGCAACAAAGTCTGGAGCATTTTCACTTGTTGGTGGAGGAGACTCGGTTGCCGCAGTAAAGCAGTTTGGATTAGCTTCAAAAATGAGTTATATTAGTACTGGAGGTGGTGCAATGCTCGAAAGTCTTGAAGGGAAAACACTCCCCGGTATTGCGGCTCTAAACGCTTAGTTATTAGCTTAAACTCAAGTCACATAAAAATGACACATCTGTTCCGATTTTTATTTATAGTACTACTGCTTGTTTCATGCCAAAATAAAGTAGATCGTAAAGATGCCTATGTTCCCGAATCTAGCGGGAATTTAAATCATGTAACAATAGTAATGCCTGAAAAAGAATGGAATTCTTCCTTAGGAGAGTCTGTCCGAACGGAGCTTCAGCAGATTTATGAAGGGCTTCCTATAGATGAACCTCAATACTCTTTGAACTATTTAAATCCAAAGACCTTTACAGGTTTTGCTCGTCAGGGCCGAAACGTGGTTTGGTTTCAAAAAGATTCTACCGCACGTTTTCAGCTAGCTCAGAATCAGTTTGCTAGGCCACAAATAGTAGCTCTTATTACTGGAGAAGATGCTGAAATACAAGAGTATTATTTACAAGAAAACGCAACTTTGCTAAGACAAACCATCGCTGAAAATGAACGCAAAGAAAAGATCCGTAGAATAAGCAAATCTTTAACTACAGAAAAAACACTTTTAAACAGATTTGGTATTCAACTCAAGTACCCCTCTGCCTATGAGACTGTTAAAGACACAATAAACTTTGTTTGGATTCAAAAGCCTGTTCGAAAGGGGCATTTAAACCTTATTGTTTACAGCCTTGAAGAAGACAGATTAGGGGACAAATTCAGTGAACAAATTCTTGATATCAGGGATTCCATTGGTAAAGTTCACGTTCCTGGAAGACTCAAAGGGAGTTATTTTATAACTGAAAGAGCTTTTCGGCCATATTTTTATAAAACACAACTTGACGGGAAGTCAGCCTACTTGACTAAAGGCACTTGGGAAGTGGCAAATGACTTCATGGCAGGCCCTTATATAAATTACGCAATACTAGACAGCATATCAAAGAGATGGATTGTAGTTGAAGGTTTTGCCTTTGCTCCCTCAGCAAATAAACGAGATTATATGTTTGAATTAAACACGATAATTTCCTCATTTAAGCAACAGAGGTAATCACCCCTTACCTTCTTCCTCGACCTTAGGCTTTTCTTCCTCTTCTTTGGTGGCATTTTTAAATTCTTTAATACCACTGCCTAAACCTTTCATCAGCTCAGGAATTTTACGCCCACCAAAAAGAAGGAGAACGACTGCAATGATTAAAATAATTTGTGGACCACCGATCATACCTAAAAATGTTAAAGACAACATCATTGATTTATTATTTTAAACAAATGTACAGAAATATTTAGTTTCGTTTACATGAAAAAAGAAACAGGAATATTACTCGGATAAAGGATTGTTTATCTTTGTAACAATTATGGACAAAAAACAACGTAAAAAAGGAGATCTTTTCAAAAAGCTGATCACGCCTTACCGCATGGTTATTATCAATGAAGAAACATTTGAAGAGAGGCTTCAATACCGAATTTCAAAGCTTACGATTATATTGGGATCCTTATTTACTTTGATCTCCTTGGCCGCCTTATTTTTTTCATCCATAGCGTACACCCCCTTAAAAGAGTTTATACCAGGGTATGATTCTTCCGAACTCCGAAAAAAAGCCATTCAGAATCTGTTCGTCACAGATTCATTGATTGCGTTATACAACCAAAACCTTCAGTATTTAAATGCTGTTAAAGCGGTATTAAATGAGGAAATATTGTTTGAAAACCCAGAACTTTCAGAACAAAATTTACAAAGAGAAAATCAAGAAGCCCCCACATTTATTTCATCTGTCCCCGAAGATTCGCTTCTCCGTGCTTTTGTGTCGGAACAAGACAAATATAACCCTGACCTTGGAGAATCTAATACGGCAATAGAAACCTTATTATTACCTCCTGCTTTAGGACCAATTTCGGAAGCGTTTAATCCAGACGAATATCATTTTGCAGTGGATATTGTTCTGAAAAAAAATGCTCCAATTAAAGCAATTTCAGACGGACGTGTCGTTTTTGCAGAATGGACGGCTCAAACCGGCTACGTGATTATACTGAAACACAGCAAAGGAATTTTATCGGTATATAAACACAACTCTTCTTTAAGCAAAAAACAGGGCGACCTTGTTCAGGGGGGTGAAGTGATTGCTTTGGCTGGTAATACTGGGGAATTCACAACAGGATTTCACCTTCATTTTGAACTTTGGATAGAAGGATACCCTATGGATCCGCAAAGTTTTTTTAATTTTTCAGAGGAATGATCAAAGAATTAGCAGCTAAAATTTTTGCGGATCTAATACATAGAAAAAATCAAAAATGGATACAGCATCCTATAAAAGCTCAGGAAGAAGTCTTTAAAGAATTACTTCAAAAAGGACGTCAGACTACATTTGGTAAAGATCACGCCTTTGAGACGATTACCGGAATCAATCAATTTCGAGAAAAAGTTCCTGTCCGTGATTATGAACAACTCCGACCTTATGTAGAGGAAGTTTTGAATGGTGAAGTAAATGTACTTTGGCCTGGACGACCGTTGTATTATGCGAAGTCGAGTGGGACCACATCAGGCGCGAAGTTTATTCCAATAACTTCGGATTCTATGCCACAACACATAAGGGCTGCAAGGGAAGCATTACTTAATTATATCAAAGAAACAGGGAACGTTAAGATGATTCGCGGCAAGCATATTTTTTTGCAGGGCAGCCCTGTGCTTGAAGATAAAAAGGGTGTTGCCTTGGGAAGATTGTCAGGGATTGTTGCGCATTATGTTCCAGCATATCTCCAAAAAAACAGAATGCCTAGTTGGGAAACTAACTGTATCGAAGATTGGGAAACGAAAGTTGAAGCAGTAGTAAAGGAGACAATTGATGAAAATATGACCATTATAGGAGGGATACCCTCATGGGTTCAAATGTATTTTGAGCGATTGTCAAAAAAATCAGGAAAAGCTGTAGGGGAACTTTTTCCTAACTTCTCTCTCTTTGTTTATGGAGGTGTAAATTTCGAACCCTACAGAGGTGTTTTTAAAAAACTCATTGGACGGAGTACCGATAGTATTGAGTTTTATCCAGCATCAGAAGGGTTTTTTGCATACCAAGACAGTCAAAAAGATAGTGGACTCTTATTGCTCTTAAATCACGGTATTTTTTACGAATTTATTGTAGCAGACACTTTTTATGAAAACCAACAAACAGTACATTCTCTTGAGGAAGTAAGTTTAGGACTCAATTATGTGATGATTATTTCCACTACGGCTGGCCTTTGGAGATACAACATAGGTGATACAGTCCAATTTTCCAGTTTGAAGCCTTTCAAAGTGATTGTAAGCGGTAGGATCAAGCATTTTATCTCTGCTTTTGGTGAACATGTAATCGTGAGCGAAGTAGAGCAGTCTTTAAAACGAGCCATTGATGCTGAAAAAAAAGAAGTCGTGATCCTGGAATTTACTGTAGCTCCTCAAGTAAAACCAGAGTCTGGCCTTCCCTATCATGAATGGTTTATAGAGTTTGACCAAGAACCAGCTAATTTAGAGGAATTTGCTTCACGAATTGACCAAGCGATGCAGCAAAAAAATATTTATTATGATGACTTAATCAGCGGTCATGTACTACGCCCTTTAGTAATCCAAAAAGTGAAAAAAAACGGCTTCCAAAATTATATGAAAAGCATAGGTAAATTAGGGGGTCAAAATAAAGTCCCTAGAGTCTCTGACAATCGAAAGATTGCAGATGCCCTAAGCCCATTTTTATTATCTCCAAGGACAACCAAATGAGTCCAAAAAAAGTCACATTGGTGTACAGCCTTAACAATACGTTTGTGTTAAAGGATATTGCACTTTTAGAGCGAATGGGACATAAGGTCATGTCAATTCAATCTCCTCCTCACAAAGACGTGTTCCGGTTTACTTGGAACAGGATAAAAGAATTTTTTCTTGGTTTTTTTCTTGTAGTAAAATCTGAGGCGGTATGGAGTTGGTTTAATGATTACCATACTTTTGCAATTTTCTTTTGGGCAAAATTTCTCAACAAACAGCGTATCATAATCGTTGGAGGATATGATGCTGTTTCCTGTCCAAAATTGAATTATGGGATTTTTTTAAAAGAAAACCTAAGACAATTTTTAGCGAGATGGAACTACAAGCAGGCAAATCAAATATGGGTCGTTCATCAAAGCCTTGCTAAAGGGTGTGTTAATGCAAGAGAACAAGATGGAACCCAATCTGGGATTCAGAACTTTATCCCAGAAGTTGCCTTATCTATCAGAGAAGTCCCAACAGCTTACGATCCAACATTCTGGAAGAAAGAGGGAGAGAAAAACGAAAAAGGAATTTTAACTGTGGCGAACATTTCAGATGAAAGAACATATCTGAGAAAAGGAATCCCACTTTTTATAAAATTAGCTGAACGATTACCGGAATATCAATTTACCATCGTAGGAATTCAGAACCCATCAGCCAATCAGCGGGAACTCCCTAAAAACATAAAACTTGTAGGAACTTTAGATAGAGTTGCCTTGAAAAAACAGTACAGTCAACATCAATTTTATGTCCAAGGGTCTAAAGTAGAGGGGTTGCCCAATGTTTTATGCGAGGCAATGTTATGTGAGTGTATTCCCATAGGCACAAATGTTTTTGGAATCCCTGAGGCAATAGGATCAACAGGGTATATTTTGGATGCAACGGACAATCTTGAATCTTTGACTTCGTTTATTAAAGCGATAGAAGATCCCATATTTCTTGGTAAACAAGCTCGAAAAAGAATTAAGAATCAATATCCAATTTCGAGAAGGGAAAAGGCGTTTAAGAATGTTTTAAATCTAGAGAAAGGTGAAAAGTAACTTTGCAGTTTTAGGGTATCCAAATTCTAATAATCTTGGTGATTTCATCCAAAGCATAGCTGCTGAAGAGTGGATGAAACCCAAGATACCCCAGAGAATTGATAGAGATCAACTCCATAAATATCAAGGCACTCCTGTTAAATTGGTGATGAATGGATGGTTTATGGAGGAGCCTACAAATTGGCCCCCTTCTGAATCAATTCAGCCATTATTTATTTCATTTCATCTTAACCCCACTGCAGAAAGGGGAATGCTAAACTCAGAAGGGATCCAGTATTTTAAAAAGCACCAACCCATAGGATGTAGAGACACCTATACCCAAAAGACCCTTGAAAAGCATGGAATCCAGACATATTTTTCAGCCTGTTTAACACTTACTTTAAAGAGGGCTAATAGCGTTAAATCAGACAAGAAACGAAAGGGAATTTTAGTATTAAGTCCGCTTGAGCGTCTTCTTCCTCAAGAAGAAATCAATAAACAACAAGGCTTAAGGGGTCAACTTTTGAGCATTGCTCAAAAATTAAAACAACCGTTTAAATCGAATAAGTATTCAGTGGCGATGAACCGCCTTGAGGCATACCTTTCTCAAATGGATGAAGAGGTGCTTGTGAAAACACAATTGATGTCGCCATCAACCTTTTCTGAGTCTGACAGAATAAAGGCAGCTCAAGAACAGCTAGAATGTATAGCTTCTGCTAAATTGGTGATCACTTCAAGGATTCATTCAGCATTACCTGCAGTAGCGTATGGAACTCCGGTTATTTTCTTAGCAGACGGTCTTCAACATCCAAATCAAAAAAGCCGATTTGAAGGAATGGAATCCTTTTTTAAAATGATCACCTCTGAACAACTTAAAACTCTAGAGAAGAATATACCAGTACCAAAAAAAGTACCTGAAGTATTGTTAAAACGCTTCGAAAAAGAGCTGAACACTTTTCTAAAAGATTGAAAAAAACTATTCTTCAAAAAGGGGATTAGTGATTATCTTTACAAAAACATTATTATAAATGAACGTACTCGTTATAGGAGGTGGAGGTAGAGAACATACATTGTGCTGGAAGATTAAACAAAGTGACCAATGTGAAACGCTATACGCGGCACCTGGCAATGCTGGAACGGCAAACTGTGCTATAAACCTCCCTCTGTCAGTAACAGATTTTGAAGGAATAAAAAATGCCGTGGTTGAGTACAGTATTGACCTTGTGATAGTAGGTCCCGAGGAGCCCCTAGTCAAAGGAATTCACGATTATTTTTTACAAGATAAATCTGTGTCTCATGTTGGAATCATTGGACCACAAAAAGCAGCAGCCAATCTAGAAGGGAGCAAAGCTTTCGCAAAAGAATTTATGTACCGACACCAAATTCCAACAGCGTCTTATGCTGAATTTACATCGAAAAACATTTCTGAAGGAGAAGCCTATTTAGCAAATACTCAATCACCGTATGTGTTAAAAGCAGATGGTCTGGCAGCGGGAAAAGGAGTTGTAATTTTAGAGGACCTAGAAGAGGCTAAAAAGGAATTACGGAGAATGCTTTTGGAAAAAAAGTTTGGTACAGCCTCTAGCAAGGTAGTGATCGAAGAGTTTTTATCAGGAATAGAATTATCCTGTTTTGTTTTGACAGATGGCGAAAGTTACCTGACGCTTCCAATGGCAAAAGATTACAAAAGAATTGGTGAAGGAGATACAGGCTTAAATACTGGAGGAATGGGAGCAATCTCACCTGTGCCTTTTGTGTCCGAAGCGTTTGAGGAAAAAATAGATAAAAAAATCATTCGACCCACGATAGATGGGCTAAAAAAAGATGGAATGCCGTACAAGGGATTTGTATTCATAGGACTGATTAAAGTCGGAGAAGAACCCAAGGTGATTGAATACAATGTTCGATTAGGAGACCCCGAAACAGAAGTGGTTTTGCCGAGGCTAAAAACAGATTTATTATCCCTGTTAACAGCAGTTCACGCGGGTCGGTTAAATGAAATTAATTTGGAAATAGAACCCAAAACAGCAGCTACAGTTATGGCAGTTTCTGGAGGGTATCCTGAGGCTTATGAAAAAGGAAAGCAGATCACTGGGCTAGATGAGGAAATAGGATTGGTGTTTCACGCGGGAACACGATTAGGAGAAGAGGGCGTAGTGACGGACGGCGGCCGAGTCTTAGCAGCAACCTCTTTCGGAAAAAACTCAAACGAAGCGGTAATCAAATCATTTAGAACCCTTGAAAAAATAAATTTTGAAGGGATGTACTACCGAGAAGATATCGGCTTTGATTTATAAGAAAGAGTGCGCTGAAGGATCTTTGTCTTCTTCGCCGTTTTTATCAAAAAGATTGAGTTGTAAAACCCAGTAGACCATGGCTGAAAATCCAACAATTAAAAAGACCCAATTGACACTATTGGCTAATACCCAACTTGTTTGTTCTAATTCACGTAAAATAGAATAGGGAAGAAACAGGATTTCTTCGAACAACCAGGCAATACCTTCAAAAAAATTTTTCATCAATTGTAGTTTACTTACCTTGCAAATTTAAGAGAAACGAATATGGTAGCCAACCTTTTTCGGAAAACAAATTTAAGTTCTTTTACCGGGAGTTTTTTAGGGACCTTTCTTGTTCTCTTTTTATTTCAAACGAACCAGCGGTTTAATGTTGATTCTTTTCTCTCTATAAGTACCAATGCATTAGTAAAAGCGATACTCGTTTTGGTTTTCTTATTGCTTTTGAGTTACTTTAAAAACAAGGATAGATTTCTAAAGATTTCACCATTTTTGGCACTCTCATTTCCATTAGTACTTCTCTTTATACCTCATGAAAGCCTGCAACTTGACGGACTTGTATTAAACGGACTGGTCATTATTGTGTTTATAAATTTAGCGACGTCTGAGAAAGCAAAGAATGTGTTAAAACCTCTATTTAATTCAGCTTTAATTTTATCTATCTTGGTTTTTTTAGAGGGCTCTTTTTCTTATTTATTTCTTTCTTTAGCACTCTTTTTTTTCGCCAAAAATATAGATTTGCTAAGGGTGTTAACCGCTATTTTGGTTCCTTTTTTTAGTGTCTATTTCCTAATGAAAACGGGAAGCATATTGTATGGTTTTGATGTTTGGAGCATACCTTGGCCAGTGAGGACTGACCTTCAAGAGCAGACCAAATTGGAGTTTTTGACCTTTCTGGGATTTGAGTTTTTAATTATTTCATTAATTGTTTTTTCGAAATCATCTTTACGAAAAATAGGATTTACCGTTTCCACAGCTTTCCTTTTAATATTGATTTTTTCTGGAGTTATCTTGGGTTTTATAGAAAAAACGGGACATTTTAATTTGTATGAGATCGTCTTTTTCCCTTCAGTGTATTACCTTTCCATTGCTTTAGAGGAACAATCAAACATAAAAATTAACGGACTAGTTATTTTGTTAGTTATAATTAAAGCGAGTTCTTACTTTTTTTGAACAGCCTAAACGTCATCGTAGTCTAAATGAATAAAGTCAGATTGAGCAATAGCTTGACAGCTTAATATCAAACCTTCTTCAATCTCAGAGTCAGTAAGAATTTGATTAACCAACATAGTTGCTTTGCCCTCTTTCACTTTAGCAATACAGCTACTGCAAACGCCTCCTTGACATGAATAGGGAACTTCTACCATGGCTGTGAGAGCGATATCAAGTAGGGTTTTATCTGGAACTAATTCTAAATCGTGTACGACATCATCACAAGTTAATTTAAACAGCCCTTGATTTGCTTGATCATCAACTTTTTTGGTTTCGGTACTTGACGAGAACAACTCGAAGTGAATAGTTTCTTTTTGCACTCCCTTACTTATAAGTTGTTCAGTACCATTTAAAATTAAAGGTTCTGGTCCACAAAGAAAAGAATGCTCAGGAAGAGATTTTGTTTCATTCAGGACAAAATTAATGATTGATTTATCAATTCTCCCAAAAAGAGCGTTCTCTTCATTGGTTTGACTAAATACCCAGTGAATTTTTAGTTGTTCTTTATACTGTCTTTCCAAAGCTTTTAGTTCTTCATAGAACATACTCTGCTGAGGGGTTTTATTACCGTAGATTAAGGTAAATTTCTGAGAGCTATTCTGTGATAAAAAATCATTCAATATCGAAAAAATGGGTGTTATACCGCTCCCAGCGGCAATAGCAAGTAGAGCACTGTTTGCTTTTTCTTTGTCATAAACAAAGCGCCCTTCGGGAAGACTTACTTTTAGAAGATCTCCCACCTGTAAAGACCGATTTATATAGGTTGAAAAAACACCCTTGTGAACTTCTTTTACTCCCACACTTAATAAGTCTTTTTGTTTAGGGGAGGAACACAATGAATAAGATCGCCTTACAAGCACTCCGTCAATTTCTACCTCAAGTGAAATGTATTGACCCGGTACAAAAGAGTATGAAGGGATAAGTTTTTCTGGAACTTCAAATGAAACGATCGTTGCGTCAGATGTGGTTTGTTCTAACGCCGAGACTCGAAGAGAATGGAATGAAGGCATAGCTTTTTTTGCAAATGTAAAAAATATGACTATACTTACAGGCCTGTTAAACTCAATTAAAAGCCCAATGAATTCATTCTCTGTTTTAGATTCTCTTAAATTCAGCAAAAAAAAATTTTTTAGAGCACCTCAATGGGAACTTAAGCTAGTCGTTCGAATTCTAATCGGCTTCTTAGTTCTTTATTTTTTAGCGGTTTTTTTGTTTTTAGGAGTTGGGGGATATTATATCCTTACAAAAGAGAGCCCCGAAAAAAACCCAATTTTTATAATTAACACTCTCCTTGGCCTTTACTTTTTTGCAGACCTCATTGTGCGGTATTTTTTTCAAAGCCTCCCTGTCACAGAGGTCAAACCCCTTCTGCTTCTTCCTATTCCAAAAAAAGAGATCATTCAGATTGTGCTTACGCGCTCTCTGGCGTCATTTTTTAATTTTATTCCAATAGTTGTTTTACTCCCTTTTTGCATTGTTTTTTCTGTTGAAAAAGGATTCAGCTTTTCAGTTTGGACTTGGTTTGTTGCAATAATATGTCTTTCATTAAGCTCAAATTTTTGGGTGTATTTGATAAATAAAAGCAAACAATCAGCTGCAGTGTTTTTTGGGACTTTTGTAGCCTTGTATGCTTTAGAAAAATTCACTCCTCTATCTGTGTTGGATTTATTTGCTCAAGGAATGAACCTAATTCATGAAGAGCTTTACTGGGTTCTTATTCCCTTGGGGTTATTGTATTTTTCAATTTCAATTTCAGCAAAATTTTTAAAGAAGCAACTCTTTTTAGACAAAGGTCTAAGCAAAAAAAGAGAAGGAGTCGTTGGGGCCAATCTGAATTTCTTTGACCGATGGGAGGGGATGGGTTTTTTAATAAAAAATGATATCCGATTGATTATACGAAACATTCGAGCAAGACAAGTTGTTCTGATGGGAGCGTTGTTTCTCTTTTATGGTTTGTTTTTCTTTACTCAGCAGCAATATCTCGAACAACCAACTATCCTCGTTTTCTCAGGCTTATTCATAACAGGAGGTTTCATGATTACTTTTGGTCAATATGTTCCAGCATGGGATAGCGAATATTACAGCTTTTTGATGTGTCAAAATGTGTCCTACCGGAAGTACCTGAGTTCTAAACTTTACCTGATGATGTTTTCTGTATTAGTTTGTACCATTATATCTTTTCCTTATAGCTTTTTTGGGATTGATGTAATGCTTATTATTTGGGCATCAGGTATTTTTAATTTTGGTTTCGGGTCCATTATTACACTCTATTCTGGAGCTTTTAATAGCACACCTGTTAAATTGAACATCAAAGCTAAAGCCTTTGAAAACACCCAAAATTTTAGTTTTGTTCAGATGTTATTCATTCTTCCAAAATTAATTTTACCAGTATTAGTTTTTTATCTACCCTACGCTTTTTTTGGATTTAACTCAGGATTGGCAGGTCTTATATTTACGGGCTTATTGGGATTGTTGTTTCAAAAGCAATTGCTAAATATTATCGAGAAAACATATCACAAAAAAAAGTACCAAACACTAAGCTCATTCAATAAATGACACATATGATTAAAGTAAAAAACATTTCAAAAACATATTCTGGACAAGTAGTTTTGCAACTACCAGATCTTGAAATACCTAAAGCCCAACGCTTTGGCTTAGTTGGAAATAATGGAGCGGGAAAAACAACCTTATTTAGTTTGATTTTAGACCTGATTGAAGCCTCTAGTGGAGAGATTGCCATTAATGAGATTGATGTTAAAAAGAGCGAAGACTGGAAGCCATTAACGGCTGCTTTTATCGACGAAAGTTATCTCATAGGGTATTTAACAGTAGAGGAATATTATTACTTTTTAGGTAATTTGAGAGGCGTTTCAAAAAGTGAGATTGACCAGTGGGTTCAAATCTTTGAACCGTTCTTTAATGGAGAAATTTTAGGTCAAAAAAAATACTTAAGGGACTTTTCAAAAGGAAATCAGAAAAAAGCAGGAATTGTAGGAACATTAATTGGAAAACCGGAACTGGTGGTTTTGGACGAACCGTTTGCTAACTTAGATCCGACAACTCAAATTAGACTGAAGAACCTAATTCGAGAGGAAGCAGAAAAATACGGGACGACTTTTCTCGTATCTAGTCATGATTTAACCCATGTAACCGAAGTTTGTAATAGAATTGTGCTACTAGAGAAAGGTGTGATTATTAAAGATATTGAGACAACTTCAGAGACCTTAAAAGAATTAGAATCGTATTTCTCAAATTAGAGAAGGCGAAGAATATACTAATTCAGCGGTTTTTTAGTTATTAACCTATAACGATCAAGCATGCTTAAAAAAGACTTCTTTTTTTGGACTCTTTTACTTTTAGTGGGAACCTCACTTTCCTGTAGCACAAGTAAAAAAGGACTTTTAAACAAGGAATATCACGCTCTTACCACAAAGTATAATGTGTTATTTAACGGGAAAGAGGCATATACAATCGGGGAAACGATTTTATCTGAAGCTTTTGAAGAGAATTTTTATGAGCTTTTGCCGGTAGAGCCTATCAATTTGAGGGGAGAAAACTTTGACGAAACGACCATCGTACCGGGATTTGACCGAGCAGAAGAAAAAGCTGTAAAAGCAATACAAAAGCATTCCATTAAAATTGACGAAACGCAATACAACAGACAAATTGATGAAGCGTATCTTTTATTAGGAAAAGCACGTTATTTTGATCGAAGGTTTTTTCCTGCTCTTGAAGCATTCAATTTTTTGTTGGAAAGTGGAGCAAACCCAAGCGTCTACTTTGAAGGAAGAATTTGGCGTGAAAAAACAAATATCCGCTTAAAGAATATTGAACTTGCTGTTGAAAACTTGAGACCTTTAGTTCAGTCTATATCAGTTAAGAATAAATTTTACCCCCTTGCTAATGCAACTTTAGCCGATGCTTTTATTCAATTAAAACAAATCGATTCCGCATCATTTTATATTGATAGAGCGGCAAGATATGAGCCCAAACGTAAAAACAAGGCGCGTTATTTATTCATTTCAGGGCAATTATTAGAAACACTTGGGTTGATCGACAGTGCTCGCTTGGCGTATAACGGAATTGGCGAACTAAATCGAAAAGCACCGAGAAATATTTTAATCCAAGCCAAAATAAAAAACACGCTGCTTGAATCAACGGCCTCAATAGAAGAGAAACTAGAACAAATAGAAAGACTCCTAAAAAACTACGAAAACGAACCTTTTGAACACAGTATTCAAAGCGCTATAGCAAAGGTGTATTTAGAGCAGGGAGAAGATAGTTTGGCCTTGGTTTATTTTGATAAATCACTTCGAGCTCCGTCTTTAGATTCGTATACTGAAATTCAAAATTATCAAAGTTTGGCATCCTATTTTTTTGACATAGGATCCTACTTAAAAACAGGAGAATACCTGGACAGGATGCTTCCTTTTTTTGAAGAGACGTCAACCCGATACAAGCAACTAAAACGGGAACGAGAGAATTTATCTGACGTAATTCTTTATGAAGAGACAGTCGAAGCAACAGACAGTATTTTGGGGATTCTTTCTCTATCGAAAGAAGAGCAGATTCAATATTTCAACAATTATATTGAAGGGAAACAAATAAGTGCTAAAAAAGAACTTGAAGCAATTGAGGAAAAGAAAAAATTTCAACTTTTGGGCCGTTCTGAATCCTCATTTTACTTTTACAACTCAAATTTAATTCTGCAAGGAAAGCAAAGTTATTTAGCAAACTGGGGGGACAGGCCAAATGTAGACAATTGGAGAAGCGCTTTAGCGATTGAATCGGTAAGTCGGGTGGATACTTCTGCCATTGCTGAATCTAAGCCAACCAAACAAATACTTCAGGAAACACCAGAAAGTTTTATCAGCGCTTTACCTCAAACAATAGAAGAACAAGACAGTATTAAATCAGTAAATCATAAGGCATATCTTCAATTAGGGATGATTTACAAAGAAAAATTCAAAAACTTTTCCTTAGCTCAAGACCGTTTAGAACATTTATTAGAGCAAAATACAACTGATGAAATTAAAGTACAATCTCTGTATCATTTGTTCAGGATGGCAATAAGACAAGACTCTTTGCAAGCGGAGGAATATAAAAAGGCATTATTGGAGGATTATTCTGAGACACCCTTTGCTCAACTTATTTCAGATCCTGAAAATTTTGACAATTCCCAGTTGGTTACACCCGAGGTGCTTTACAAGGGAGTTCTTAAACTATATCGAGAACAACGACTTGCATCTGCCTTAGAAGAGATTGAACCTCTGATGATTTTGGCTAGTGGGAGTAGCATTGAGCCTAAAACAGCATTGTTAAAAGCACACCTAGATGGAAGACTAAAAGGTGTTGAGGCATGGAAAGAAGCACTTGCTGACGTTGTGGCAAATTATAGCGCTTCCGAAGAAGCTAAAAATGCCAAATCTCTTATTGAAGAAATTGAGGCAAATAATGATCTTAAAGAGACAGGAATTGTCTATAAGAATTACAAGTGGATTTTCCCTTTTTTATCCAGTGAAACCGATCGATCAGCGGCTTTTTTTGACCAATTATCGGCGGCTTTAAAGACCTTGAAAAAAAGATGGTCTGTGAGTTTAGATCAATTTAGTGAAGAGCATACTTTTGTAGTTGTTCATGGAATACGAGATCCAAATCAAATAGAAAGAATTAAAAGAAATTTTGGGATATCTGAATTGATTATTCAAAATAGCGATAATTTTGTAGCTTTAACTTCCCAATATCGAACCATTATCAAAAACAAAAATTGGAAAAAACTTCAAAATGAAAGGATTAGATACTAACGGCCAATACAGTAAAATAGACCAAAATACTTCTTTAAAAGGAACACTTAAAGCCAAAACAGATATTCGAATCGATGGCAAATTAGAAGGGAGTGTTCAAACTTCTGGTAAAGTAATTTTAGGAAAGCAAGCTAAAGTAGTAGGTGAAGTTGACTGTACAAACGCAGAAATTGAAGGTCTTTTCAAAGGAAAGCTTGTTGTTTCGGGAGTGTTAAATTTAAAATCAACTTCAAATGTTGAGGGCGAAGTAAAGACTCAAAAACTTATAGTAGAGGCTGGTGCAACGTTCAATGCTCAATGTAAGATGCAAGCTGCTGAAGAAGGGGTCAAAAAGTTAAGTGACTCTCATGAAAAAACAGCCTAATAAGTGGCTAATATTTTCAAGTTTAGCTTTTCAAATCGCCATAATTATGTTCGCAGCTGTTAAGCTTGGCGCCTATTTAGACACCAAATACAATCTATCGAATAAATTCGCTTCACTTTTACTTTCAGGGTTTGGATTGGTAACCATTCTATGGCTTATATACCAGCAGAGCAAGAACTTTTGGGATAAGGAATGAAAAAACTCTTGGCTTTTTTGACGCTACTTTTTTTATTGATGTCCATTGGATTGGCTTTTCATGTCCAATTTATACCCTTAGAAAAGCGTTTTTTAATTCAAAGTTATGGAGTGAATACTTTGGTTGCACTAATTGCACTGGTATTATTGGGAAGTGGAATCGACAAAAAAAAATTGAATCTTGCGGTCTTGTATCTTGTTACAGTTGCGTTAAAGTTTACAGTATACGTTATTTTTTTCTACCCCAGACTCCATGCAGACGGGATTTTGGAGCGTCAGGAATTTTTCATGTTTTTTGTTCCTTACGGCTTAGGTCTTATTTTAGAAATCATGCTTTTGGCAAGGAGCCAGAACTAGTTTTTTTTGACAAGCGATTTGTCTGAGAGCTGTTTTGGGCAACACAAATACTCTCCCTTTTTAAAAGAAAATCAAAAAAGTATTTAATTGTTTCTTTATTTATTCTAAAGCCTTACATTTGCAGCGCTAAAAACCACTATTTATAATTACGTTTTATGCCTTTGGTGCTCAACAAAATTTTTCTTATTTCTGCCTTGGTAGCAACATTTTTTTCAGCGCCTAAATTTGTATCCGCAAAAGAAACAGCGGATTCAACCAAAGACTTAAAGTCAGAAATTAAAGAATATATTTCTCATCACCTTGAAGACGCATATGATTTCAGTCTTTATTCCTATACCAATGAAAAAGGTGAGCACATATACATCAGTATTCCCCTGCCTGTAATTTTATGGGACAATGGGCTTCAAATATTTTCTTCAAGTAAATTACACCATGGAGAAGAGGTCGCCCGCGTTGGCTCTAATTACTACAAACTAGAGCATGGTAAAATTTATAAAACAGATGTAGAAGGGACAATTACTTATGATGAAGCTCATCATGCAACAAATTACGCACCTCTAGATCTATCGATCACCAAAGGCGTAGTCAGTATGCTTTTTATAGCCTTATTGATGTTTTGGCTTTTCAGGTCTCTCGCGAAAACCTATTCTGAGAATAATGGAGTTCCTGTTGGAGTAGGTCGTTTTTTTGAACCGATCGTTCTTTATATCAGAGATGATATTGCAAGACCGAATATAGGAGAAAAAAAGTATATGAAATACATGAACTTTTTGTTGACCGTATTCTTCTTTGTTTGGTTTCTCAACTTACTTGGATTGACTCCCCTTGGGGTAAATGTAACAGGGAATATTGCAGTGACCTTTGGTCTTGCACTTTTGACTTTCTTGATCACGAATTTTACAGGAACGAAAGATTATTGGTTACACCTTTTTGATCCTTTGGGATCTTCCATGAAATGGTATGCGAAAATACCGCTTTACATTATTTTAATTCCGATAGAGGTTTTAGGAATTTTCATAAAACCATTTTCATTACTTATCCGATTGTATGCAAACATGCAGGCAGGGCATATTGTTTTGATGAGCTTGATTGGATTAATTTTTATTTTTAAAAGTTGGTTGGGAAGTCCTTTATCCTTTGGTTTGGCTTTTGCAATCTCATTAATAGAATTGTTAGTGGCTTTGTTACAAGCCTATATTTTCACAATGCTTTCAGCCCTCTACTTTGGTTTTGCCGCGGAGGAACATGAGCATCATTAATTAATACACAGTATAGTGTCAAAAAAGAATGTTTAATTTAAATTTATAACTATGGAAATTCCAGTAATGGTAGGTGCCGGTTTAGTAGTAATCGGAGTAGGTATGGGTATCGGTAGAATCGGTGGTTCTGCGATGGAGGCTATTGGCCGCCAACCAGATGCTTATGGTAAAATTCAAACAGCAATGTTAATTGCTGCAGCTCTTGTAGAGGGAATTGGTTTTGCTGCTTTATTTGCAGTATAAACGTGTCATTACCTTTTAGAGGTACTTTAACGTAAAGTTTTAAACGATGGAAAAATTAATTAGTGAGTTTTCTATAGGCCTATTCTTTTGGCAATCAATGATTTTCATTGGATTGCTCTTTCTTCTAAGAAAATATGCTTGGGGCCCTATTTTGAGTGCTGTAAATGAGCGTGAAACGTCAATTAAAGATGCATTAGCTTCAGCTGAAGCTGCTCGGTCTGAAATGGAAGTGTTACAATCAGATAACCAGCGAATTCTCAAAGAGGCTCGTGCAGAAAAAGAGGCAATGCTTAAGGAAGCACAAAGTACACGTGCGGAATTAATCAAGACAG
The DNA here is from genome assembly GCA_029249225.1 of Flavobacteriaceae bacterium. Lineage (GTDB taxonomy): Bacteria > Bacteroidota > Bacteroidia > Flavobacteriales > Flavobacteriaceae > MS024-2A. The sequence goes on from JAQWHT010000114.1 coordinate 48,861, forward strand.
CTAAAGAAGAAGCACAGCAAGAGGCGGATAAAATTCTGACTCAAGCACAAGAAGCCATCCAAAATGAAAAACGTGCTGCAATCAGTGAGCTCAAAGAACAAGTCGGTTCTATTGCCATGGACATTGCGGAAAAAGTGCTACAGAAGGAATTAGAAAGCAAAGACAAACAAGTAGAATTGATAGCTCAATTACTACAAGACTCTGACTTAAAATAATGAAAGCAACGCGAGCTTCGCTTCGATATGCTAAGGCAACTCTATCAATTGCTGAAGAGGTAAAGTCCTCTCATGCAGTGTCTGTTGATATGCAGTCACTATTAATGGTGATGAAGGCAAATGAAGAACTGAATTTAATGTTGGAAAATCCAATGTTAGGTGCGGAGAAGAAGCAAGCAGTTTTGAATGAACTCATGCCGAAAGCAAGTGAGTACACGAAAAAGCTTTTTTCATTGTTGGCAAGTAACAATCGTATGGAATTATTGGAACCTACGTGTGTCCAATTTTTACAGTTGTATGCTGCTCAAAAGGGAGAAGTAACGGCCACTTTAACAACGGCTGTACCTCTTACTGAAGATCTAGAAACTCAAGTATTAGAGGAAGCAAAAAAATTAACCTCTAAAAAAGTGATTTTAGAAAACAACATTGACCCTACAATCATAGGAGGATACATACTCAGGATTGGTGACATGCAATACGATGCAAGTGTATCAAATCAGTTGAAGTCAATCAAAACATCATTAATTAAAACGAACTCGATCTAAAGAATATTGATCATGGCAGACGTAAATCCCGCTGAAGTATCAGCAATATTAAAAAAGCAATTAGCCGGTTACAGCTCAGGAAACTCCTTGGATGAGGTTGGAACCGTGTTGGAAGTAGGTGACGGTATAGCACGCGTATTTGGACTTTCCAATGCGCAATATGGAGAATTGGTTTCTTTTGACAACAACCTTGAGGGAATGGTCCTTAATTTGGAGGAAGATCACGTAGGGGTGGTACTTTTAGGAGCCTCCAAAGGTGTTAAAGAAGGAGATACTGTGAAAAGAACACAGCGTATTGCCTCTATTAATGTTGGTGAAGGCGTGGTTGGACGCGTGGTGAATACACTTGGATTTCCAATTGATGGTAAAGGAGCCATTGAAGGTGAAGTTTTTGAGATGCCTCTTGAGCGAAAAGCTCCTGGAGTTATTTTTCGTCAGCCTGTAAACGAGCCACTTCAAACAGGAATTAAATCTATCGATGCCATGATCCCAGTAGGTCGAGGGCAAAGGGAATTGGTTATTGGTGATCGTCAAACAGGAAAAACAACAGTCTGTATCGACACCATTCTAAATCAAAAAGAATTCTATGATGCTGGAGAACCGGTTTACTGTGTTTATGTAGCCATCGGTCAAAAAGCTTCTACGGTTGCAGGAATTGCAAAAACGTTAGAAGATAAAGGGGCTTTAGCATATACGACTATTGTAGCAGCAAACGCATCAGACCCAGCTCCCATGCAAGTTTATGCACCCTTTGCAGGGGCAGCCATCGGAGAATATTTCAGAGATACCGGACGTCCGGCATTAATTATCTATGATGATCTATCAAAACAAGCCGTAGCCTATCGTGAAGTATCCCTTCTACTTAGAAGACCTCCAGGACGTGAAGCGTATCCAGGAGATGTATTTTACCTACACTCTCGCCTTTTAGAAAGAGCCGCAAAGGTAATTGACGACAACGATATTGCGAAAGAAATGAACGACCTGCCCAGCTCACTTAAAGAAAAAGTGAAGGGAGGAGGTTCACTAACCGCATTACCCATTATTGAAACCCAAGCAGGAGACGTTTCGGCGTATATTCCAACCAATGTAATCTCGATTACGGATGGCCAGATTTTCTTAGAGTCTGACTTATTTAACTCAGGTGTTCGTCCAGCAATTAATGTAGGAATTTCAGTTTCCCGTGTAGGAGGTTCAGCTCAAATTAAGTCGATGAAAAAAGTTGCTGGAACATTAAAGTTAGATCAGGCTCAGTTCCGTGAATTAGAAGCATTTGCAAAGTTTGGTTCAGATTTGGATGCAGCGACATTAAATGTTATTGAAAAGGGAAAAAGGAATGTAGAGATTTTAAAACAAGCTCAAAACGATCCTTTTACAGTTGAAGATCAGGTTGCAATCATTTATGCAGGATCAAAAAACCTATTGAGAAATGTACCCGTAGAAAGCGTAAAAGCGTTTGAACAATCGTTTTTGGAAACCTTGCGAAAAAAGCACGCAGAAACCTTAACTGAATTAAAAGCTGGAAAACTCACTGACGAGGTCTTGGATGTACTAAATGCAGTAGCTAAAGAAACAGCAAAACAATTCGCTTAAAGACATGGCTAACCTCAAGGAAATTCGGAATAGAATAGCATCAGTTTCATCAACTATGCAGATTACCAGTGCCATGAAAATGGTCTCTGCTGCTAAATTGAAGAAGGCACAAGATGCCATTACGGCTATGCGGCCATACGCTGATACCTTGACAGAATTAATACAAAATCTAAGCAGTACCTTAGAAGGAGATAGCCAAAATCCCTATACTCAAATACGAGACAAAAAAAAGACATTGATTGTATGTATTACCTCCAATAGAGGCTTATGTGGTGCTTTCAATGCCAACATCATTAAAAAAACTAGACAGTTAATTACAGAAGAGTTTGCAGGACAAGATGTTCGTCTGATTACTATTGGAAAAAAAGGTTCTGAGGGACTGAATAAAACAGGAAAAATCAGTTCTGTTCATGACAATGTGTTTGATGATTTAACTTATGAAAATGCAGGAAAAATCGCACAAATCATAATGAATCAATTTGCTGGTGGAGAGATAGACGAAGTGGTACTCGTTTATAACCGATTTAAAAATGCCGCTACTCAAAACGTTCAAGTTGAACCCTATCTACCCATTGTTTCTGATTCTCAAGACACAGAGACAAGCAGTGCAGATTATATTTTTGAGCCTTCAAAATCTGACATCGTAAACGAACTATTACCAAAGTCACTGAAAATGCAACTTTATAAAGCAATACGAGATTCTTTTGCAAGTGAGCATGGCGCACGGATGACTGCAATGCACAAGGCTACTGATAACGCAACAGAACTGCGAGACCAGCTCAAATTGACTTATAATAAAGCAAGACAAGCAGCAATCACTAACGAAATTTTAGAGATTGTTGGGGGAGCAGAAGCTCTTAATGCTTAGCTTATTTAGCTAGAGGAATGTTAATTTTTTTTTGGATTGTTTCTTGGCGACAAAATGTATATTTTTAATGGATAATTAAACGCTGTTGAAAAATGAAAATGAAATTATTACAAGGAATTTTGGTAATGTCCATCCCGCTTTTATTGCTACAGTGCAGTAAAGAGAATGAGGTAGAGGTAGAACCAGTAGCAGAAGAAGAACCTGCAGCCAACATCATTACTGATCCTTTTTATGCGGATCTTAATGATAAAAGTACATTATTAGATTATTGGGAACTATTTGTTAAGGATGCCATCCGATCTGGAAAACCTGATCCGGGAGCCGGACGGGTAGTTTCTGTTTTTTTTGGTAATGAGCCAGATTTTGCTTCTGGGGTTACTGCTGACCATGCAGGAAGGGCGTTTAATATTTGTGACGAGGGTACTGTAAGTTTTGAAATTATTAAATCTTTCTGGGAAGATTTTTCAATACCTCAAAGACTCTACACCTTTTATCACGAAGCGGGCCATGCTAGATATAAATATCGCCATCCTTGTGAATCGTTTGAATGCACAGCGCTCCCAGAAGATACTCCTATTATGTGGCTTTCCGTTCCCTCAGCGAATACACCCTTCGAAAATTTTTTAGCGGATAAAGAGAATTTTTTTAAGCGCAGGTGGGATGGTGTACGTTATTTTAACTGTGAACAAAATTAAACTCCAAGCCTTCCATTTTCTAGATGATCCTACACTCTCAATTTCAAGAAATTGTTTTATGTTGGCTAGCAACAGCCAATAAAAACGGGATACCAAATGTGTCCCCAAAAGAAATGTTTTTGCTGAAGAAGGAGCATCAATTGATCATTGCGAATATTCGCTCTCCCAAGAGTATCATGAATATTTTCGAAAATCCAAAAGTATGCGTCAATGGCATCAATATTTTTAAGCAAAAGGGGATTCAATGCAAAGGAGAAGTTAAGGTTTTAAGTCCACAAGACTTTAAATTTAAACAACTGGAGAATGACTTCAGATTTCTCAACAAAGGGCGCTTCAGAATTCAACACTTTATTCTCGTCAATATTCAAGAAGTTAAAAAAATGAATGCACCAAGTTATTTTTATTATCCTAACACCGAACAAAACGAACAAGTTGAAGCTGCAAAAAAGTGTTATTTATTACGAAGTTTTAATGACTAAAAAACGACGATGATTGATTTTTCAGAGTATACAGTTTTACTAATACTAGTAACAGCGGGTTTGATCTTTTTCATAGCAGCTTGGATTCAGGCAAAGTATCCACCAAAAAAAATAAATCACTTTTACGGTTTCAGAACCAAGACTTCTATGAAAAGTCAAGAGATTTGGGATTTTGCACAGCAGTATTCAGCTGAGAAAATGAAACGTTGTGGATTGTTTTTGATTTTAATTGGAATCGCCTCTGCTGTTTTTTCAATGAACGGGATGGTTATAATTTGGGCTGGACTTTCAATTGTAGTACTCGCTCCTATTTATACAATTATTCAGGTTGAAAAAAAATTAAAGGAGAAGTTTACAAGAAGCTGATCTTTAGTTGATAAAAGTTCGAAATATTTTAAAGATGAGGGAATTTTGCCTAGCGGTATTTTGTATTTTTAGAAATAAAATCAGAAATAAATGATAGCAGTTTTAGTTCAAAATGAAAGCAAATTTGATCTGCCCTCTTACGCGACTAAAGCCTCTGCGGGAGCAGATTTAAAGGCTGTATTAGACGACCCACTTGAGCTTGGACCCTTGGAAAGAAAAATAGTCCCTACAGGGCTTAAAATAGCTCTCCCAGAAGGATACGAAGCTCAAGTTAGACCTCGAAGTGGACTTGCTTCAAAACATGGAATAACCGTACTGAACGCACCAGGGACTATAGATGCAGACTACAGAGGTGAAATAGGGGTAATTTTAGTTAATCTATCGAATACTGCTTTTACCATACACCCAGGAGAACGGATTGCACAGTTGGTTGTCGCAAAATTTGAACAGATTGACTGGTTGCCAACTCAACAATTATCCAAAACGGAAAGAGGTGAAGGAGGATTTGGGAGTACAGGGAAGGAGTAGCCTTTTGTTTTTAGTTTGAGTGTAAAATACAAAATCAAATCGTTTTAAAAATCTAAATAAGTGAAAATCATTGTTCCAATGGCTGGAAGGGGTTCGCGGTTGAGACCTCACAGTTTAACAATACCAAAGCCGTTAATTTCAGTTGCAGGAAGTCCAATAGTTCACCAGTTGGTGTTGGAAATTGCTAAAGTGGTCGAAACACCAATAACGGACATAGGATTCATTCTAGGAGACTCTGCCTTTTTCGGACCAGAAGTAGAAAAATCATTAGTTGACTTAGCTGAAGGCTTAGGCGCAATACCACACTTGTTTAGACAAGAGCAACCCCTAGGAACAGGGCATGCCATAATGTGTGCTGCAGAAATTTTAAAAGGCCCCACGGTAGTTGCCTATGCTGATACTTTAATACGAGCGAACTTAACGTTGGATCCTGATGCAGATGCAGTGATTTGGGTAAAGCAAGTTGATTCACCTGAAGCATTTGGAGTCGTAGAACTCGATGATCAAAACACCATAGTAAACTTGGTCGAAAAACCACAAACCTTTGTTTCTGACAAAGCGGTCATTGGGATCTACTATTTTAAAGAGATCGCGCACCTAAAGGATGCTTTGGAAAAAGTAGTTTCACAAAAGCTGCAAGCAGGGGAAGAATATCAAATTAATGAGGGAATATTGGCCATGATGGAAGAGGGAGCAATTTTTAAACCTGGAAATGTTTCAGCTTGGATGGATTGTGGAAACCCTCAAGTTACAATTCAGACTAATAGTGAAATGTTAATGATCAAAGCTGCTGAGGGCGAAAATCTTGTTCACCCTTCAGCAACAGTTGAAAATAGTACTGTAATTCCTCCTTGTTTCCTTGGTGAAAATGTAGTAATTAAAGACAGTATAATAGGGCCTCATGTGACTATTGGAACGGGCACAAAAATTGAAAAATGTGAATTAAAAAACAGCCTAATTCAAAATAATAGTGTGATTCAGCAATTGGATTGTTCAAATGCGATGATAGGAAATAATGTACATTATAATGGAAACCATACCTTTGTAAGTATAGGGGATTATTCCGAGTTAAAATGAAATGCCACAACAACATCTTTGGATTATGCATCATCGGGACATTGATTTTGTTCTCAGCGTGTAAATCAGTAGCAGTTCTTCCTACTAAAACCCCAGTAAAAAAAGTAAATGTTTCTGCTCTTGCCACTAAAATCAAATCCGGCTACCCAAAGATCAACAAACTTCGCTCTAGGATAAGGGCAGTGTATGACGATGGAAAGAGACAGCAACAAGTTATCATTCAATTACGAATGGAGTCTCAACAAAAAATTTGGATGAGCGCGTCTATGGTTATTCCTATCGCAAAGTTATTGATCACCAAGCAAGGAGTATCATTCTATGAAAAATTTCAGAAAAATTTTTTTGAAGGGGCCTTTGAACTAATTAACGCTCCCTTCAATACAGCGTTTAATTTTAATGACGTAGAAAATCTTTTATTGGGAAAACCCTTTTTAGATCCAACAGTTGGAAGATGGAAGCAGATCTCGAATCCTCAATATTATATCCTAATTCCGCAAGGAAGAAAAGCAGGTTTACAGCCTACTTTATTTTTCGATCCAACAACTTTTTTGCTCAAAGAACAACGGTTTTTGATTCCGCAATCTTTACAAACATTAACAATAAAATATAAAAATCATCAACGAATGCATGGAGAATATCTACCGCAAGAAATTGAAATTGCACTCGTGGATGGAGAAAATATCCGAAAGGTTTCTTTAGAGTTTACAAGGACTGACTTACCGAACACTCTATATTTTCCATTTGCAATACCTGAGGGCTACAAGCAAATTTCTTTTTAATGAGAAAGATCCTTCTCTTGGTGCTACTTTTTTCGCTTGGAACGGAAACTGTTTTAAGCCAGACATCAGCTAAACGACAACAAGAGCTCGAAGCTCAAAGACTTCGATTAAAGAAAGAGATCAAGCAGATTAATAATTTACTTTTTTCAAATAAAAAAACTCGAAAAAATGTGGTGACTGAAGTAGAGGATTTGCAGGTAAAGTTAAATGTCAGAGAAGAATTGATTAAAGTCACAAATGCCCAAGTAAATTTACTGACTCGCAAGATAAACCTAAACCAAAGAAATATTAGCTCACAGCGAAAGGAATTGGAAGAATTAAAAGCGGATTATGCAAAAATGATTCAATATTCCTATGCTAGCAAGTCACTTCAAAATAGATTAATGTTTCTCTTTTCTTCTGAAAGTTTTCTTCAGGCATATAAAAGGATACAGTATCTAAAACAATATACTCAATACAGGAGAAAACAAGGTGTTGCCATTGTAGAAAAAACTTTATTGCTCCAAAAATTGAATAAAACTTTAATTGAAGAAAAGTCAAAAAAGGTAACTTTAGTAAATGAAAATAAGACGGTTCAAGAACAGCTGAAAAAAGAACGGATCAACCAGCAAAGTTTGATAAAAAGCCTGAAATTAAAGGCACAAAATTTATCAGCTCAGATCTCTAAAAAAGAACAACAAGCAAGAGCAATTGATCAAGAAATTGACCGCCTGATTCGGGAAGCCATTGCAGCCTCAAATAAAGCTGCAGGTAAAAGCAGTAAAAAGACATTTGAACTAACACCTGAGGCAAAACTAATTGCTGCAAATTTTGAAGCGAATAGGGGTCGCCTTCCTTGGCCTTTAGAAAAGGGAATTGTCGTTCAGGGTTTTGGGCGTCAAAAACATCCAGTGGTAAAGACAACAACAATACAGAGCAATGGAGTAACAATTGCAACATCACCCTCATCTAAAGTCCGCGCTGTTTTCAAAGGTGAGGTAATGTCAGTAGTCACCTTTAAAGGGAGTAATCCTTCTGTATTAATTCGACATGGGAATTACATTACTGTCTATAAAAATCTAGGTAAACTTTATGTTAAAAAAGGAGATAAAGTGCAAGCAAAAGAACCTATTGGTGAAGTTTTTACTAATGAAAATACGGGCAAAACAGAAGTTCAATTTAGTATTTTTAACAATGTTAAAGCGCTCAACCCAAAGGGATGGATCTATGAGATGTAGTTTATTTTTCCTCTAGATACCAAGCTTCTTCTTTCAAGGTATACTTTAAAAAGTAAAGCATGTTTATAGCTTCTTTTTTGGTTTCATAACGCCCGTAGGCAACTCTATGAAGACCTTCCACATTATTTCCAATGACTTCGGCAGGGAATCCATCCTGGATGAGTTGGCGCACCTTTTTTTCAGCATTTTCAATCGATCTAAAAGAGCCTGCGATGACACTAAAGTAAAGTTGTTCATAGAGTTCCTCCTCTGGAGTTGCAACAACATTGACTTCGATAGGATCGAGTGACCCAAGGTCAAATGTAGCCTCTTGAACATTTTTTTCTATTTGTTGTTGGGCTTTTTCTTGCGCAAGAATCCTTTCTCCAGTGACATACTGATCACCAAAATAATAAGAAGCGGATAACAAAGCCACACCAATAATTCCAACTGCAGCATATTTGAGAAGTGGAGACCTTTTTGAACCTGACTCTTTCTTCTCAGGAGTAAACATTAAATCTTCTTTATTAGAATTTTCCATAAGCTTAGGTATTGTTTTGGTTATCAATGGATCTCTTCTGAACTCGGTCAAGCCAAATGCTTTGAGATCAAAATTAACTTTTCCCCAAGGGATGAATTCAATTTTTCGAGCAGCATTCAGCCTCAATTCTCCAACACCAGGAAAGCGTAATGTTTGTGTTTGAAGACGACGCTTCCAACTACTCACTTCCTTTTCAATAAGTCGCAATGCTTGCTCATAGGAAATGGATTCCTTAAGGGCGTAATAGTGGGCTAGTACACCATCGTTGGCAGTTAGTAGCTGGTTAAAATTAACTTCTTTATGTGGTGGAGAAAATTGACCTTCTGGAGTCACACGCGCCCCAAATGAGCGGGTTAGAAAAGCTCCAAAATGGGGAACGGTCACGCACTCATGCTGATATAATAGTTCCTGTATGTAGCGAGTTATTTGCATTTCATTCAAAAGTAGTAAAATATTGCGATTATTTTAACGTGCTCATTCAAATTAAGAATTTATCTTAGTGAGCCAACCCCAAGTTATGAAGCGTCTAGAAGCCTGCCTAATTCTTCAAGCTCTTCCAGGAATGGGATTACATCGTGCTGTTAGTATGGTTAGTCATTTTGGTTCTGCAGAAGCAGTTTTTGAAGCGTCATTGAACGAGTGGAAACAGGTGGAAGGAATAGGCGAGAATTTATGTAACCAACTTAGGAAGTGGAAACGGTATCAAATAAAGATTGAACCTATTTTAAAAAGAGTAGCGCAACATAATTTACAAACACTTTTTTTTGGCACTAATGAATACCCAAAGCCTCTTTCATTTTGCTCTGATGCGCCGTTAACGCTGTATTATCAGGGGAACTTAAATTTTAAAAAAAGAAAGATAATCAGCATCGTAGGAACCCGACAAAACACCTCCCAAGGAAAAGATTTTTGTGTCAAATTAATAGAGGCACTCCAACCATTTAATCCTATCATTTGTTCGGGTTTAGCAAGAGGGATTGATATTATTGCTCACCAAACAGCCTTAAAGTTAGGTATAGAAACCGTAGCTTGTCTTGCTCACGGACTTGAACGAATTTATCCTCCAGCTCATTTAAATGCTTCAAAATTGATTTGTAAGCAAGGAGGATTGGTAACAGATTTTCTTCCTGATGCACCTTTTCGTAAAGAAAACTTTCCTCGAAGAAATCGACTAATTGCCGGGATGGCTCATGCTACTGTAGTTATTGAATCTGGAGTCTCTGGAGGGAGTATGAATACCGCCGATTTAGCACATCTTTATGGGCGTGAACTCTTTGCAGTACCCGGACGTCCTTTAGACCTGAAAAGCAGTGGGTGTCATCAATTGATTACCCAGAATAAAGCTCAACTCCTTTCGGACCCCAATCAATTGATTGAAGCATTAGCGTGGAAATTAAGTCCACAAAAGCGAGCTGTTCAAAAAGCCCTTTTTCAAACCTTAGACCAGGAGGAACAAAAAGTTTGTTCACTTTTAACAAAAGCGGGTAAAAGCCCTCTTGACGAAATTGCATTGGAGTTGGGATGGAAAATAAGCACTGCGGCTTCCTTATTGATGCAAATGGAGATGAAGGGTTTGGTACGAGCCCTGCCTGGAAAACAATTTGAATGGGCCTAATAGCCTACTTTGTCGCGAACTCTTAAAAGTACTTCGTGGGCAACCTTACGAGCTTTTTCTGCACCTTTAGCTAGGGCTATATGAACTTCTTCAGGATGCTGGTGGTAGTAATCGAACTGTTCTCGCTCCTTTTCAAAGCGTTCTAAAATCAATTCAAAAAGAAGCTGTTTTGCATAGCCATAACCCATTCCGCCAGCTAGATATTTTTCTCGCAAAGCCTGTATAGATGAGTTAGGAGCAATGAGTTTGTATATAGCAAAAACGTTACAGCTTTCAGGATTTTTTGGATCTTCAAGTGGCGTACTGTCAGTCTTGATTCCCATGATTTGTTTTCGTAACTTTTTCTGAGGCAAAAAAATATTGATTGTATTATTTCTCGATTTACTCATCTTTTCACCGTCTGTTCCAGGGATGTATTGAGTATCATCTTGAATTTTTGCCTGAGGAATCACAAAAGTTTCCCCCATTTGATGGTTAAAACGGTTGGCTACGTCACGTGTGATTTCTAAATGTTGTAATTGGTCTTTACCAACAGGAACAATCTCTGCATCATAAAGTAATATATCTGCCGCCATCAACATTGGATACGAAAAAAGTCCCGCATTGATATCGGACAATTGTTCGGATTTATCTTTAAATGAATGCGCCAAAGTTAGTCTCTGATAAGGAAAAAAACAATTGAGGTACCAAGCAAGTTCAGTAACTTCACTTACATCGCTTTGACGATAAAAGTGAGTTTTATCAATGTCTAGTCCACAAGCCAACCAAGTAGCTGCCGTAGCAAAGGTATTTTCTCTAAGGGTTTCCCCTTTTTTAATTTGTGTTAAGGAATGCAAGTCAGCAATAAAAAGAAAAGAATCATCTTGACTGGCCTTGGACAGTCCTATGGCAGGGAGAACAGCTCCTAAGAGATTCCCTAAATGGGGAGTACCCGTTGATTGCACACCTGTTAAAATTCTAGCCATTTAACTATTTTCAACAAAGGTACGTTTCCTCAAGTTGGAGCGCAACAAAGCCTACATTATTTTTAGTCAATTAAAAAGAGATTATTATGGTCCATCTGAAATTGAATATATTTACTTGGTGAGAAAAGCACTTTTAATTTTATGGCGAATTTGGTTTTATATATTAGCTGCTGTACCTGTTATTTTGTTGTTCCTCCCTCTGGCATTCATGCTACTTTTGCCTAACGGCTATCGTTACGTGTTCTGGGTTGCACGAAACTTATGGGCACCTATTGTGCTCTTTGGGTCTGGGTTTTGGATAAAAAAAACAAATTCTTTACCAAGGGTGGAGGAAAGTGCGATATTGATTGCAAATCACAGCAGTTTTATGGATATCATGCTGATGTTTAGAATGCGTAAAACACCCTTTGTTTTTGTGGGTAAAAAAGAATTGGTTCAAATTCCTTTTTTTGGATATCTCTATAAGCGTGCTGCTATTATGGTAGACCGAAGCTCTATAAAAAGTCGTCAAGGAGTTTATCAAAGAGCACAAGAGGTAATTCAAAAGGGTTACAGCATCTGTATTTTCCCTGAAAAAGAATACTTAGACGAAACCATTTTATTAAACTCTTTTAAAAAAGGGGCATTTAAGCTAGCTTTAGAACACGGGCTGCCAATTTTACCTTTGGTCTTTTTGGATTGTAAACGAAAATTTCCTTGGTATACCACCTACGGCTATCCGGGGAGTTTACGCGTAAAAGTGTTGGAGGTACTACAAGTCGAAGAAATACAGTCAAAGACAATTGAAACACTACAGAAAGAGTCTTATTACCGAATCAAAAGTACACTGGAAAAGGATCCTAAAAAAAGAGCTCTAGAGGCTATAGATCTATGGAAAAAGAAAACGGCATAGATTATGAATTCACTGCCTTTAATGTATCCATAATCTTCTGTTCTAACTCTTCCATTAATTCTGGGTTGTCAAGGAGTAAGTTTTTTACTGCATCACGTCCTTGTCCAATTTTGGTTTCTCCATAGCTAAACCATGAGCCACTTTTTTTGATGATTTCATAGTTAACACCCAAATCAATAATCTCCCCAATTTTAGAAATCCCTTCTCCATACATGATATCGAATTCTGTAGTTCTGAAGGGTGGAGCAACTTTATTTTTAACAACTTTGACTCGTGTTTTATTTCCTAAAACTTCAGACTCTGAGCTCTTAATCTGTGTTGATCTGCGAATATCTAATCGTACAGATGCATAAAACTTTAAGGCGTTTCCTCCTGTGGTAGTTTCTGGATTTCCAAACATGACCCCAATCTTTTCTCTGAGCTGGTTGATGAAGAAAACGGTACAATTTGTTTTACTTATTGAGGCTGTAAGTTTTCGAAGGGCTTGCGACATCAAACGGGCGTGAAGACCCATTTTGGAATCTCCCATTTCACCCTCAATTTCACTTTTCGGAGTGAGAGCAGCAACCGAGTCAATGACAACAATATCGATAGCTCCAGACCGAATAAGGTTATCAGCGATCTCTAAAGCTTGTTCTCCGTGATCAGGCTGGGAAATGATCAATTCGCCAACGTCAACGCCCAATTTTTCAGCATAAAAGCGGTCAAAAGCGTGCTCTGCATCTATAAAAGCAGCGATTCCTCCCTGTTTTTGGCATTCTGCTATGGCGTGTAACGTGAGGGTCGTTTTACCGGATGATTCTGGACCGTAAATTTCAATTACACGACCACGTGGGTATCCTCCAACCCCCAAGGCGATATCCAATCCAATAGATCCTGAGGGAATAGCCTCGACTTCTTCTATAGCTTCATCTCCAAGTTTCATAACGGAGCCTTTGCCGTAGGTTTTATCTAACTTATCAAGAGTAAGTTGAAGTGCTTTTTGTTTTGCATTTTTTTGATCTGCCATAACACGGTTTTTGGCTAAATTACTGTTTCTTCTTTTGGCTTCCAAGAGGGAAATCACTGCATTATTAACAATTTTTCGTAAGTTTAAAAATATATATTTACGCAGCATGAAAAATTATCTAGTACTCCTTTGTTTGGTTTCTTCCACTCTTTTTAGTCAGCATATCTTACCCTTAAGAGAACGTGCTCAGCTGATTGATGAAATTCAAAAAGAACGAATTGAACAATTACTTCCCCGCTTAATGCAAGAAGAGAATATAGATCTGTGGGTACTTATCACTCGAGAGTATAATGAAGATCCAGTAGTCAAGACGCTTTTGCCTCCAACCTGGCTTAATGCAAGACGTCGTACTATCTTAGTCTTTTCTAAAACCAAAGAGGGGGTGGATGCAGTAGCAATAACACGGTATAATTTTGGTAAGAATATTCGCTCAATATGGAATAAAGAAGAAGAGCCAGACCAGTGGAAAGCTTTAGGGAATTATATTAAAAGTCAAAACCCTCAACGTATTGGAGTGAATATTTCTGAACACTACGGTCTGGCTGACGGCTTAGTAAAAACCGATTATGACGGCATGATGAAAGCCCTCCCCAGCAGTTTGCACAATAGAGTGGTTTCTGCAGAGACTCTCGCAGTTCGCTGGATTGAAACACGTACACCACGAGAAATGATTTTATTTAATCAGTTGGTAGAAATTACACATAATATCATTTCAGAAGCTTTTTCCACTGTCGTGATTACTCCAGGAGTGACAACCACAGAGGATGTTGTCTGGTGGATGCGTGAAAAAGTCTTAGCCTTAGGGCTGAAAACATGGTTTCATCCAACAGTTGATGTCCAAAGAACAGGCAATAGTGACTTGTACGCTTTTGACGGAAAATCAAAGTTTGATGTTATCCTTCCTGGAGACCTTGTACATTGCGATTTTGGAATAACTTACCTTACTTTGAATACTGATTGCCAAGAGCTGGCTTATGTGTTAAAGCCCGAGGAGACGGATGCTCCTGAATTTCTAAAAAAGGCTTTAATTCAAGGAAATGCAGTTCAGGATCATTTGACAGATAATTTTAAAACCGGCAGAAGTGGAAATGAAACTTTGCAAATGGCAATAGCAGCGAGTAAAGAAGCTGGACTTCGACCACAGATTTATACACACCCCTTAGGGCTGTATGGACATTCAGCAGGGACAACCTTTGGAATGTGGGACGCCCAAGAGGGAATACCCGGCTCTGGAGAACACCCTTTGTTTGAAAATACAGTTTATGCTATAGAACTTAACGCCAAAGTTTTTGTCAGTGAGTGGGATAAAGATGTCCGTATTATGTTAGAAGAAGCAGGGTACTATGGTCCTGAAGGGTTTAGATACGTAAACGGTCGTCAGACTGAACTCATGTTGATTGGAGACAAAACACCCCATTTAGAGTAGTCTTAGATCAAAATTTTATTCGAAAACAAAGGATGTTATGGCATTATTTTTGGTAAATGATATTTTATCTAAAAATCAGACCCTTGTTCAACCGTATCTTTTTTTTAAATTTCGTTTTGCTCTTAGGACTTTCAGCTCTTGGATGTGCAAAAGAGGATCTCTCAAAAGACCTTGATTACCCCAACACTATCATTGGGCATTGGGATATAGATGGTGGAGGGAGACTGTATTTTGATGAAAAAAAATTCTCAGCTACTGCTGGTTGCAATACTCTTTTTGGATCGGTTATAATAGAGCAAGAAACAGTATCGTTTTCTTTTATTGCTACTACGCTTATTGGCTGTCCTGAGCCTGAACGAACCAGAGAAGAAGAGCTGTCAATTCTCTTTGACTCGGCAACCCTCAGCTATAAAATTGAAAACAATCAAGCCTTCTTAGAAAATTCAGAGGGGCAAAAAGTACTCACCCTAACCCGACCTGTGAATGTCCAATTAGTCAATGCTTGGGAATTACAGTCCATAAAAACGGAGAATGGGATTTCTTCTTCCAATACAGACATAGATACAGGAATAACCTTTGCAGCAGATGGAACGGTAAGTGTACAAACCGCTTGTAACAGCGGCATGGGAACCTACTCTGTAAACGAACAATCTTTAAACCTAAATGATCTTGCTTTTACTGAAATGGGTTGTGAGCAAGAATTTATGACCCGCGAAGAAGAATTCACCCAAGCCTTGATTCAAGTAAACGGATATTCTGTACTCCGTAAAGCCCTGAGCCTAGAAAAAGATGGTGCCGTGTATCTAACCTTTCAACTCAAAGAATAAACTTTTTTGTTTTTTTTGTAATTTGGTTTCATAGCACAACCCGTATATTCTAGATCTTTATTTTATTATGAAAATTACTTTTTTAGGACACGCTACCATCCTTTTAGAAATGAATGGAAAAAAGATTTTGTTTGATCCTTTTATTTCAGGAAACCCATTGGCCTCTGAAGTTGATATTCAAGGCTTAAAAGTTGATTATATTTTTGTCACTCACGGGCATGAAGACCATGTATTAGATGTTGAAACAATTGCAAAGAATAATCCTGATAGCTTATTGGTGTCAAATTTTGAAATTGTCACTTGGTTTGGAGAAAAAAATATCAAAGGACATCCAATGAATCACGGGGGTAAATATAAGTTTGATTTCGGTACTGTAAAATATGTAAATGCAATTCATTCAAGCGTATTGCCTGACGGAACCTACGGAGGTAATCCTGGGGGCTATGTAATTTATGACGAATCAAATGCCGTTTATATTGCTGGAGATACAGCTTTAACAAGGGATATGGAGCTTATTCCCATGTCCTGCCCATCACTAGATGTTTCAATTTTACCCATAGGAGATAATTTTACTATGGGACATAAAGACGCTTTTATCGCAAGTGAACTTATTAATTGTAAAAAAGTAATAGGGTACCACTTTGATACGTTTCCCCCAATAAAAATTGACAAAGCAGAAGCACTAGAATATTTTAATAAGAAAGAAAAAGAATTAATATTACCCACTGTAGGAGAATCTTTTACAATCGGAAAGAATTTCCATGAACATGAAGAAGACTAACACAAAAGACCTAAAAAAAGATTCAAGATCAATTTTGGACAAAAAATCAAGGGCATATAAAGAGTTAAACCTCTATCAGAAAAATGGAAAATAAGAACTATTTATTTAAGTCTGAGCGCCTCGGTTTCAGAAATTGGGAACAAGCTGATTTGGAGGAATTTGTAAAACTGAATGCTGATGAAAAGGTTATGGAACATTTCCCGAAAACACTTTCGCTTGATGAAGTCAGAAAATTAGTTGAAAAGCTTAAGAATCAGTTTGAGACCTTTAGATTTACGTACTATGTAACAGAAGTTTTGGCAACTAATGAATTTATTGGCATGATAGGAATGGCTTATCAAGTGTTTCCATCTGCATATACTCCTGCAGTGGATATTGGGTGGCGATTAAAAAGAAGTGCTTGGGGTAAAGGCTATGCAACAGAAGGTGCTAAAAGATGTCTAAACCATGGGTTTAGCAAATTTGACATGGACAGAATAATATCCATTTGTACCCTAAAGAACACCAAATCTGAAAACGTAATGAAGAAAATAGGAATGACAAAAATAGGAGAGTTTAATTATCCTGATATGAAACAAAACCCTGAATATGAAGCACATTTTTGTTATGAGATCAGTAGAAATTCATTTTCAGCGAATATCATTTAGGTAGAACTCGTTCTATAAAAATTGCATCCGGCATTCATATCTAAGTTGGAAAGAAAAGGAGACCTAAGAAATCGATACTGATTCGCACAGCCATTAAATGGGATATGAATTAAAAATAACGAATTTCTTACCTTTGTATCACACTTAAAGTTTATAGCATGCAACTGTACAACAAATTAAGTGCGAAAGAGCGCGCACAGCTAATCGAAGAAGCTGGTGAGGACCGGCTTACGCTCTCCTTTTATCAATACGCCCAAATTGGAAATCCTCAGTTGTTTCGAGACTATTTGTTTATCCACTGGCACCCATTGGAAGTTCTTGGTCGAATCTACGTAGCAAAAGAAGGAATCAACGCCCAATTGTCCGTTCCAGCAAGAAACTTTGGCTTGTTTAAGGCTCAGATTGATAGTGTGAGTTTTTTAGAAAACGTCCGATTGAATATTGCAGTATAACAAGACAATAAGTCTTTTTTAAAATTGACGATCAAAGTCCGTGATAAAATAGTAGCAGACGGTTTAGTAGATAGCAGCTTTGATGTAACTCAAAAAGGAAAGCATGTCAATGCACTAGAATTCAACAATTTACTAGATAATGAGAACACCATTTGTGTAGATATGCGAAATCATTACGAAAGTGAAATAGGGCATTTTCAAAATGCCATTACTCCCGATGTAGATACGTTTAGAGAATCTTTACCGATCATAGAAGAAGATTTGTCAGAACACAAAAAAGAAAAGAACCTTTTGATGTATTGTACAGGAGGAATACGTTGTGAAAAGGCAAGCGCATATTTTAAACACAAGGGATTTCAAAATGTATATCAATTGGAGGGCGGAATTATTGAATACGCACGTCAGGTCAAAACTTTAGGAATAGAAAACAAATTTATCGGGAAAAATTTTGTGTTTGATGAACGTCGTGGAGAGCGAATTTCAGATGAGGTTATTGCCCAGTGTCATCAGTGTGGAGCGCCATGTGATACACATGTGAATTGTATTAATGAAGCATGTCATTTATTATTTATTCAATGTAAAGCCTGCCAAGAAAAAATGGATCAATGTTGTTCTACGGATTGTCAGGAAATTTTAGCTTTACCCTTGGAACAGCAGCGAGAGCTTAGAAAGGGGACACATAATAGCAATAAAATTTTTAAAAAAGGACGCTCTGAAGTCTTAAAATTTAAACAGTAATTTAAGATTTATACTTGAGTGATTCGTTGAAATCCCTGTATCTTTAAAGTCAAAATTAATTCATGAGTTGTACCAGTTGTGCTAGTGGAAGTAATGGCACCCCAAGGGGCTGTAAAAGCAATGGTAACTGTGGAAGCGATAGCTGTAATAAACTTACGGTATTTGACTGGTTGGAAAACATGAAATTGGCAGAGGGGGAACAAACAAGTCCTTTTGTTGAAGTCCGTTTTAAAAATAGCAGAAAAGAATTTTACCGATTTCCTGAAGAACTTACCCCTCAGGCTGGGGCTTTGGTAATCACCAAAACGGAATCTGGCTATGATTTGGGCCGTGTCACTCTTGCAGGGCCCTTAGTTGGGATGCAAATGAAGCGCAAAAAAATCAAAGATTCAAGCGATAAAATTGGGAGTATAATCCGATTTGCAAATACCCAAGAAATTGACAAATGGCATTCCTTGCGTACAAAAGAGATTGAAGTTCAGAAGGAGGCTAGAAAATTAGCGATTGCTTTGGCTTTGGACATGAAAATTTCGGATGTGGAATACCAAGCAGATGGAAAAAAAGCTACGTTTTATTATACCGCAGACAAGCGGGTAGATTTTCGCCAATTGATCAAAGACATGGCGCATGCTTTTTCCATCCGTATTGAAATGCGACAAATTGGACTACGAATGGAAGCTTCACGCTTGGGCGGAATTGGCTCTTGCGGTCGTGAATTGTGTTGCTCAACTTGGCTTACAGACTTTCGTTCTGTCGCTTCTGGAGCAGCACGCTACCAACAACTCTCTTTAAACCCACAAAAATTATCCGGCCAATGTGGACGACTCAAATGTTGCCTTAACTATGAATTGGATGCCTATCGAAATGAAATTAAAAAGTTTCCTCGTCCAGGAGTTAAATTAAAAACAGAAAAAGGAATTGGTGTTTTCCAAAAGATGGATATTTTTAAAGGAGTAATCTGGTATGCCTACAAAAACGAGTGGATGACTTGGCACAAACTTCCCTTAAATGCAGTTCAAGAAATTATTAACAAAAATAAATCCAAAACACTGGTCTACTCCTTAGAAGATTATGTTGAGAATACTGCAGATGACAATAAAAGCCACTTGGATAAAGGGGCTGGGGAAGATAGTCTGACTCGATTTGATCAGCCAAAAAGAAAAGCATCTCAAAGAAGAAAAAAGAAAAAAAAATATCAGCATGGTCCTAATAAAAAAGTTTAGTTTCACATTCATACTGTTTCTACTGCTAGGACTAAACTGCTGCACCAAACAGGCTAGTTTCACTTCTTATCGTTCGCTAGGATCAGAAGGGATGAGTGCGAAACCCTATGTGTTTGAGCTCAACGATTTGTCAATTGACAACACACCTCAAAATCTTTTTATTCGTTTACGGAATGACAATTCTTACCCCTTCACAAATATTTTTTTGATTTGTACTTTAAAATCAGGTGAGAATATAGTTCTCGAAGATACGCTCGAGTACACCATGGCAGCTCCAGACGGTTCATGGTTAGGAAAGGGCTTTACTGAAGTAAAAGAGAGTAAATTATGGTGGAAAGAAGGTGTAGTTTTTCCTAGGGAAAAACCGGTTGTTGTAGAAATTAGCCAAGCTATGCGAAACAATGGGAGTGCTGAGGGTGTTTCTTCACTCAAGGGGATTGTCTCAGTAGGATTAAGTATTGAAGCTCAAAATCAATAACTATGGGAAAAACAAAAAAAACAAAAAAACAGCCGTTTAAAAAATACATCCAATGGATGTGGCGTTTATTTTTTATTGGGCTAGTTGGCTTCGGACTTCTTTTTGGAGGGGCTGCACTTGAATGGTATGGTCCTATGCCAGATCTTCAACAATTGGAAAATCCACGAACCAATTTAGCAACCCAAATCATCTCTTCAGATGGAATAATTTTAGGGAAATACTATTTAGATGACAATAGAACACCAATTACTTACGAAGAGCTCCCACAAAATATGGTTAAGGCACTTATAGCTACAGAAGACGAGCGTTTTTATGAACACGCTGGGATTGATTGGAAAGGAACCTTAAGGGCTTTTGCGTATCTAGGAAAACGCGGAGGAGCTAGTACCATTAGCCAACAATTGGCTCGGCAGATTTTTGTAGGAGTTCGATCTAGGAATAAAGTTAAAGCTGTCCTGCAAAAGGCCCAAGAATGGGTAATAGCCGTTCAGTTAGAACAACGGTATACCAAAAATGAAATTCTTTCCTTGTATTTAAACAAGTACGACTTTGGATACCAAGCCGATGGTGTTCGTTCAGCAGCAAAAATCTTTTTTAACAAAACCCCACAGACTTTGAGTCTAGAAGAATCTGCTACTTTGGTTGGGATGCTTAAAAACTCGTCACTCTATAATCCGATAAGAAGAAAGGAGCTGGTAAAAGAACGTCGCAATATAGTATTTCAACAGATGGTTCGAAATGAGTTGATTACCGAAGAAGAAAAAGATTCTCTTTCTCAACTTCCAATTACAATTACCTACACACCAGAATCCCATCGAGAGGGTTTAGCGACCTACTTTAGGGCGTATCTTAAAGAATTTATGGACGACTGGATTGCGAATAATCCTAAGCCTGACGGGACCAAACATTCTCTTTATCGAGATGGATTGCGGATTTTTACAACTATCGATTCGCGAATGCAAGCAAAGGGAGAAGCAGCCGTTGAAGCGCATATGAAAAATTTACAAAAAGAATTTTTTAAACAAAACACAAGAAGAGCGAATCCTACAGCTCCCTTTTTAGATCTTCGGGAAGGGGAGATTGATACTCTTTTGGAACGAACTGCATACAGGACAGAGCGTTGGAGAAAAATGAGATTAGCAGGCATTGGTAAGGAAGATATTTTGGCTTCTTTTTATGAAAAAGTCCCTATGCGAGTTTTTAGCTGGAAAGGGGAACGAGACACAATCATGACTCCAATGGACTCCATTCGATATTATAAACATTTTCTGAGAGCTTCACTAATGTCTATGGAGCCTCAGTCAGGACATATAAAAACATGGGTGGGAGGATTTAATTATAAACACTTTCAATACGATCAAGTAAAACAAGGAAGGCGACAAATTGGTTCCACGTTCAAGCCGTTTTTGTACGCTACTGCCATAGATCAACTGAAGCTTTCGCCTTGTGATTCACTTCCTGATGCCTTGTTTTGTATTGAACCAATGAAACACGGCAATATTGATGCTTGGTGTCCAAAGAATTCAGGGGATAAGTATGGAAGGACACGAACTTTAAAAAATGCTCTTGCCAATTCTGTCAACACGGTTAGCGCCAGAATTATGGATTTAGTAGGCCCTCGACCAGTAATCAACCTAGCGCGTAAAATGGGAATTACTTCGAATTTACCCGCTGTACCTTCTATTGCTCTTGGGACCCCTGACATTAGTCTTTTTGAGATGGTAGGGGCATACAGTACCTTCGCTAATCAAGGGATTTATGTAAAACCTGTTGTTATCACGCGTATAGAGGATAAAAACGGGAGGGCACTTTATGAGGTAGTCCCTGAAACTCAAGATGTTTTAAGTCATGAGGCGGCCTATGTTACAGTTAATCTTCTCCAAGGTGTAACTAAAGCAGGATCAGGCGCAAGACTACGCCATGCAGGTTTGGAAAAAACAAGTTATGTCTATCAAAATGTCATTACAGGATATCCCTATATTTTTGAAAATCCAATAGCTGGAAAAACAGGAACCACTCAAAATCAGAGTGATGGATGGTTTATGGGGATGGTGCCCAATTTAGCTACAGGAGTTTGGGTAGGAGGTGAAGACCGATCAGTTCACTTTAAAGACATTGCTTTTGGCCAAGGTGCCACGATGGCCTTACCGATATGGGCAGGGTATATGAAAGAATTATATCAAGATTCTGACTTGAGAATTTCTACGGAAAATTTTCTAGGACCAGAAAACTTATCAATTCCAATTGAATGTGAAGAGTTAGACGAAGATGGTGCCGTTGTTAAAACGAAACCCAAGGCCGATTTAGATGCTTTAGGATTCTAAAGGGTTACTGATCCGAAGCATACCATTCTGCATAGCAAGTTTCTGTTTCTCTGAGAATTATATGATGTAGCTTTAAATGAGGAGGCAGAGCAGCGCGGATTTTTCAGCAAAATCGATCACCATCATCTCACTTGTAGGTTGGTAGTTTACCCGAATGATTTTATGACCACCGTGTTCCATACTGTCAGCTAATTCTTTATGTGGAGAATTGACATTCAATACAGTTGCATGATCAAATGGCTTGACAATTAGCTTATTGACAATCGTTTTAAGATCACTAAAGTCCATTACCATACCAAACTTGACATTTGATGAATCCTCTATTGGTTTGCCTAAGAGGGTAACAGACAACTTATAGCTGTGGCCATGAACATTTTTACATAAGCCGTCGTATCCAAACAGAGCATGCCCTGTTTCAAACTTAAACTCTTTAGTAACTCGAATTGTATTATCCATCTGTATTACAGTTTTTTAAGAATATTTTGTGTGGCCTTTTGTAAAGCTAAATTAGCTGTGATCTCAGCATTTCTTTCGAGTAAGGTATTCCAATGATCTGTATCTTTCCAGTGAAGTTTTCTAAGGTTTTCATTTGCTATTGGGGAATAGCTTCCCAATCGGGTTGCTGTATTAACTACGTTTTTGTCTAGCGCTTCTTTTGAGTGACACACTGTTGTGTAAAGACCTTTTTGTTGAGCCCATTTTGCAGATTTCCATTGGTGCGCATCCAGAGAGAGTTGACGAAAAGCTGTTGTCCCAATTTTTCTTGAAACGGCAGGTTCTATAACATACGGTCCAATTCCAATTGACAATTCGGAAAGCTTTATTTCAGCAGTATCTAAGGCGATTGCATAATCACAAGCAGCAACAAGGCCTACTCCCCCGCCAACTACTTTTCCCTGTACCTTTACAATGACAAATTTTTTCAGTAATCGAATGCGATTGATAAGGTTTGCAAAGCCCATAAAAAAAGCTGTTGCCTCTTCTTTGTTTTTCAGTTCCTTCATCTCTTCAAAAGAGGCTCCTGCACAAAAAGCACGATCACCACTGCTTTGGATTACGATGACTTGCACAGTCTCTTTTTTTGAAAGTTCATTTAGCTGATGGTCAAGTTGCTCTAAGAGGTAAAGAGGTAAAGAGTTGGCTGAAGGATGGCCAAATTCTAGATACCCAATCTGATTATTTTCAAAATGCCTGACGTATGCTTCCATAGGATTTGTAAAAGTAGTGAACTAAAACCTTTTTATCTGTTTTTCAAAACAGTGAAAGGGGTACTCGCTTTGGTTTACGAAATAAACATCACCTAAAATTACATAACCTCTAGCTTTATAAAATTTAATATTACGAGGGTTTTTACTAAAGGTATCTAAGCGGATGGATAGGAGCCCATTTTTAGCAGCAAAATTTTCAGCAAAATCCATTAGCTTCCGAGCAATACCTTTTCCTTGACTTCTCGGATGAACTGCTAAACGATGAATATATAAGTTTTTTTTGTCTTCAGTGAGCCACTTTACAGTGTTATAAAGCGGATCTTTTTCCTCAGAAAACATAATGCAGCCTACAATCTTTCCATTGTCTAAGTAGGCATATAAAGCTTCTTGTTCTATATCTTTTTTAAAAGCGGCTAAACTGGGATATTCTTCCGTCCATTGAAAGATATTTTGCTCGATGAGATCTTTAGTGCAGGCCTCGGTAATTTTTTTAATTGTATCTAGATCTGCTAAATCCGCTTTTCGGATCATGTAATTTTTTTTGTCAAAAATAGGTGATGTAATGTAAGAGTTACTAATTTTGTAAAAAAATTCGATGCATAATATACTCGTCCCACTTGGCACTTCGAAACATGCTGAAAATACTTTGGCTTATGCCGTTGCTTTTGCAACTTACTTTAAAAGCACCATCTACGTTATTGATGCGTATCCTATACATTCTTCTAAAGTAACCTTAACGAATGTTAATGCCCGTCTGCAAGAGGATAATGTCAATCGGATTAAAAGTTTAGTAGCTAAAATCACATCTGAGAAACATACTATTAAGATTGTGAACAGTGAACGCGATCTCATAGGAGCCATAAGGAATTTGGACAAAAAAATAGGTTTAGATATAATTGTTACTGCTCCTTTAAACAATGAAATTAACGAAGAGGTATTTCTTGGCAGAATTGCAGGGAGCGTAATTAAACGAACTCATATTCCAGTATTAGTAGCCCCCTTAGAAAAATCATTCAGCCCACCAAAACGCTTGCTTTTGGCCTTTAAAACAGGCGAGGTCAAGGCATCTAGTACACTGGAGCCACTGATCAACCTTCAAGATCAATTTAAGTCAAAACTCAAGTTACTTTTAGTTAAGGTTCCTGGATTTGCAAACCGAAATCATCAACTGAATGACGAGCTTATGCAGCGGTCCGAGCAACTTTTATTTTCTGAAAATGCTACTGTTTATCAAGGAGTACTCGAACATTTTCAAGCGAACAAGCCTGACTTATTAGTAGCGTTTAAAAGAGAGCGTGGATTTTTTGAAAAATTATGGGAACCGGATTTGATTTATAAAAAGGATTTCTTTTGTACCGTACCCTTGCTGGTTCTTAAAAATAAGAACTAGAAGTCTAGTTTGAAAAAGCCTATATTTTTTTTCACTATATTTTTCTTTATTTCAACGATATTATTGAGCCAACAGTATTTTGGTTTAAGTGTCGATAACGATCTTTTTTTTGGTACAGATCGGTATTACAGTAGTGGGATTTTTTTGAAATATGGAAGTATAAAGGAACAGCCTAGGGATTCAATTGATTCTCAAGCCTATGTTTCAACACACTGGACTTTTGGACAGGAGATTAACACTCCTTCTTTGAGGCTGACCTACGATATAAAAAAGTTAGATTATCCGTTCAGTGGTTGGCTTTATCTGGGGTATCAAAAAGAATATTTTAAGCATTTAGATTTTGGATACGGTTGGGGTGTTCAATTTGGAACTACAGGGGCTGATGAGAGTCTTGCTAAGTTCTTTCAGAACAATTATCATATCTACATTCTCAATCTTGAGCCTCTTAGTTGGGCTTATTCAATCCCTTCATCGTTTCACTTCAACCTTGATGCCTCCATTTTATGGGGTAAAAAGTTGAGCACTAAATTGAAATGGGTACATGCAAACAGAGTTTTTTTTGGAAGCTTTAGGAATCAATTAATATCTCGTTTTGGACTTCAATGGACTGAAATCCCAGGACTTCCTTTTTTTGGTCAGCGTTTAGAAGACCTAAGTGATGGATTAGCTTTTTTTGCAGGGGCTCAATTAACAGCGAACTTCCATGACTATTCCTTAACAGGAAGTCTTTTCCAATCTAATTCGCTCTATGATTTTGAAGCAAGACTTTTTCGAAATTCGTTTCAAGCTGGAATGTTGTTATTTCGATCCAGTTGGAGAGGACAAGTGATGTTTAACTATACTTCACCATTGGTGGATGACCAAAGAATAAACAAGCATCTTTATTTAAATATTAGTCTAATTAGGTTATTTTAGTTGAAAATAAAATTAAATGAAATCGCGCCCTTTTTTCTTATTAATACTTTTCTTCTTTAATTCATGTCTAGTCATAAAAATTTACGAGAGTCCAGAACCCAAAACAAAAGACCCTGAGAAACCCCAGCAGGTAAGAAGAGATCTGATTGGTTCAGGAAAAATAATTGAATTGGGTCAGGGAGGTAGTCAAGAAATTCTGTTTTTTGGCCAAGAGAATATTCCTAAGGGATATCTTTTTGAAGAGGATGCCACTGTAAAAGAGGGGCAACAGGTTGATACCAGTATGATTTGGATTAATTCTGATAAAAAAGAAAAGATCAAAATTATCACCACTGATCAGGCAAAACCTCTTTTGGTTGTGGATGGTGAAGTCTGGACAGATTTAAGTATGATAGAATCTATAGTACCCGATGCTATAGAAACCATGAACGTATTAAAAGGGGACGCTGCCTTTAAAAAATATGGCAAAAAGGGGTTGAATGGTGTGATCGAAATAACTATTAAAAAGAATTAAAGTTTAATGGTTTAGGGTGCTTTTCCATAAACGGTAAACTATTCCTAATTGAAAACCTGAAGTATTATTTGTTTGGGGTTGAGTAGGAGGACTTATTCTACCCACCCACCTAAAATTTCCAAAAACAAGAAGATGCTGACCGAGATGATAAGCTACTTGAACATTTCCTCCCAGGGTATCTCTAAAAATTCCATCAGCAAAAGGGGTAAAGCTTTGAACCTTATCTTTTTCAAGTTTTTTTTCGCCATTCAAATAAGCTTGATAGACCAGCCCAAGGCCAAAGCTAACTTTAGAAGTTGGTTGAAGCCTCAATAAAAGAGGATAGCTGATGTACTTTAATTGGTCGGTTGCTGTAGAGTCTCCTTCCATATAGGAATAACTTATGGGTGTGAATTGGACGCCACTAACCAGTCCTACTGTTTTTGACAATCGGTATTCTATTTCCATAAGACCACCTAAGCTGAGGGTTGGAGAGGTTGTACCCAAGTCAGTATTTATCCTACTGAGTTGGGGGCCAAATCGAAGAGACCATTTAGAATAGTTTTGATCTAATTCAGGACCTTTGCTGTATTGCTGAATGAGAAGTTTACCCCCTTGAGCGAAGCTAATAACCCCCCCTAAAAAGAAGGTAAACAAAAGAGTATAGCAGTTTTTTTTGCTCATGATCCAAGCATTTTTCTAAACTATTAAAGAGATAAAATGGAATTTATTGTCTTTGTTGTTTACTAATTTTCAAATAGCCTATGCTTGCTGTAAAGTCTTCATAGCTGAAGTGTTTGTTTGTTGATTAACAAAATACTTATCTTGTGTAAACAATCTTGAATAAATGAAAGGAAAATTAATCTTAGGGATTCTATTATTTTATAGTCTTTTCATAAGCACCACTATAAATCAAGTTCAGGCTCAAACAACCCGATTTAATAGGTCAACAGATTTTCTATTGGTTCATTTTGACTGTAAGACGGATGTAGATGATCTCCAGTCAATGGCAGCGCTTGCCACCCTACTAGCCAACCCGAACTATTCAAATATAAATTACCATGCAGTTACAGGTACTTATGGGGTTCAGGAAGGCTTGTACGTACCCCCAAACGCACTGCTAGAACTCGCTTTTAAGGGTCATTGGACTGATGCGCACAAAAACGTTCCTCTTGCAGTAAATGAAGTATTGGCTCAGGTAAAACCAGTTTTGGAGAATCATGGAGCTATTTGGATTGCAGATGCAGGGCAATCTGATTTTACAGCGAAACTTATTAAAACAATTAGGGCTAATTTTCCAAAGGTGATAACTGAGGACCGCATTCATGTGGTACAACACAGCGATTGGAACGAATCCGTTACTTACACAGAAGCGCTTCGATATGTTAAAAAGCACTCGGACTACAATAAAATAGCTGATGGGAATGGTTTGAATAATGGGACTCCTGGATTTAAGGATTCAACTTTTACACATTGGAATACTGTAGTAACTGACCCTAAATTAGTTGATATATGGGAGTTGTCCATAAAGATATGCAACCGATACAACGGTAAGCAGGAACGGTATTTAAATGAAGCCATAGCTGCTGGGGGTCTAGATTTTTCTGATTTATCCGAAGTTTGTTGGATTTTAGGAATAGAGGACATCAAAGAAATTTCAGATTTCTTCAGCAGGGTTTTAAATTAGTCCATATCACCGGAAGATATATAGTGGGTGTTTTGTGATGTCTTATCAAAAAGGTTAATATTCTAAAACAATAGCAGTATGCATTGTAAAAGGGGGAACCTTAATCTTTATTACACCGTTTTTTATTTCAAAATCGAGTGATGATCCATCTGGAATCTGATAAATATTTCTGATAGGTCGATCCAGCTGAAGCTCTAAGCCTACATTTCTAAGTTCAATAAAATCTTCGATTACCTCAACATTATCCGCTCGCAATAAAGGAGGTGAATATAGCAGATGAACAACAAAACGTTTCTTGTTTTGTTGATGTAGTAAGCTTACTTTTCCTGCACTTGGCAAGTGGTTAACTTTTAGTAGCGGTTTGTACTCCAATTGTGTTATTGCATTTTCAAAGAGTTGTCGATGAATTCTCATCCCGTGGTTAAAGTATAATTGATCAATTGGGTGAGCAAAAAACAAGGTGTTTTGTTGTTGAACAACTGCTGGGTAGATCGAGTTGGAAGTCCTGTAAGGCGTTTCTCTATGACTTGAGTAGGATTTGTAGGTGCGATTAAAATAAGGCTCTCTGATCATGGCTAAAGGCATCCCTGTGGTCAACTTGGTTCGGATTCCTGAAGTGTAATTTACATAGGGTGTACGAACAATTTCTTTACCCACTTCAGCATTTACTATGGTAAAATCGAAATCAAAAGGAGAGTTACTTACAAATTGAGTTCCAAGATCTATCCCAAATTTATCACTGTCTACTAGCATCCCTCCTTTTTCAAATACAATTAATTTTCCTCCTTCCAAAACCCATTTTTGAAGGCGCTTGGCATCCTTTGAATCTAATATTTTTTGACTCGGCAATACTATTAAATCTAACTCATCCAAATTATTAGAGTTTGCGACAATAAAATCACGATGAAGCTGGAGGAGCATTTTTACAATACCGTAATCAGATTCTGGAATAAGGCTTAGCCACACACCAAGATTAGATATTGGTTTTCCTCCGGGACCGTAGTCCTCGATCTTTTCAACATAAGCATAAGCTTCTCCTATATTACGGTAAGTTTCAATATCCATTTTGCCTTCAGGGTGTAATTGGTCTCCAAAATTACAAGAGGCCCCGAAAGAAATCATTGTAGCAGCCTCAAATTTAATTGCATCAGCATGTTTAAAGCCTCCAAATTCTCCCCATGCTTTATGAAACTTTCCACTCATTGCAACTACTGGAGTATTCTTTCCCAAATGAAATTTAGCTTCTAAAGGTAATTTATCGTAGCCACCCCAAGTTGTTGGTAAGTCCTCCAATTCTGCATGTGTATTCATTTCATAAAGAGATTCTTCAAAAATTGATTTTTTAGTTAAATGTGTAGCCTGATTAAAAAACACTGTAGCCTCAGGATGATAGGAATGAACAAGTCCTCTCAATTCACTCATGTGTTTTTTAAGTGCTAAAGCATAATTTTTTTCAACTGCAGCGGTGTCTGATAAATCAATCCCCTGGTCTTGCATACGTTTTTTGGAGTAGGATGTATAACTAGCGTGTTTGATGTGATAAATATCAAACCAAAAGCCATCTAAATCGTCATACCTTTTACAAATCTCTTCAACATTTTTTAAAAGAAAATCATGATAAGGTCCTCCTGGTGTTGGGTCTAGGCTTTCCCAGCTGTAGTGTGGGCGTTTATCCTCAGGTTTCGCACCATAATCAATATTGATAGAAAGAGGGCTTCCCTCTACATCTTTCATGACCCACTCTGGGTGTTGTTCTGCATCTAATACACTCCATCCCACAGCAAAATAAAAAGGAGCTTTTACACCTATTTCATGACAAGCCTCAAGCTGAGCACCCAATAAGTCAAAGTCTAGGTTGGGATGCATAGTCCCAACTTTAGTGGGATAATAACTATAGCCATGATGTCCTTTACTAAAGAGATTGATCTGATTAATTTTACCTTGAATTAGGGCTGATTGAAATTGCTTTTTGTCAAATTGAGAGCCAATATTTTGAATTTGTTCTGAGGTGTGGAAATCAAGATGTACTTGTCTTGTTGGAAGGATTTCTTCCACAGATCTTTGGTGTTGACCCATTGAAAGAGCTAGGGAAAAAAAGCAGCACGAAAAGTAAGAAAAGAGTCTCATTTTTTTAGATGTTTAGTACTATCGTAAAATCCTCTTAATTTCCGATCCTTGATGGCAAGTGCTCTCAGACTTTCAATAGTTGAAGGGCTCACCTTGTTAATCCAGGATGGAATGGCTTTAACTCCCCAATCCTCAGAGGATAATATTACCGGATCATTATATGTGGTTAATTGTTTTTGCAATTCAATTTGAAGTGCACTTTTTTTAGATTTATATGCGTCGAGTTTGTAGAGATTTTTCGTTTCCCAAGGATCGGACTTAAGATGAAATAGCTGTCCAGTTTTTTGTCCATTCACAAGGTATTCTATTAATTTAAATTCACCTTTCCTTATAGCTCGTTGACTATTTTTATAAGCAAAAATCAAACTAGATCGTTCTTTTCCTTTTTTGTTTTTAAAAGAATTAATCAAGCTAATTCCATCTAAATCCTCAGGTTTTGAAGTCCCAGTCAAATCGCAAAGTGTTGGAAATAAATCTGTTGTATAAACAAGTTGAGGATCGGACATCCCTTGTGGAATTCCAGGGCCCTGAAAAATTAAGGGGATCTTGATACTGTGTTCATACAGATTTTGTTTACCCATTAGTCCATGTTGTCCGACTGCGAGTCCGTTATCAGAGGTAAATACAATGATCGTATTTTCCCGAAGCCCTTTTTCTTCCAAAGCAGATATAATTTTTCCAATCTGAAGATCCATATGGGTTATCATAGCATAATAGGCTACAATATTGGCTTTAATTTCCTCCTGAGTTCTAGGATAACCAGCTAACCATTCATCTCGAATATCAAGTTCTCCGTTATCAAAGGGATGTATTGGTGCGAAATTTGGAGGTAAATCGATTTTATCAGTATCGTACTGTTCTATAAATTCTTGGGGCATATTTCTTGGGTCGTGAGGAGCTGTAAATGAAACTTGGAGAAAAAATGGAGCGGACTTCTTATATCCGCGGATAAACTTTTCAGCTGCAGAAGAAAATAGGACAGAGGAGTGCATGGAGTCAATTTCTATATCCGAGAGTTGATGCGTTTTGGTAAGTTCTCGTGTTGGGACTTGGTAGTGGTCACTCATTCCCCCAAAGAAGATTTTTGATCCTTGATCAAACCCTTTAAGAAAAGCTTTTTCACCATTATGCCATTTACCGGTATAAAAAGTCGAATACCCATTGATAGATAGCGCCTCTGCAAGAAGAGTGTCGGGCATATCTAGATGATCCCCCGCATAAGGGTTGATATCAAAGAGAGATCGTCCAGTAATAAGCATTGCCCTACTAGGAGCGCAAACAGCTCCATTCATAGCACCCATGATATAAGCGTTTTGGAATACAGTTCCATTTGAAATAAGTGCATCTAAGTTTGGAGTAATTATTTGTTCATTACCCAAAGCTCGAATCACGTCATAACGTTGATCGTCAGCTAAAATAAATAGAATATTTGGAGATTCTTTTAGTGTATTCTCAGATTGAGAATTGCTACAGCCAACCAAAACTAGTAATGAAATAAGAAGAAGCTTCTTAAAAGATTTTAAATGTGGCGTTGTTAGTTTTTTCAAGGATTACAATTTAATAGAGACGCATTTTATCTATCCAGTATAAGGACTTATTGTTTTAATCGTTCCATCATCAAGGTAAGTAATCTCGGTAACTTTTACAGACCTTAAATGGGTAATCCCTTTTGAAAGGGAAGAGTCGTGATAAAAAAGATAAGATTTGCCCTCAATTTCACATATTGAATGGTGTGTGGTCCATCCAACAACTGGATTTAACACTCGCCCTTTGTAAGTAAAAGGACCGTAAGGGCTTTCTCCAATAGCATAACAAATAAAGTGTGTATCTCCCGTTGAGTAGGAGAAATAATATTTCCCATGGTGTTTGTGTAGCCAAGCTGCCTCAAAGAAACGGCGATCATGATCTCCTGCGAGCAACAAAGCCCTGTGTTCATCTAAGAGTTTTATTTCTTTTGGGTACTCATCAAACTCTAATAGGTCTTCTCTCATTTTAGCTACCATAGGGAGCAAAGCGGCTTCGTTCTCTTTTGGAATAAAAGCGGTAGGACTTTCAGGTTCGCGACTATTAAATGTCCCTGTTCTCCAGCGTTGCAGCTGTCCCCCCCAGAGTCCACCAAAATACATATAATAGCTGCCATCGTCATCTTTAAAAACGGCGGGATCAATGGAAAAACTATTTTTTATTGCCTTGGGTTGGGCTTTAAACGGCCCTGTAGGCGAGAGACTCGTTGCTACTCCAATTCTAAAGACACCTTCATAATCTTTGGCAGGGAAAAAGAGATAGTAAACCCCTTCTTTTTCGTTTGCATCTGGGGCCCACATTTGTTTTTCAGCCCAGAGCACATCGTTTACATGTAAGGCAATACCATGATCGGTTACCTTACCGTTGATTTTATCCATTGAAAGCACATGATAGTCTTCCATGGCAAAGTGGCTCCCTAAATCGTCAAAAGCCTCTCCAGCATCTATATCGTGAGAGGGGTAGATGTAAATTATTCCATCAAAAACATGTGCCGAGGGGTCTGCTGTATATAGATGATTTACAAGAGGCTGGGAAAGCGCTTTTCTATCCAAATCTTCAAAATCAATATGGTCAATATTATCTTCTGGCATAATTTATTCTGTTCTTCTTTGTTTTAATTCAGTTTCTATTTGAATTTCCATTGGCTTATTTATTTCATAAAATAATAAAAGACCACACCCTATTAAAAATGGAATTGAGGGATAAATACTGACTAACATTCGCGTGCCTTCGATGACACTTTCAGGCTGGGGAATGAATTCAATAGTGGTCCCTTGGCTCTGGGCAGTCTCTTTGGTAATGTATCCATAAGCGCCGAGGATAGATGTGACCAATGAACTACCGATGGTGAGTCCACCCTTTAATCCTACCATCATCGCTGAAAATATAATTGCCGTAGCGCGCCTGTTATTTTTCCATTCTGAATAGTCAGCTACATCAGCAATCATTGCCCACAGAATAGGGATGGTAATTCCATAAAAAAAGCCATGGCCAATTTGTGCCACAAACATCAGTTCTACAGAGCTGGGTGTGAAGAAATAAAACACCGTGATAAAAAGTGTGGAGATAAAAAGGAAGAGGTTGAAAATGTCCCTCTTTCCGTATTTGTCTGCCAATCTTTTCGATAAGCCTATTCCAAAAATCATAAATACTATACCGCCAGCGTTAAATAAACCGAAACCTGCGGATAAGGGATCTGCACCAAAAAAATTAATTCCAATACCAGATAAAAAGTCTAAAATGGGACTAATAAAATAGATCAGTCGCTCTTTGTCAACATAATTTTTAAAATAATAGACATACGATCCCCCTTTCAATGCGAGCGTGATAAAAATCAAGGTTGTCAACGTTAAGATGATCAGCCAGGGTCTACTTTTAAATAAGTCCGAAAGGTCTTCTTTCACACTTGACTTTTGCTCTGGCTTGGGAATAATACGCTCTTTTGTTGTAAAAAATGTTATCAATAACATAAGTGTTCCAATTATGGCCAACCAAGTCATGACAATTTCGATCCCCTGAGCTTTATCTCCTCCTCCAGCAGTCTCAATGATTGGGAGCATAAATACTTGTACAAAAAACTGTGCAAACATTACTGCTACAAACCGAAAGGAAGATAAACTGTTCCGATCACTCATATTTCCAGTAATCACTCCACTTAATGCTGAATAGGGTAAATTATTTGCTGCATAAAACAGTAACAACAGCGTGTAGGTGACGGCAGCATAAATTACCTTTCCTTTGTATTGGAAATCAGGGGTGCTAAATGCTAAAAGCGCAACGACTCCTAAAGGAATAGAAGTGTAAAGAATCCAGGGTCTAAACTTTCCCCATTTAGAGTTTGTCCTATCACTTAAAGTTCCAATAATTGGATTGAATCCAAAAGCTGCAAGTAGTCCCACAACAAGAATAATTGCTGAGGCATCACTAGTTTCAAGCCCGTAAATATCTGTATAGAAAAAAGCTAAATAGGTCACCAACGTCTGGAAAACAAGGTTGGCAGCCAAGTCACCAAGACTGTATCCTACCTTTTCTTTTATGGACAATACTTGAGTTTTTGGATTCATCAGGTTTTTATTAAAATTGAGTTTGTTTTTTTTGATTGATAATACCCATGTACGCGTCTTTTTTTTGGTACTCCCTGTCAAATAAAAGCGGGTAGTTTGTTCTTCCTTTTATGGGCCAATTATTTAACCAACTTTGTTTATCAGAAATTCCCCAAAAGGTAACTCTGCTAATTTTCTCTTGATGTTTTAAAAATAAAGCGAAGATTTGCTCATAACGTTTTGTTAGCTGAACTTGTATAGAATCAGGGAGCTTTAAAGGATAAGGATTCATTTTGGTATTTCCTTCAAATTGTTGGAAATTTTGGTTCTCATCCACACCTTCTAATTCCCACGGATTTGGTAAGACCGAAACGTCAAGCTCTGTAAACATCACCTTTACTCCTAATTTTGAAAAGGCAAGTATAGTTTTTTCAATTTCATCCAGTGGAGGATCATTTAAGTTCCAGTGGGCTTGAATGCCAACGGCATCAATTTTAGCACCGTTTTTTTGAATGTTCTGGACCAATTTTATAACGCCCTCTCTTTTGGAGGGCTTGCATAAATTATAATCGTTGTAGGTGAGTTCAGCTTTTGGATCTACTTCAGCAGCGAGTCGAAAAGCATTTTCAATATATTCTTCTCCCAGCAAAGAATAAAAAATGGATTCTCTTAACGAACCGTCTTCATTAAGTGCTTCATTTACCACATCCCAAGAATGAATGCGATTTTTGTACCTACCAACAAGCGCTCTTATGTGGGACTCCATATAATTAGCCATCCTAACACTATCTGTAATTTCATTCATGTAGTCTGCAATTTGAGAGTGCCAAACTAGGGTATGACCAACGATATACATGTTGTTTTTTTCTCCTAGTGCAACGAATTTGTCGCTGATCACAAAATTAAAATTGTTGGGCGAAGGCTCAATATACATCCATTTCAAATTATTCTCCGAAGTAATAGAGTTGAACTCCTTTTTTAACAATAATTTTGCCATTGAATCTTGCCCAAGAATTTGATTTTGATTGATGGCAGCTCCGATAAAAAAATCGTTATGAAATGTATTTTTTAGCGACGAGGTTTGCTTCTTACTGTGTGTGTGTTCATGAGTCTTATTATTACAACAAATGCTCGTGAAAAAAAATAAATTAGCAACAATTATTTTTTTGATTAAGGACGACATATCTAAAAAGTAAAATTTACAATCATTTAAAAGGATCTTTATTTACTTTTTCTCTCATGACTTTCAATTTCTTGTGGTATTTCTCTATTAATTTAGCATTTTCCGGGCGATTTGAAATATCTACATTTTGCTTTCTATCATTTTGAAGATAGTATAACATATTGCCAATATACTCTTCTCCCTCAAAAAATTCAGTATATGAAAAGTTTTTGTCAACTACAGCTTCACCTTGTTTATAACGGGTATAAATTTCCTTTTTAAGAATTTTAGTGGGATCTTTTAAAACAGGAATTAAACTTTTTCCTTGAAGGTAATCTGGAGCTTTAATATTGGCAATTTCGCAAAGTGTTGGATAGACATCTACAAGTTCAGTAAAGGATTCAGTAGTCCTATTGGTGACAAAATTTGGTGATGAAATAATGAAGGGAATTTTTATGGCCTCATGAAAAGTACTGTGCTTACACCAAAAACCGTGTTCTCCTAAAAAATATCCATGATCACTCCATAAAATGATCGTAGTATTTTCTCGTATTCCAATGTCATCTAAACTTTGAACGAGTTCTCCAATGAGGGCATCCATATAACTTACACTAGCATAATACCCGTGAATTAAATCTCGAGAGAGGGAGTCACTAAGGATACCATCCTCAGGGATTCCTAAATAGTTTTTTCTAAGTTCCGCTGAATTGTGTTGAGCTTCAATCGCAATCTGAGGTGAATTTTCTGGTTTGTAAGTATTGTCAGCCAATTCAATAGAATCATGATCGTATAGATCCCAATATTTTTTTGGTTGAATAAATGGTAAATGAGGTGATACATATCCTACAGCCATAAAAAAAGGCTTATTTTGATCGTTGAGATCTTTCATTTTAGCGATAGCTTTTTTTGTGATTTTCCCATCGTTATATGAATAATTATCTACTTCAGGATATTCTAGAATGGGTGTTTTTTTACCGTATTCACCTCGTTCAGCATTATTGATAGTTTCTATTGATTTAGGATCTTGAAAAACATGGGGGTTCCCTTTATCAACCTCAGACCAATATTTACTAAAATCATCTTCATGGTGATAAATTTTACCGTAACCAATGGTTTCATATCCATTTTCTTTAAAAATTTGGTTTAAAGGAATTGCAGATGGAGCATCTACAGAAGCACGAGTTGAAAAATCATTAAATCTTTTCTGACTGGGGCGCACCCCAGTCATAATACTTGCCCTACTAGCACCACAAACAGCTATATTGGTATAGGCATTATTGAACCGGAGTCCATTGGCGGCGAGCTGATCAATGTTAGGAGTAATCATCTTGGTTTCACCGTATGAACCCAGTTTTGGTCTTAAATCATCAATAGAGATAAATAAGATGTTTTGCTTTTCAGACTCTAATTCCTTTGGGTTCTCAGATATACATCCTGTAATATATAGTGTTAAAAGAGTAAAACCTATATGTTTAATAGCCCTATTTTTCATCTAATTAAATTTTAGTAACAACCTTTTAATCAGCAATTTAATTATTTTATCTAGATAATATTGAAAATGGACTTTAATTGAAGAGTATTGAATTAACAATCCTTTCGATTTTGATACATCAGATTATAACGATGATCTAAACATACAGATCAAGAGTTGATAAATTTTCTGGATACTTGTTTGAATTATTCAAAAGATTCAGTCCTGAGAATCTTTTGTTGAGAATCATAAAATTCAATTTTTTTAATCTGTTCTGTAATCCAAAAAGTAGAAGTTCCTTGAGATTGAAAACTAAAGCGTCCTTCTTTTGACCTTCTTTGTATGGAATTGGATTTAGAATAAATTATACAATCTGTCTCTCCTTCTTTCCAACGAATCATTTTTGGTTCTTGATCAAAAGCGGGTTTAAATATTTTTAAGCTATCATTATTTTGGGAAGCAACAAAATAGGGCTGTTCTCCGACATTGATTTGTACTAAGCTCTTCCCGTTTTTAGGCACGATAAAATTAGATTGTTCTAGAGTCTGAGGGATAAATCCTTTTTGTTGGTCGTTAATTAGCACTAAACCTTGAAGGGCGTCCAATCGACCTTGATTAACTTCTACTCCAAAATCATTACCAACGATCAGTAGATCTTCATATCCATCTTGGTTCAGATCAAAAGTACTTGTTCCAAATACAGGTGCCCATTGCGCTTCTTTAGGTAGTTTATGAAGTTTAAACTTATTGCTTCCTAAATTTTCAACCCAAGAAGTTTCCATCCAGGTAACGTTTTTTATTAGCGCATCAGAAATATTTTGATTTTCAAAAATTTGGTCAACAGTAGCCTCACCAAATGCACTATAGGAATTAAAACTTTTTCTTAACGCCCTGAATTGTTTGATAACATCATCCCAAGGGTGATAAAGATAGTTTCTCTTGGTTCCAAGACTGTCTCTAACATAAATTGAGATAAATGGATCAACACTTCCATTTTCATCAAAATCTTTTGCAATTATGGTCATTGGCATTTTAGATGAAGCTTTGAAAAAGGTATTAAGTCCGAAATTTCCAAATACATAATCAAGATCACCATCGTTATCTAAATCGGCAGAAGTTGTACTTTTCCACCATCCTTTTGCGGATTCTACTCCCGTATTTTCTAGTTTTTCAAGGAATCCTTTTTTGTTTTCAAAAAACAAAATAGGCATCCATTCGCCAGTTACAATGAGGTCTTGCCAACCGTCATTATTAAAGTCAGTCCAAAGGGCATCGTTGATCAATCCTAATTCTTTTTTTCCTGTACTCATTTTATCTGAAGCGTCAACAAAAAGGATTTGATGGGCAGTACTTTTATTTTCTAAAAGATAGGAACGATCTGAAACTGGATATTGACCTGGGACTACCCTGTTTCCAATAAAAAGGTCAAGGTCACCATCTCCATCAAAATCACCCGGCTTTACACAAGAACTATTTTTTCCAGCATTGGGTAAGTCAATTTTGGCCTTAGTAAATTCGCCCAAACCATTGTTAATCCATATTGCATCGTCATAGGCTGTTGAATTAGGAGAAAATTGTCCGGACCCATGAGCAAAATAAACATCTAAATCTCCATCGTTTTCAATATCGAATAGTGCAATACCTGCATCTTCCTCCAGATCCCGAGCTTCACTTTTAAAGGATTGACTCTTTTTTGAAAAAGTACCGTTTTTATTTTGATAAAAAAGAGTTTCCTTTTTTCCACGACTCCCCCCGATGAGTAAATCTTCAAGACCATCTCCATTTAGATCGCCAACAACAAGGGCAGGCCCGCTTTGAGAAAACTTCTGAGGAATTGTAATTTGAAGATTAAAGTCAATAAAGTCTTCGTCAATATCTTGATGAAGAAGTTTTGTAGAAGCACTTTCCTCTGATAACAGAGTTTTTCTTTGTTTTAGACTAGAACTTGTTTTCAACAGATCTTCTTGATAGGTTAAGGTATTGGTTGTGTTTATCTCGTAATCATACCATTTTTGAGTGCTACCATCAAGCCATCGAACCTCTACCGAGTCTACTTGTTTTTTTGAGCCTAATCCAAAATGGACCGTTGGCTCGGGTTGTGACAGATACCCTCTACCAGACAAAATTATTTTGGTTTGAATTTCTTCTCCATTGTAGAGTCTCACTTCGCTTCCAAAAGCTTGTTGATTTTGGGTTTTTCCTACTAAATTGAAACGGATAAAATTGTTTAAACCCGCTTCATTTGACAAGGTGTTTTCCAGTAAGGTGGCTGGATCATTGATGTTGTTGAGTAGTAGATCTAAATCTCCATCGTTATCTAAATCTCCGTAAACTGCTCCATTTGTATAGGAGGAGAAATCGATGCCCCAAGAATTCGAAACGTCCTCAAACTTTAGTTTCCCATTATTTTTAAAGGCAAAGTTGGCAACTTTAATCTGTGGAATTGCTGAGAGTAATTGTTCTCTGCTCACCAATCGATTTGCTGTTACTCTAAAGTCTCCAAAATCCTTATCGATTATATCTTTAGGAAA
Source organism: Flavobacteriaceae bacterium (assembly GCA_029249225.1). Lineage (GTDB taxonomy): Bacteria > Bacteroidota > Bacteroidia > Flavobacteriales > Flavobacteriaceae > MS024-2A. The sequence continues at coordinate 88,168 of JAQWHT010000114.1, forward strand.
ACCATTAACGATGAACAGATCACTCCAGCCGTCGTTATCAAAATCAGCAAATAAGCTTGCCCAACTCCAGTCGGTTTCAGCAACACCAGAGCTCATTCCAATTTCACTAAAAAGGGGTAACCCAGTATTTGGATTGATCCCTTGATTAAGTTGTAAAACATTTCTTGGATATTGATATTCGTAATCGTATCGACGGGTTAAAATTTCTTTGGTATAACTGGTTCCTTTTTGAAACAGCTTTTTTCTTTTGTTATAGTAGGGTTGCATTTCAGAGATAAAAACATCTAATTTCCCATCGTTATTTATATCTCCTAAATCACTCCCCATAGAACTTAAGCTAAAGTGTTTGAACATGGCCCTAGCTTCGTTTTTAAAGGTTTTATTTCCTTGATTAAGATAAACGATATCATTACTCAAATAATCGTTAGAGACATATATATCCAATAAACCATCATGATTAATATCTTGTATCAGGGAACTATGACTAAAGCCGTGTAACTTAATATTCGCAGCCTTAGAGATGTCTTTAAAAAATGGATGTCCTAAGGATTCTGACCCGATATTTTCATACAGTTTGTCAATACTTAAAATTGCAGTTTCACTTTGTAGATTTTGGAACACATTAGGATCAATATTTTCAATTCGATTTACGCCAATAAATAAATCGAGATCACCGTCATTATCAAAGTCAAAAAACTGGGCATGGGATGAGTAACTATTATCATTTAGACCATATGCTTCTGCCTCTTCTTTAAAGCTTGGAGTTCCCTTCTCATCAAAACCTTGATTTATATAAAGTAAATTAGCTCTCAGCTTATCTTCAGTCCTCAAGGTATTACAAACATAAATATCTAATAAACCGTCTTGGTTTATATCTACGATATTGACCCCTGAAGACCAGATTAATGAATTTTTCTTTTGGATACCAGCCTTTAGGCTTTCATTTGCAAATTGGAGTTCTCCCTTGTTGATATACAATTGATTATCGACTTGATTTCCTGCAAAAAAAGCATCGAGTAACCCATCATTGTTCAAATCGCCCAAGGCAACACCAGCTCCGTTGTAAAAAAACTCATTATCGAGTATACTTAATGAATCATTTTCTACAATCTTATTATTAAATTCAATTTTGGAATATTTGGGGTCAATCCGTTTGAATAATTCATTATTATCTGAACAGGCACAGAAACAGAAAAAAAGGCACAAATGAAGAAGTAATAAACGCATATAATATATAAAAGAATACAAAAGTAAGGCAGTTAATTATAACAACAAAAAAAGGAGGGCATAGCCCTCCTTTTTAAAATTGTACTATTAACAAATTAGTACCCTGGATTCTGACTTAGTACATCAGACCCTTGAATATCAATTTGTGTTTGTGGGATTGGATAGTATTCATTTTTTCCAGCTTTGAAAGTTGCCCCACCAAACTTTGCAACCAAATACTTTGATTCGTAAGATAAGTAAGCGTTCAATTCTTCTGAAGCTGTACCCCAACGAACCAAATCAAAGAAACGGTGTCCTTCACCAGAAAGCTCAAGCTTACGTTCTTGACGAACAGCTTTAGTTGCAAATGCCTTATCAGGGAAAGAATCGTATAATGAAATTTCATAGTTAGCAGCGTTAGAACCGTCTGGATTTTTTACCCAGTGTGCAGTATTTGCCGCTCTACTTCTAACCATATTTACGTATTCAAGCGCTTTTGCTAATGAACCTACTTCAATTTCAGCTTCTGCAGCCATAAGCAATACATCAGCATAACGAATAATAGTATAGTTCATTAAAGCATACCCTCTAGTCCAAGAGCTCGCATCTGTCAAACTCCCTTCTTGAGACTTATAGTAAATGTATTTCTTAGGAGAATAAGGCCCTGCATAATCTTGCTTACGAATCCAGTTTTTCCCTGGGTGTGCAATCCAATCTAAATAAGGAATACCTCTTCTTCCGATAGAGTGATCAACACGAGGATCTAACTTTCCAGCGTCTGGTGTAAAAGCATCGGAAGATTCTAATAGAAAATCATGTTTCAGCTCCTCAGCACTAGTAAACTCCTCTCCATTCAATCTAGGAAGACCATTTACAGTCCTGAATGCATTACCAAGTGCAATTGAAGGCTGGAAGAATCCACAGCAGTTTCCAGGACCATCTGAACCCGTATTGTATGGATAATTCAGGTCATCAAAATAGTTTGCATTTTGAACACTTCCTGTGTTATTAGCAGACTCTACATCAAAAATTGCTTCTTTATGATTATCGAATTCAGCATTAAATATATCAGGATAGTTTTCCAAAAGACCATATTTTTCACCAGACGGAGATTTTCCATTGGCAATGACCTGATCAAATGTAGACTTGGCTCCAGCATAATCTTTTTTAAACATTTTTGCTTTTCCGAGATAGGCTGCAGCAGCCCATTTGTTTACACGTCCTGCTTGAGCTTGAACCTCAGGAAGATTAGCGTAGGCATATTCAAAGTCTGCAATAATGTTATCCCAAGTAACACCAGGAGTATTAGGAACAGAAGAAATATCGGCAGCTTCTATTGTTTCATCTACAAAAGGCACGTTGTTATAATGCTTTTTTAAATCAAAATAGAAATGTCCTCTAAGCATTCTAGCTTCTCCAGTTATTCTTGCTGCATCGGCAGCAGAAATTACTTCAGACATTGCGACCAATTGAAGCACTTTATTTGCTCTAGAAACACCTTCAAAACGAGCTCTCCAATGGTTATTTAAATCTCCTGAAGTAGGGTCAGTTTCATAACGCTGAATCGGGTTAATGGTGCTATAGTCACCAGGATCTGTTCCTTTATTGGCTTCGCCACCAGCAATTGAGCCAGTAACCCAGCTACTTGGTCCTTCAAAACGGTTACCAAATACTCCGTTTAGTGCGGAATATGCACCGATTAGCGCGCCGTCAATACCTGACGTAGTTGTTAGCTGTGCTTCCCCTAAGGAACCAGTAGCACCAACATCTAGAAATTCATCTTCACAGCTTACTGTGATCGCAAAGGATGCAGCTAGTGCGACCATCGCGGTTTTTGCATTTAAAATTCTCATCATTTTCATCATTTTCATCATTTATTAATTCTAATATTTAGTAAGTAGCTCGGTGTTACAGGGTAGTTTCCTACATCAACACCGAAATTTGTATCTGCTCCACCTACCATTGGATCTAGTCCAGAATAGTTAGTTATCGTGAACAGATTATTTCCAGAGATCCCAATAGAGAGATCACTTAATCCTAATTGGTCAAGTATCGCCCCTTCAAAGTCATAGCTTAATGCTAAACTTTGTAATCTTAAGAAGTCACCATCTTCAACATACCAAGAGTTAGCAGCTCCACTTGTACTTAAGTTGGTTGCGCTTTCCCAAATTGGAGCGGCTGCATTGTCTCCCAATGCAGGAGTCCATGATTGAAGTGCATTTACTCCTTTAGCAGATCCTTCAAAGGTTCCGAAGAAATCAGTAAACCATTTAGATTGGTTAAATATTTCAGCACCTACAGAAGCATAAAAATACGTATTCAAAGAGAAGTTCTTGTACTGAATATTTAAGTTCATACCTCCAGTCCAATCTGGAACTGGACTTCCAATAAATGTTCTATCATCTGGTGTGATTTTACCATCGTTATTAACATCTTCATACTTGAAACGTCCAACACCTGCACCATCTTGATTCGCTGCATCAGCTTCAGCTTGAGAGTTAAAGTAACCAGTAACTTTATAACCAAAGAATGTAGAAAGAGATTGTCCAACCGCATTACGGATAGGGGCAATACCTCTATAGGAACCTCCGTCAAAATATTCGATTCCATCAGCTAAGGCTGTAATTTCATTTTTCAAGAACGAGCTATTTAATGTTACCTCGTATGCGATTCCTTCTCCTAAACTTCCTCTATTTACAATTTGGAAATCCAATCCTTGGTTTAACATACTTGCGATATTTACTGAAGGAGCACTTGCAAAGTTACCAGTCACCCCTGCAAGTGGGATTTGGTATAATAGATCGCGGGTGTCTTTTTTCCACCAGTCTAAGATAATATCAACTTTATTGTTAAATAAAGTTACATCAAAACCAACGTTGGTTGTTACAGAAGTTTCCCACTGTGCATTAGGGTTTCCAATACGTGAAACAGCAAATCCTTGATCTGCTCCGTTATTTTGCCCTCCAATTGGGTAGAAAGTACCTCCTCTACTGGAAGCAAATAAGCTATATTGGTTAGCAGGGTCGACGTTATTTGAGTTACCCATTTCTCCCCATCCTCCACGGATTTTCAAATCGTCTATCCAAGTTAAACCTTGCATAAAGGACTCTGAAGTGACTCTCCAAGCACCAGAAAATGCTGGAAAAACACCATAACGACTGTTAACACCAAAGCGAGAAGATCCGTCACGACGAACAGTTCCTGAAACATAGTATCTTTCATCGAAGTTATAATCTAATTTACCGAAGGTAGAGAAGAAGTTTACACCGTTGTAAAGAAAACTATTTACCTGAGGGTTAGCAACTGTAGACATATTAACGAAATCTAAATCCTGAGAAAAGGGGTTGATCCCTGATCCATTCATCTGTCTTCCAAAGCCGGTATTTAAAGATTCTACTCCAGCTAATAACTTAACACCGTGTTTTCCAAACGTGTTGTCGTAAGAAGCAGTATTTGCAAAGACCCACGAGATGTTTTTCCCAGAACCTTCTGAGAAAGTATAACTTGCTTCAGTTTCTGAGTCTCCTAAGTAAGGGTAGTTGTAATTTTGATAGTAAAAGTTAGAAACACTTCCACCAAGACTAGTTCGGAATGTTAATCCCTCCATAATCTTTAAGTCAGCATAGACGTTACCGAATGCGCTTAGGCTGTAAGAGGTATCGTCTTTCCCGTTTTCAATCAGTCTTCTCACGGGATTCCTTGGATTGTTAAATCCAGCAGCCTTTGTACTTGCGTAGCTACCAAATTCGTCATAAACGGGGATGATAGTAGGCATTCTGTAGGCAGATAATATTTCTGATTCATCGTCTGCAGAAGTAATGCTACCTCCAGCACCGGCTCTTTTGTTTTCTCTGTAGGTAACTTGAATGTTTTCACCTACTGATAAGAAATCAGTGATGTCGTATTTAGAGTTAGTCCTTAAAGTATGTCTTCTAAGAATGTTATTTATTAAAATACCATCTTGAAATTGAGAACCCATACCTATGTAGTAACGTCCTTTTTCATTTCCACCATTGGCACCTAATGAGAAACGGTGAAGAGGAGCCGTATCGGTAATCGCGTCATACCAGTTTGTTCCTTGTTTGTTAGATTTAATCAAGAAAGTATTCAATGGGTCAGCATCATACGCTGCTTGGATGGCTGCTAGATCAACACCTCCAACAATTCCGTTTGCTCCATTGGCATGAAGGTAATCTGGAAGAACAGGAGTTGCGTTTGTACCATACTGAGGGTGTGTATAGGCGACAGGCGTTCCATTTGCTGCAGCATTATTTTCATATCCTCTATGGGTCCACTCTGCCATTTGTTGAGGATTCAACATTTCAGGAGATCCACCTACGTTTGGATCTGTCAAACCTAGAGTGTAATCTAAGGTAATTTTAGACTCTTGCGTTCTAGAACCAGACTTAGTAGTCATAACAATAACTCCATTTGCCGCTCTTGCCCCATATATAGAAGCTGATGCAGCATCTTTCAATACTGTAGTTGATTCAATATCACCAGGATTTAGAAAGTCAATGTTCGTTGTTGGAACACCGTCAATTACATAAAGAGGTTCGTTACCTCCAAAAGCACCAAATCCACGTACACGAATTTGACTCGTAGAACCAGGACTACCATTTGAAATTACAGTAACCCCAGGAATTCTTCCTTGAAATTGCTGCTCAATATTACCCGAAGGGATTATATTTAAGTCTGCAGCTTTTACGGTAGAAATAGCACCCGTGGTTTCACGTTTTGTTTGTGTACCATACCCTGTAACAACAATTTCGTCTAGAGCTTCAGCTGATGTTTGTAAGATCACATCAATAGTGGATTGATCTCCAAATCTTATGATTTGGGTTGAAAACCCAAGACTTGAGAATTGAAGTGATTGTCCTGAGTTAACGGAAATCGTATAGTTTCCGTCAAAGTCTGTTGTAGTTCCATTTGTGGTCCCATCAACAATAATAGTCGCTCCAGGAATTGGATTCCCATCAGAGTCTGAAATAGTTCCAGAAACACTTGATTGAGCAAAACTATTAGCTGAGAAGAGCAAAAATAATCCTACAAGAAAATTAATTTTGAATTTTTCCATTTTTAGTTTTTAATATATATAGTTAATTAAGCGTGCTCAAATTATACTATAATTAGTTTATGTGAAAATAAAATTTAAAAAAATGTTAAATTATAGCTAACCAGGGATATTTAAATGGCTTAATTTTTTCGATTAAAAACCAGTAAATATTAGTTTAATGTTGAGTCCATTTCTATTTTTCAAGAACTAAACGCTGAACGGTTTTCAGACTCCTGACTCTTCCAAAAAAATATAAATATCTGTAAAACATAGTGTTGTGAGAATATTTAACTTTTTAATAACATGATTTTACTTTTTTTGGCCAAGTGTAACAGCTAGATGAAGTCAAAGAAATTAATGACAACACAAAGTTTTTTTTTAAATAGAATTCTCTTAAAAAATTATGTTTAACTAATAGATTTAAACATAAGACAAAATAGTATTTAAATAGCGATTAAATGATTTTTCTAGTTTTATCAAATACTACAAAAAATCAGTTTTTGAAGATAAAGCTTAAAAAATTGCATACATTAATTTTTTAAAGCTTCAAATCTGTTTTTCTTTATGAAGTATCGTTTGATCCGTTATTCAATAAAAATAAAGAACCATTTAGGACTTCGAAAAACTGCATCCGCTTTCTTTAGCGAAAGATCAAAAGTTGGTCAAAAAAAAGCGTTAAAGATTATATAAGGAGGTGATGTAAAGTGGGGACTGGTATATGAAGCATCTTCCATCATCAAATTCTTACTGCATTACTTCATCCCCACAAGACAATAAATAAAACTAAACAAACATTTAACTATGTTTATCAATATGCAATTCTAATAAGTTAATTTATTTAAATACTACTATGTAGATACTGTTTTTAAATAGTTAAATAACAAAAAGTTATAGTTTAACGAATTGATTGGATTTATTTAAAAAGATTAAGGTTTAAATTCGGAGATAAAATCTTTTTTAGTTGACCAAAATAAGGAACTCATCTTACAGTGGAATAATGGATATCATATCTATGGTTTTTTCGGTAAAAGCACTGTCTCCAATTATTTTCAATCTGTGTTCCTTTTCATTTAAGTTAAACTGCTCAAAAATTTTAATATAGTAATGGCCATAATCACTTGTATTACTTTTTAAACTAAACTCCCCATAGTTTTTCCCATCAAGCTCTATAGATACGGTTCCCCCTTTAGAACTTTTAAAAGCGTAGTATTGAACTGCTTTACCATAAAAGCTAATTTCAGCTTTACAGTCCTGATAACCAAAACTGAGTGATGCTCCTGAGGCATTCCATTCGTCTTTTTTTGTTTTAAACCCCTCGTACTTCCATCGGGGGTTACTGTCTTCAATTACTACCCATGGCACACTAGTCTTTGGTGTTTTATCCTTAATTATAGGATTAGTTCTCAAAGGTATTACCCAGCTATTTGAGTCTAGGCCTCCTTTCATTTCTTCCACAACAACCTTATCAATAATCTGGATTCCTCTGGATGCCATATCTGAAAAATTATCAATAGGTTTTGGCATGTTATAACGGGTTCGTGCTATATGGTATAGATCTGAGAAATTAGTCTTATTAAAATGTTGTTGTAATGTGTTGTGACCATAAATAAATCCAAGTAATCCTCCCCAAGTGGAAGTAGGATTGTCAGAATCCCAACCACTCATACACCCAATTCGGATAGTTTTTTTGAAATTGCCCTCTCCAAAGAATAAACTGACCATTGAAGCAGCGAAATTAATCCCTGAATCCCAAGGATAACGGTATTGATACCCTGCATTAATTTCATACTGATATCTTTGAGCTACCTTATCTCTTGTGAGTTCCCAATTGTCTTTATCTGGATTTTCATCATATTCTGCTTTAACAAAATCATACATATCTGCAATGTAAGACCAATCTGGAATACGCTTTCTAGCTTGAGCTGCTAACCAAAAAATTTGCTCTTTATGAGAAAGGGATTGATCAGCTAAGACAGCCATTGAATGCATAATTACATAAAACTCTGAAGCCCATTTGGAGTGTAAATAAGCTGTAGTGCGAATAGGAAGACGAGCCATTTCCAGTGCTACATCTGGTCGACCAGGGGCTAAAACTCCAAAAATTTCAGTAGTAAGTTGAGCATCAATCATTTCCCACATAGGGTTATTTTCTGGCAGAGATGTTTCTGGGGGGACCGATCCATTTTGCATCTGACCCAAAGCAGCCAGATTAGAAACCCAAAGTTTAGGTAACCCGATATGATCTTGCCAAATAGCACTAATTTGCTTTCCAGAAAGTTTAGGGTTTTTAAATTTTTCGATAGCATATTGATATACATATTCGATATCGGTATCATCATCAGCTCCCCAAGGATCTTGGTTAAGTACATAGTCAAACTTATCTGGTCCAAAATCTGAATCAGTATAAAAAGGAAATCCGGTACGTTGGTTTTCTGTGGGTAGTCCAGTCCAATTGGCAATACAACTTCCTAACCAAAATCCTTTTAATCGATCCTTATATTGATCTTTATCAATTCTTAGTTGATTTTGTTTTGATGAACAGGATAAACTACAGCTTATCCAAATAATGAAAACAGCAGTTCCTATTTTAGCGCTCATTGTTCTGATGTTTTTTAAAAGCTATAAAAAAAAGCAACATAAATTTACAAGTACTTTTCGATAAGATCTTTAGTGGCTACTATACCCTCATTAGAGGGCAAGAAATCTGATGGATTTTTACCGTACATTTCCATGATAGAGCCTTCGTACTCAATGGCAATATATCCTTTAAATGAGGACAATTTAATAAGGTCAAGCATTTTTTTAAAATCGGTAGATAATTCTTCACCATTAGAATCAAAATGTGTAGCCTTTGCACTAATTCCTTTTGCAAAAGGGAGCATTTCTTCTACACCTTTATATTTGTCATAGTATTTTACACACTCAGTATTAAAAACTCCTTTGTCATTTGAAGGAGCTTTTTCTAAACAAAAATTTAAAGAGCCAAAGTCAGGTAGAGTCCCAAGATTAGGATGATTTATTCTTCTTATTAAATCCACAAGCCAACTTGCATCAGAAGTAAAACCACCGTGATTTTCAATAACGATTGACAGGTCTAAGGAACTGCTGTATTCTAAAAGGGCGTTCAGTGACTCTTCACTTATGTCTTTGACCTCGGTTGCAGTCATCCCCTCAGACCATAAATTAACTCGAATGGAATTACAACCAATTGATTTGGCCACCTCTAACCATTCTTTGTGTTCCTCTATTGCCTCAAGCCTTTTTTTAGGATTTAGATCACAGATACTTTTAGAGACTCTAGTTTCTACATCAAATAAATCAACAAGCATTATGGTATTTTCTAAGCCATAGTCAGCAGTTCTTTTATTGAGTTCTTGAATAAACTTAGGGTCTTTCCTTTTTCGCATTAGAGGGACATTCCAGTATTCAGCAGCTGAAAGGTTAAAATTTTCTCTAACTTGTTTAGGAAAATCTAAAATATCCATTTTTCCGTTCAATAATTTTCCAGCGAATGAAAAGCACTGTAATGATATTTTAATGTCTTGATTGTTGGGAAGAGAATTGGCCCAAATATTTTGAGCTAAAAGGGGGATACCAATAGAGGTTGCCAAAGAATTTTGAATGAATTTTCTTCTATTGTAGTTCATGTTTGTTTAATTTGTTTAAGATATTGAAATTACGCCTTATTTTAAATTCTTCCTTAGTATACTTTTGAAGATTCTGAATCTAATTCCCGACATATTTGGTTATCATATCTAGAATAAACCAAAGGCTAGAAAAGCCTTAGAGGGGAAAATAAAAAGCCCTCCATAAGGGAGGGCTTGGAATTAATAAATTTTATAATCTGAGTTAGGAAAAACAGGTCTAAAGCCTTTCATTCCCCCCTCTAAAAGAGGGACTAAAGCCTCTCCTAGGGCTGGAAATTCATTTGTTCTCCATTCTAGGTACGCGTTATAATCGTCATAAGAATCCCAGTCCGAAACCACCCAAAGGGTATTGGTATCATCATTATAAGTGCTAATTAATGAATTACATCCTTTATAATTTCTGGTAATATTAAGCCCTATTTTTTCATCTTCCATCGCTGCAAAAACCGCTTCTTGTTTGCCTGGTAAAATCTTGAATTCGGCAATTACAATATTTTTATGCCCCACAGTATTCATCATCCCACCTAAATCAAACCAATCTCCACCTGAAATGATTTTACCGTCTTTAAATTCAAAAGAATGATAGCTTGTTAATGTTGACACTTTTCCAGTTTTCACATTGGTAGAGACCCAAGTTCCATAAACTCTTGTACTTCCGTCAGGTACTCCGGTCTCAGTATTTACTCCAGGGAGCCAATATTCAGCATTAAATTTCATATTGTCAAATTCAGCTTGATAACCCAAAATAGCAGCTTTTACCTCCTCAATACCTCCCATTTCCATTCCATAAACTGGCATATGCCATGCTATATCGGGATGTAAATATTCAAACATAGCTTCTGCATTTTCTTCTTCATGGAGTTTAAAAAATGTTTTCGCAGTATTGGTATTTTTTTCGAATTCGGCCATATAAGTCGTATTGCCGCACGAATAAATAATAGTTAGTGTAAAAACGAGGGATACTATTTTCTTCATAATTAATTGATTTATGGTTAATACTACTACTAAGGTATAGAGAATGGATTACATATCAAATCCATTCCCCGTGATTCAATGCAAAAATAGTTTTCTTCAACCCATCCCTTTAGGATTGAAGTAGGGCTGCATGTTAATTTTTAGGTTTTCCCGAAAAAATCAATTATGTAGATTTTGAAACTGCAAAAATAATTGTCCAAAAGTTAAATATTTCTGGGTGGAAAGAATGGAAGAAAAAATATAATACTGGTAAAATTCCTTTAAATATTCCCAAGTCACCTGATGTTGTTTACAGGTCAAAGGGCTGGAATGGTATTGATGATTTTTTAGGAAAAAGTATGACTCCTAATAACAAATCAATAATTGGATGGGCAAATTTTGAAACTGCAAAAAAATTTGCTTTAACATTAAACCTTAAGTCTGGAAAGGAGTGGAGGAAGTTCATAAAATCAAATAAAAACATTGAAATAAATCTTCCTTCAACTGCTGATAGGGTTTATGCTAAAAAGGGGTGGAAGAGCTGGGGAGATTTCTTAGGTTATGATGAAAAATATCGTGAAAAAGCAACCCTTGAAGAGGCAAAAGTAATTATAAAAGAAATTAAAATTAAAGACATAAATCACTGGAGGTCATATACAAAATCAGGTTCTTTTGATAAAAGGTTGCCGAGAGATCCTCATAGTTATTATAAAGAAAAAGGATGGAAAGGCTTCAGAGACTTCATAGGTAAAGAAGACTAAATTATTGCGTTTAAGAACCCACTGCGTTCAATTAATTGACTTACAGACAGTTATGTATAATCAAAATAAAGTACACTGATTATCAGATAGTTAGTGAATAAAGGTTACTGAACTTAATGAAGAGGATAAGTTGATGATTTAATTTATTCTTTTTCAAAAATTTCACTCAAAGAAATTTCAGGAACTAAGTTTTCAGGGTTTGTTTTAAATTCGTTCAGTCTTTGATAAAACTCGCTAGTTGAAATTCCAAAAACCTCTTCAAACTTTATTTTCCAATTCGAATCGTTAGGGTCTGTTTCCCAATAATCTTCAAAAATAATTTTAAAAGACTCTTTTTCTGTATTTCCTTGTTCTTGTAAAATTTTAACTAATGATAAATTCATAAAGATTGTGATGTCGCCATATTGACCATAAACAGAATTAAATCCGTTGTAAGATTCATAGCTTTCAACATTTTGTATTCCTTCATCAAATGAACTACTTGCTTCTTCATTTAAAAAATTCATTATGTAACCTGAATCGTTTATAAACTCTTTTAGATATAAAGATTCAATTGTTGCTGCTTGCCCTTCGATTAACCAAAATACACCTTGATCAAAACCTTTAGAAAGATACATTTGATATACGTGGAAAAATTCGTGTGCTAATAGGGCATATTTAAAATTCGCCCCTTCATTTAAATCACCATCTGTTAGTTGAAGAGACATCACAAGTTTATTATTTACAACTCCACAAATGCATTGATCCGTATCCCCAATTATAGATAAAAAAGGTTTTGATCCAGCGGCCAACCAAGAATAAACAGAGACACCATTAATTTGAAGATCTCTATTTTCATCAAAATATGGTTCCATTGGCATCATTTCCCCTAACCTTAAAAATATTGATGATATTGAGTCTTTAAAAGCAAAATCATTTAAACTAGTATGAAGGTTGTATTCAAATTGAAAAAGTGTTTCAGGATTAGTTGGTATTAATTCAAATAGAGCTTGTAATGTTTGGTCAGAGTTTAATGTTACGGTTAAACTTTCATTTGTTGAATCATTTCCTTCCCAACCACCAAATCTATATCCTTCATTAGGCGTTGCAGTCACTTCAACCTCTGTACCTTCCTCATATTCTCCACCTTCACTTGAAATTGTTCCACCTTCACCAGTTGTTATAGTAAGTGTATAAATCGGTATTAATTCGAATAATGCCAGATAGGTTTGATTAGAATTTAAGGTAACGGTTAGACTTTCGCTTGTAGAACTATTTCCTTCCCAACCTGTAAATCTGTACCCTTCACTTGCAGAAGCTGTAATAGTAACCTCAGACCCTTCATCATATGTACCTCCTTCAGAAGATACCGTACCTCCTTCTGTTGCTGATACTGTCAAAGTATATTCAACAGGTTCTGGTTCAGGTTCTGGTTGAGGTGTTTGAACAACTGGTGCAACAGACTCTTCTTCTTC
>JAQWHT010000127.1 GCA_029249225.1 Flavobacteriaceae bacterium
TTTACCATTCCTCCCCAACTTGGCATTGGAGGCTGTGCACCTATCCCTAAGAAACTCAAGCCACTTTCCATCAAAATTGCACTTGCAAAATTTGCAGCTGAGATTACGATCAAAGGGGCAATAACAAGCGGCAATATATGATGGACAAGTATTCTTATTCTTGAAAAACCTAAAGCCGTACTAGCTTGAATAAAAAGACCTTCTTTTATGGATTTGACCTGCCCGCGAACTAAACGAGCAACTTCAACCCACATAGTCAAACCAACAGCAACAAATACTTGCCAATACCCTCTCCCAAGTGCTAAAGTAATCGCTATGACCATCAGTAATGTGGGAATAGACCATACCACATTAATTAGCCAGAGAATCAAACGATCTGTCCAACCCCCAAAGTATCCTGCAATAGCACCTAATGACACTCCCACTATCAGTGAAATAAATACAGCCACAAAGCCTATAGAAATCGAAATACGAGATCCAACCAAGAGTCTACTCAATAAGTCACGGCCGTATTTATCTGTCCCTAATAAAAAGGTTTTTTTATAGATGTATTGAGAAGCTATGTCTGTTTTATTTTGAACCAGAGGAAACCGATCAAAAGAAATTTCTTCATAATAATCTATTGCATTTCCAAACCTTTTATATTCAAGACTTGAAGCCAACCAACGTATGTCACTTACAGGGATTTCTTCGTTTGCATTAAGTCGACCAAAAAATACTGAGGATTGAGCTTTTTGATCAACATTAGGAATCAATAACATTTTACATGAAAACCCTGGAGGCTTAGAGTGAATGGACAAATGCATTTGATTCGCAAATTTTGTTTTGTCAGGAGCCAAAACATAAGCGAAAATAGCAAATAATGAAATGAATAAAATAAAGAGACTGCTCCCTATTGCCCAAACGTCTTTTTTGAAACGAAAAAAATAACGTTTAAACTCCAAGGACTATTTTTCTTTAAGCTGAGCGATTGGCTTGGCTTTGCTAATTTGATTCGACAAGTCCTTCAAAATTTCAACTGCTTCTGAGATATATAAATCCTTCTTTAAGGATTTTTCCCAACGCTTTCTTTTTTCAATTAAATCCTCGCTAGGAGCCTCAGTTGATACAGCTTCAGGAAGCCACTGAAATTCCAGAGCGGATTCAAATTCTGACAATTTTTTAAAACGGTAAGCATAATTTCTGTTTGAGTCTCTTTTGGATTTAAATGATTCATAATCTAGATAATAGTGTGAATCATCCTGTTGTTTTTTAATCCAAGCTGCTTGTTCTTCAATAAGTGCAACAAATGGATTCTCTTCCAGTCTTTGTTTGCTTCGTTCCAAAGAGTAGTCATAATTTCGAAACTTTGGCAAGGGAGTATATGATGCTGGCGTAATTCGATCCCAAGATAGTGGATTATTTTGGTCTTTTTCACCCATATCTACCATTGCATAACGATCAGGGAAGACCACATCACTTTTAACACCTTCTAATTGAGTGGACAATCCGTTAATTCTATAAAATTTATCTGTGGTTACCTTAAGTGCTCCCAAATCACCGTAGGTGCCTCCTGAAATCATTCTATTCAGATCAATAATATTTTGAACCGTACCTTTTCCAAAAGTCTGCTGACTTCCAAGAATAATAGCTCGATTATAATCTTGCAGAGCTGCTGCTAATATTTCAGAAGCAGAAGCAGAAAATTCATTAACCAAAATTACTAAAGGTCCATCCCAAACCACACTGGGGTCCACATCTTTTAAAACTTCTTTTCTACCCCCAGTACTTTTTACTTGTACAACTGGCCCTTCTTCTATAAAATAACCTGTCATGTCGACTACTGTTTTCAGAGAGCCCCCTCCATTATTTCTCAAGTCAAGTATTATTCCTTTAACATTTTTTTGCTTGAGTTGCTCTAATTCTTTTTTAACATCAGTTGCAGCATTCCGTTCATTATAATCTTGAAAGTTGATATAAAATTTAGGAAGCTCTATCAAACCGTAGTCTCCTGAAACATCTTTTATTAAGGAAGATTTGGCATATGTCTCTTCAAGAACGACCACATCCCGAGTAACGGTTACTACCTCAATGGTACCATCTACTTTTTTAATAGTTAGATAGACATTAGTACCCTTTGGGCCTTTGATCAATTTTACGGCATCGTCTAAAACCATTCCTGAGATATCGACTGGCTCCTCACCCTCTTGTCCTACTTTAAGGATCGCATCTCCAATCTCCAATAACTCATCTCTCCAAACGGGGCCTCCAGAAATAACTTCAACAATTTTCACTTGTTGATTTTTTTTGCTTAAGCGAGCTCCTATTCCCTCAAATTTTCCTGACATACTGGTGTCAAATCGATCTTTATCGCTGGGGGCTAAATAGAATGTATGCGGATCAAACTGAACTACCATCGAATTAATGTAAAAAGAAAACCAGTTTTTCCTTTTGAGATCACTAAAGTTCTCGAAAAAGTTACTCATATTCTCCTTAATATTTTCCCTCGCCTTTGCTTCAAGTTCTATATCTAAACTCACTGTAAAAGTTGAATCTTTCTCAGCTCGTTTTTTTTGATCTTCTTTTTCAGAAGTAAAATTTTGGAGCGCGTTTAATTTAAATCTCTTTCTCCAAAGTTTTTTCAATTCAGCTATGTTTGCCGCATAGGGTGCAGTTTCAAAATCTAAATCAATCTCTCCTTTCTTAGAGAAATCGAAGGGTTCTTCAAGAAGGTCTGAATAAAATTCCTCCACCTGATCCATGCGTTGGATAAGCTTGTTATAAGTCAGGTCAAAAAAAGTAAGCTCAGTATTTTTGATTTGATCGTCAATTTTATACTTAAACGACTCAAAGGATTTGATATCCGGCTGGAGGAAAAAACGATGTTGTCCATCTAGGTTATTGAGATACTCCATGTATACGTTTTCAGAGAAGGCATCGTTGATTTCCTTTGGACTGTAATGACCCCGTTCTAGTACATAGGAAATAATTTCTAATAGCAACTTATCTTTGTTGGGGTCTTCATTTTTTAAACTAAATCCAAAAAGTAGGCCACTTACTAGTATAATGGACAAAAGCCAAATAAAGGAGCGCATAGGTAATCGTTTTAATATCATAGCCCATAAATATAAACATATTTGAATTTAGTTTTGTTAATATTCTTTTAAAACCAAGGGGAGAAAAGATTCCTTACCTTAGCGATGCGAAATTAATATGAAAAAAAGACCTTTAATTTTAGTAACCAACGACGACGGCATTACGGCACCAGGCATCAGAACGCTGATTGAAATTATGAATGAAATTGGTGAGGTTGTTGTTGTAGCACCTGACAGTCCTCAATCAGCAATGGGACATGCGATCACTATCAATTCTACGCTTCATTGTGAAAAAATCATTGTAACGGATGGTCCACAATTGGAATACAGCTGTTCAGGAACTCCTGCTGACTGTGTAAAGCTTGCTGTAAATGAACTATTGGGGCGCAAACCAGATCTTTGTGTTTCTGGAATCAATCACGGCTCAAATTCTTCGATCAACGTGATATACTCTGGAACAATGAGTGCCGCAATGGAAGCTGGAATCGAAGGCATTCCTGCCATTGGCTTCTCACTTCTAGATTTTAATTGGAATGCCAACTTCAACCCCCTTAGATCATTTATTAAACAAATTACCACTGAGGCTCTAACTAGAGGAATTCCAAAAGATGTAGTCCTGAATGTCAATTTCCCCAAACTTCAAGAAGAGGAGATTAAAGGGATAAAAATTTGCAGGCAAGCAAAAGCAAATTGGGTTGAAAAATTCGACAAGAGAACCAATCCTATGGGAAGAGAATACTATTGGCTCACAGGTTCATTTGTAAATCAGGACAGAGGAGAAGATACAGACGAATGGGCCCTTAAAGAGGGGTATATCTCCATTGTCCCAACACAGTTTGACCTTACTGCTCACCACAGTATTCAACAATTAAACACATGGAATTTATAAAAGATAAATACTTTTTTTGGGGAATTTTAACTGGTTTATTGTGGACAAGTTTTGGTGTGATCCTTCTTGTTTTCTTCCTCTCAGATGCTTCTTTGGAAGACTCTATTTTTTATTTATACAAGCAAAAGCGACTTGGAGGCTTGATTTCAATAGCTGCCCTAATTAATCTTCCGTTATTTTTTATTGCCTTGAGAAAAAATAAAGTCCCTTTCGCAGCAGGAATTGTAGCAATATCAATACTGACTGTTCTTTTTATTGCAGTTTTAAAAATAAATTAAATTACCTAGTAGTGAAATACTATCTGATTTCTGGGGAAGCTTCGGGTGATTTACACGGTTCACATCTGATTGCTGCTTTAAAAAAACAAGATGCCATGGGTCAATTCAGAGCTTGGGGTGGTGATCTTATGGAAGAAAAAGGTGCAAAATTGGTAAAACACTTTAGGGACCTAGCTTATATGGGATTTTGGGAGGTAGTAAGTCACTTACCTACTATTTTAAAAAATATAAGTTTCTGTAAAAAAGACATTTTAGAATATGATCCTGATGTAATTATCTATATCGATTATCCAGGTTTTAATCTAAGAATTGCTCAATGGGCAAAGTCTAAAGGCTTTAAAAATCATTACTATATCAGCCCCCAAGTTTGGGCTTGGAAAGAAAATAGGGTGCATAAAATAAAGCAATGTATAGACGCGCTTTATGTTATCCTTCCTTTCGAAAAAACATTTTTTGAAGAAAAACATCAATTTAAGGTTCATTATGTTGGGCACCCGTTGATGGATGTTATTCCCAATCACCCAAAGAATAAAACATTCCTTTCTTCTAATCTTCTTGAGGAAAACAAACCGCTTATTGCCTTACTCCCTGGGAGTCGTATGCAAGAAATAAAGAAGATGTTACCTCTTTTTGTAGAGGTTGCTGCAAAGTTCCCAAATCACCAATTTGTAATTGCTGCTGCTCCAAGTATTCCTCCTGATTATTACCATCAATTGATTGAAACAAGTCCTTTGAAGATTATTTATGGAGCCACTTACGATCTGCTCCAACACAGTTCTGCAGCGCTAGTTACTAGTGGAACAGCAACACTAGAAACTGCACTATTCAAAGTGCCTCAGTTGGTCTGCTACAGAAGCAGTTATCTCAGTTATTGGATTGCCAAGAAAATACTCAACCTTAAATATATTTCATTGGTAAATCTTATTGTTGATAGTAAAGTAGTTTTAGAATTAATTCAAGGCGAGTGTACTCCAAAAAGACTTGAAGTAGAATTAACAAGCTTATTAAATTCCAAAAATAATTCTCTAAATAAAGGATATCAAAAGATATTATCATTATTGGGATCAGCGGGTACAAGTGAAAAAATAGCTCACCTAATCTATACAGCAATCAGCAAAAAATAGACCTTCTTTTTTTTATCCTTGTAAATTTGGGTTATGAAATTGCCCAAATCACCTTTACTCATTCCTGTACTCCTATTTACTTTAGGTGCTGTAATTTCATTTTTTATCTCATTTTCTCTTCTCAAATTATTTCAATTTGGATTAGGGCTTTTTCTAGTCTCATACCTTCTACATTTTTTAAGAAATTTTAGATTTCTCAAAACTCTACTCATTTATGTTTGTTTTTTGCTCGTTGGAATGATTTACTTCAAATCATATTATACACCAGACAAAAATCATTTTCAAAATATAGAGGGTGGCACTGACTTGCTGAAACAAATAGAAATTGAATGTGTTTTAGGAAGCTATTCCTTTTCAACTAACTACTGTGGAAAAATTATTAGCTGGGGGACACGTAAAGTAAATGGCAAAGTTTTGATTCAGCAATCAAAAGACAGTGTTAGTAAACCCTGGTCTGTAGGTCAGAAAATTCTTACATTCGAAGCTGTACGGAAAATTAAAGGTCCTTTAAACCCCGGGCAATTTTCATATAAAGACTATCTGATGAACAAAAAAATTAGTCATCAAATTGTCTTGAATTCAAAAAACAGTATAGTAGTTCCAAAGAATAAGATCACATTGAGATCTTCAAGTTTAAATTTAAAAAAAAAACGCATTTCGAATCCTTGAAAAAAGCTCACTATCCAAATCAAGTCAGGGTATGGTAAAAGCATTACTTTTTGCAGATCGAGATGCCTTAGAAGAAAGCGTTATTCAAAACTATACCAAAGCAGGAATTATTCATCTTCTCGCTCTTTCTGGTCTACATATTGGCTTATTCACTGGTATTCTTATGTTTCTCCTTAAGCCGTTACAAAAAATTAGATATGGATTTAAGATTCGGACAATAATTATTATCGGGCTCTTATGGTCTTTTACTTTTTTTATTGGATTTACACCTTCTGTTACTCGTTCAGTCACGTTGTTTAGTTTTATGCTTATCGGTCATTCCTTGCATTACGGCAAACACACTTTTCATTATACGGTACTGTCTTTTTTTGTGTTACTATTGTGCCATCCCCCTTTTTTAAGATCAATAGGTTTTCAACTGAGCTATCTAGCGGTTTTTGGGATTTTAATTATTCATCCTTTGTTCCAAAAGCTTTGGAATCCAAAAAATATGGTTATGAGAAAATATTGGGAATGGACATCGGTCTGTTTGTCTGCTCAATTGGCTGTTACTCCAATTAGTATTTATTATTTTCATCAATTTCCAAGTCTTTTTTTGGTGAGTAACCTACTTGTTGTCCCCTATTTTGGATTATTTTTGATTTACTGCATCCTTGTCTTGTTCTTACTTTTATTTTTTGAACTTCCTCACTTAATGTTGATTTCATTTGATAAATCAGTTGAACTATTGAATAAAGGTATAGGATGGATTGCACAGCAAGAAGCCTTTATTTTTGATGAACTATACCATTCAACTCAGACCACCTTTTTACTTTACAGTCTTCTTGTAGTCATAATTCTTTGGGGTTACAAAAGCTCTTATTGGAGAATAATCCCAATTGGACTAGTACTCAGTTTTCTGTTGGTAAATTTATATTTTGAACAGACAAAAATAAAAAGTGAAAACTCGTTCTGGATCTTTCATCGACAGAGTGCAAGTCTAATAGGCCATCAAAAAAATACTCATTTTTACTATTATACTTCTGATCCTAAAAAAACTCATCAGATCCTTCAAGACTATTTTAATTCAAGAGTTCTTTCTGAAAAAATACAGCTTAACTTTTCAAACTTTTATATACAAGACAACTTTAGAATGATGATTTTAGATAGTGATGCAGCCTATGATTTAACTGATTTTAATCCTCAATATATCCTGCTTCGAAACAATCCTAAATTGAATATTGAAAGATTACTAACCCATTACAGGCCGAAAATTCTTATTGCAGACGGCTCTAATGCCCCGTGGAATACCAAACGTTGGAAAATGAGTTGTGAAAAACAAGGCATTGTATTTTACGACACTAGAATAAAAGGAGCTTTGAAAATTAACCTCTAAATCTGGGCCTAAAGGTCTTTCTGTAATTTTCAAAATCCTCAGGTTTAGAAAATACTTGATAATCTCCTTGTTTGATCATTTTCAAAAACAATTCGAGTTGTTGCGGTTTTTGATAACCTACAACTGGCATTATTGGATCTCCATTCTCACTAAAAAACACCATAGTTGGGTAACCTTTTACACCTAAAAATTGAGTGAATTCATGTGTTGCATTTCTGCCTTTACGATTTGGATCAAACTTGGGATTTGTAAAAGTTTGATCAAAAAATTTAATTTCTTCTTGTCCTTCAGCATTAAATTTTACTGCATAATAATGTTCTGAGATATATCGAGATACATCCGGATTTTGAAAAGTCTTTTTATCCAATAGCTTGCAGGGGCCACACCAATCTGTGTATACGTCCATAAAGATTTTTTTTGGTTCTTTTTTTTGAGCTTCCATAGCCTGAGCTAGGGTCATCCATTCAATATTTTGAGCTTTAATTTGAGAAAAGCCAAAAAGAAAAAGTGCAGCGCAATAAAATAATCGTTTCATATGTTAATTTACAGGGGTCAAGATTTTTTACAAAATTACACTTTATTTTTTTCTACTAAATCCTCAGCTCCGTGTGTTAGTCGTTTTAAGGGTTTAAGTAGAAGCAATACCAAAACTCCAATTATGGTACAAAAAATAAAAATACCTGTAAAAATTTGTTTTTCTCCCGCCGTTTCAGCAAAGCCTCCTACGCTAGCAGCCAATTTATTTCCAAGACCCGTTGCAGCCCAATAAAGTCCCATAATTGAAGCTGCGTATTTTACTGGTGCAAGTTTGGTAATGAAAGAGAGAGATACCGGGGAGGCACATAGTTCTCCAATAGTATGAAATAAATATGCTAAAACAAGCCAATACATTGCTGACTTTCCCAAAAGTTCATAATCCATAGCTGCAAAACGCATAAAGAGAAATCCCCAACCCATTATTACAATTCCAATCGCTATTTTATAAAGAGAAGAAGCCTCTTTTCCCTTCAACTTCATTCGCATCCAAAAAGACCCCACTCCTAATGCAAGCGTGATTATAAAGAATGAATTTAAAGATTGGAACCAAGACGCTGGAACTTCAATTCCCAACAGCATTCGATCTGTTTTTTGCTTGGCATATAGATTCATCAATCCTCCTGCTTGTTCAAACGCACCCCAAAAAACAATGATTAATAGAAATGAAATCAACAATACTTTAATTCTATCTTTTTCAACAGCTGATAGTTTTTTAGCCCTGAGTTCATTGTCAGGGTGTGTAGCTTTACCGATAAAATCTCCTACACCCACTAAATATTTTTGTCCATAAATGTAGGTAATTTGCCCTATTAACATTCCTATTGCCGCAAGACCAAATCCATAGTGCCAATTATAAGTCTCTCCTACCCATCCACAAAGTAAAGGAGCGGTAAATCCTCCAATATTAATTCCCATATAAAAAATATAGAATCCTAAATCTCTTCGCTCATCACCTGCAGGATAGAGTCCTCCAACCATAGAGGAAATATTTGGTTTTAAACATCCCACTCCAAGAATGACAAAAAAGCATCCTAGATAAAAACTAAATTCAGTATCAAAGGCCAGTACGGTATGTCCTACACAAAGTAAAGCCCCTCCGAGGAGGACTGTTTTTTTCTGGCCTAAAAGATTATCTGCAATCCAACCGCCAGGAACAGAGGCCAAATAAACAAGCATAGTATACCATCCATAAAGGGCAATGGCCTCAGAATTTGACCAACCAAAACCTGGATTATCTCCTTGCGTTTTGGCAACCAAAAATAAAGTGAATAGGGCTCTCATTCCGTAGTATGAAATACGCTCCCACAATTCAGTAAAAAACAATACATATAGGCCTGCCGGATGACCAAAAATTGTTTTGGATTCTGTTAGAGAGTTTGATTGTACCATAAAGATTTTTTAAAGGTTTTTGTAAATAAATTGAGTCATCTTAGTATAGAGGTGCTTTCTTGTATTTCCTCCAAAAATTCCGTGATTTTTATCTGGATAAATCATCCACTCAAATTGTTTATCCTCTTGAATCAGTGCCTGAACCATTCTCATGGTGTTTTGAACATGGACATTGTCGTCTGCAGATCCGTGAATAATCAAAAACTTACCTCTTAGTTGATCAGCAAAATTTAATGGTGAATTAAGATCATAACCCTCTGGGTTTTCCTGAGGAGTACGCATAAAACGTTCGGTATAAATTGTATCGTAAAAACGCCAATTAGTGACAGGAGCAACCGCTATAGCCATTGAAAAAGTATCATTCCCTTTAAGAAGACAATGTGTAGCCATGTGTCCACCAAAACTCCATCCCCAAATTCCAATTCTGTTTTCATCTATAAAAGGTAAGCTCCCAAAATGTTTGGCTGCTGCAATTTGATCTATTGTCTCGTATTTCACTAAGTTTAGGTAAGTTGATTTTTTAAAATCCGCCCCTTTAAAGCCTGTTCCACGCCCATCAACACACGCAATAATATACCCCTCATTAGCCAAACTCTTATGCCATAACAAACGCTGATCCCCCCACCGATTTGAGACCTGTTGAGACCCTGGTCCTGAATATTGAAACATCAATAGTGGATATTTCTTGGAGGGATCAAAATCTTTAGGTTTTATTATCCACGTATTGAGTTCTTCCCCGTTGATTGAAAGGGTTGAAAACTCTCGATCAGAAAATCCAAATTCATCTATTTTTTCCAAAAGATTTTTATTGTCTAGTATGGGACTTAAAAAACTATTCTTCTTTGTTTGATAAATTGCATATCTAGGTGGAGTGAGTTCATTTGAGAAGGAATGAATATAATAGCTGCCATTTGAACTAAATGAGGCTCCATTAGTTCCCTTTGCTCCTTGTATTACTCGCTTTCCTTTTCCATTTAAATTAATCGAATAAACTTGACGCTCAGTACTTCCTCCCTCAACGGATTGGTAGTACAATTCTTTTGATTTTGGATTTAAGACATAGACTGCTGTTACCTCCCATGCCCCATTTGTGAGTTGGCGGATTAAGTTGCCATTTTGATCATAATGATAAATGTGGTTATAACCATCTCTTTCACTGGTCCATAAAAAACTACGATCGTCTAGAAACTTGAGATTGTCGTGTATACTAACGTAGGTTTCATTTTGTTCTTCCAATAGCAATTTTAAAGATTCTGCAGCCGTATCCCATTGCCAAAGTTTCAAATGATTTTGATGTCGATTTAGTGTCTGGATGATTAACGAATTTGGTCCTCCGGCAAATTTTATGCGCGGTATATAATAGGGGTTTTCATCACCAAAATGAATCTTTTTTTTCAATTTAGTCTCTGTATCTACAATATATAAATCGATAGTAGAATTCTTTTCCCCTGCTTTTGGATACCTAAACATATATGGAAATTGATATAATTCAGAACCGTAAATGTCCATAGAAAAAATAGGCACCTTAGACTCATCAAACCTCATATAGACAAGTTTTTTTGAATCTGGACTCCAATCAAATCCTCTTACAAATCCAAACTCCTCCTCATATACCCAATCGGTAATTCCATTTAAATACTGATAACTACCATCAAAAGTTAACTGATTCGTTTGATCACGCTTTAAATCTTTTACATAGAGATTTCTTTGGTAGACATAAGCTACTTTAGTCGCATCTGGTGAAAGAAGAGGCTCCTGGATTTTTTGATCACTTACTCTTTGAAGTTTTTGTAACTCACTATCAAAAATCCAATAATCAGCAACTTTAGATCTTCTATAAATCGGAATGGCGTCTGATTCTAAAAGTATTTTTTTTTCATTTTTAGAAAAAGTATAGTCTGAAAATCTTTCTATTTCAGAATAATCTCCTGAATCTACCAAAATTGTTCCCTCCTTAGGTTTCTCATAGTAATACTGAACAACTTGATTATCATCATCCTCTCTTAGACCTTTTAAGACAGTAAAAGAAACTCCGTCTTTCATTGACCGAATTGCCTCCAGACGTTCTGCATTATATACTCCACCCCACAAGCTATCTAGAGATAAACTATTTTGTGCGAAAAATGTTGTACAGCTTAATAAGAAAAGAAGGGTCATACTGAAGGATTGAGTTGTATTAACTAATCTTAAAAAAGTATTTTCTTTTGATAGGGTAGGTTTAGATAGTTTCAAAGTATTTTGTATAAATTATGTAGCAATTTAAAAAAAATGAAGGGATTCAAGGTTTTTAAGCGCACTCAAAATCAGTATCTTTATAAAAAAAAGAATGGACAAACGGATTGAGGGTTTTTCCAAGCTAACTAAAGCTGAAAAAATTAATTGGATTGCCCAGACTCATTTTAAAAATCCAGATAAAGCCAAATCTATATTAGCAAGCTATTGGAACGTCAATTCAGAGTTGCAAAATAAACACGATGAGTTTATTGAAAATACCTTAACCAACTTCTACATGCCCTTGGGTGTTGCTCCAAACTTTAAAATTAATGGAGCTATATATACTATTCCAATGGTAATAGAAGAAAGTTCAGTAGTTGCTGCAGCGAGTAATGCCGCAAAGTTTTGGCAAAGTCGTGGGGGATTTAAAGCAGAAGTATTAGATACTTTAAAAGTAGGTCAAGTCCATTTCCTCTTTAATGGTGATTCCTCTCTACTTCACTCATTTTTTGAAAAAAACAAACAAGAGCTTATAGAAGCTACGAATGCCTTTTCAAAAAATATGAAAAGGCGAGGAGGTGGAATTCAAAGTATAACGTTGAACGACAAAAGTAGTCTTATCCCAAATTATTTTCAGTTGCATTTGCACTTTAAAACAGCTGATGCTATGGGCGCTAACTTTATCAATTCTTGTCTAGAGAGTATCGCCTCAAAATTGAAGGAACTGGCTAGACAAAAACATAAAGACTTAAATGAGGGAAAACTTGAAGTAGTAATGAGTATTCTTTCAAATTATGTTCCTGAATGTCTGGTTCGAGCTTCTGTTCAATGTCCTATTACTGAATTTATCCCTGAAAAAGGATGGACAGGAGAAGCTTTTGCACAAAAAATGATTCAAGCTGTTGAAATAGCTCATAAAGAGCCTTACCGAGCTGTAACCCATAACAAAGGTATTATGAACGGCATAGATGCTGTAGTTGTTGCAACAGGAAATGATTTTAGAGCCATTGAAGCTGGGGTCCATGCTTACGCTTCAAAAAACGGGTCTTATACTTCTTTAAGTAATGCTTTTATAAAAAATGATGTTTTTCATATGGAGCTTGTTCTTCCTCTTGCGCTAGGAACCGTAGGTGGATTAACCAAATTACACCCTTTGGTTCAATGGAATATGGAATTATTGGGAAATCCAGATACAAAAACGTTAATGAAAATTATTGCAGTAGCGGGTTTGGCTCAAAATTTTGCAGCACTTAAATCTTTAGTTACTTCAGGTATTCAAAGAGGACATATGAAAATGCACCTGCTGAATATACTTAATCAAATGGAGGCCTCCCAAAATCAAAAAAAAATAGCTTTTGAGTATTTTAAAAATCACACTGTAAGTGTCAAGGCTGTAGGTGCATTTTTAAAAAAAAATAGCCTTTAAAATGATGTCATTTTACAGTCACGGGAAATTACTTCTTACTGGAGAATATCTTGTTCTCAAGGGGGCAAATGCCTTAGCTGTGCCATGCAAAATGGGGCAAACTTTATATTACAGTCCTTCCAAAAGCCAAATACTGGTCTGGAAAAGTTTTGATTCACTCAATAACCTTTGGTTTGAGGCACAATTTAAATTGGATTCATTCGAATTAATTAGCACTTCTGACCCTTCTATATGGAAGCGTTTAGTGAAAATTCTTATGGCCTCAATAGAAATGAATTCAACATTTTTACAAAAAGGGGGGCTGGTAGAGACACATTTGGAATTTGATCGTTCGTGGGGATTAGGTAGTTCTTCTACGCTTATATCTAACATAGCACTATGGGCCAACATTAATCCTTATCTACTTTTAGAACAGAGTTTTGGCGGAAGTGGATATGACGTTGCCTGCGCTCAAGCAAACGGGCCGTTATTGTATATACGAAATGAATTCAATCCCATTATAAAACCCATACAATTGAACTTTCCTTTCTGCGAAAATCTTTTTTTTGTCCACCTTAACAAGAAAAAAGACAGTCAAAAAGCAGTTGCCTCTTTTAATTCAAATAAAGTGGACTCTTTGATGATTGAAAAAATTAATTCACTCACAAACTTGATCATTAATTCCAGTAGTCAGTATGAATTCAACTCCCATCTAAAAACTCATGAAAGCATAATGGGTTCCCTTTTAAATCAGAGTACAGTTCAAGAAATATATTTTTCTGATTTTGAAGGAGCAGTTAAAAGTCTGGGGGCCTGGGGAGGAGATTTTATTTTAGCTTCCGGAGACACTAATAGTCCCCGTTATTTCAAGAATAAGGGATTTCACACCATTATTCCATATAAAGAAATGGTACTTTAAATTAAATTTTTTAGGTAGAACGCAAAAAATTCATTGTTTGTCCATCTATCACTGCTGCTATCTTGTTTTTGGTGTAGATCCCAACAAATACCTCGTCCTCTTTATAGAATCTCAACAGGTTTTTTTCTTTTTGAAAAGAAGCAATAAACACCTTAGACTCTTCTTCGTGATCAATGTACTTAACCCAACCTTCAACATGTTCCTGAGCAACAAATCGAAGCTTATAGTAGGATGCAAGATCCTCACCTGTAGCTTCACAGACCCATTCAGAATTGATTAATTCCTTGTTAAATTTTAATTTTGAAATACTTGAGAAGAATTTCATTTTCAACTTTTTTATAAAAATTAAACAAAATTCATGCCAAAATAAAACCCCCCATTAAAAAACGGGGGGGAGTTAAAATCTCTAAATTGAAAAATTATTAGTAATAAATAGCTCTATTGTCTTTAATACTCGCATTAGATTCTAAAGCTAGAAATACGTTTTCCAAAAGGGTAAAGCTTGCTTTTCTAAGATATTCTTTACTGTACTGCTCATAGTCCTCAATTGGCTCTGCTTCGTTTTTCTTGAGCAACTTTATTTTATAAACACCACGTTCTCCTTGAATAAGTTTAGAAAGTGAACCTTCTACCATTGCAAAAGCAGCTCCTACAACATAGGGTTCATTTCCGGCACCAACTAGTGTTGGATTTTTTTG
Source organism: Flavobacteriaceae bacterium (assembly GCA_029249225.1). Taxonomy (GTDB): domain Bacteria; phylum Bacteroidota; class Bacteroidia; order Flavobacteriales; family Flavobacteriaceae; genus MS024-2A. Next base: position 14,572 of record JAQWHT010000127.1, read on the forward strand.
ATTAACGGCAGATGCTGTTTCAATCGTTGCCTCATTGTCTTCAGCTAAAGTTTCCAATGAAGAAAATGTCTCAAACTTTTTAGTGATTAAAGCTGCTTTTTTATCCTTAATGAGTTGATTACGAACTTGAACGCCTACTTCATCTATAGTCGCTAAGCCCTCTTCATTGATTGATGTGAGTTGAACTACTGCATATCCTCCTCCGCCAGTGAGAGAAAATCGTTTGACATCTCCTATTTTGGTATCTTCTTCAAATGCCCATCGAACAATTTGTCGCTGATTGAACAACCCAGGCATATTTTCTTCAAGAGCAGTAACCAATTTTACTGGACGAACACTATAATTGTACTTTTCAGCTGTAGCAACAAACTCATCAGAATCAATGCTCTCCATTTCAAATTTAGTAGCATTTCTAAAAACGTCATTAGCAGTCTTGTCAGAAGCTACTGCTTCATTTGCAACGTCTGCAATAATTGCTAAGTCATCTTTATCTGTTATTTTGATAATGTGAAAACCAAATTCAGTTTCAACAAGACCAATATTACCAACTCTATTTTGATCTACGTAATTAAAAAATTCTTGGGCCATCTGTCCTTCTTGGAAGAAGCCTAGATCACCTCCCATATTTTTGGTTGGGCCGTCTGAATATTCTCTGGCAAGCTCCTCAAAGTTGTCTTTGCCTCTTTTTGCCATCCTTAAAACTCGATTGGCTTCTCTTTTGGCCTCTTCTTTTAATCGTGTTACTGATTCAGAAGCTCTAGTCGCACCTTGATAAGAAACTAAGATATGGCTCGCTCTCAGAGAGGCGTCCTCTTTTCGATCAAGAAGTCTTGAAATTTTAAAATATTGTCCATCACGATACGGTCCAAAAACCTCACCTACTTCAAGTCCAAATAAAATATCTGCATATTCGTTATTAAATTGTCCTCTTGGTCGGTAGACTGAATCAAAGGAAACTTCTGAATATTGATCTACAAAATCCAAAATATTTTTAGTCGTTCTAAAACCTTCAATTGTATCCGTAAGTTTAGATACGTCATTGTAGGCAATACGTTCATTTTTTAATCCTTCCAAACGTAGACTAATACTGGAAAGATCATCTTCAGTAGGGGTTTCATCAAAGGATACAAATTGCAAATTACGACTCTCTGTTCTTT
>JAQWHT010000128.1 GCA_029249225.1 Flavobacteriaceae bacterium
GTAGCAGAAGGGATTGAGCCTGGATATGCTTCAAAGCTTATTCAATACGGTTGGGAAACCATAACTGAGGCATTAAAACATGGAGGAATTACAAACATGATGGATCGCCTCTCGAACCCTGCAAAAATTAAAGCATTTGAACTTTCAGAGCAATTGAAAGAAATTTTACAACCGCTTTTTGAAAAACATATGGATGATATTATGTCAGGCCATTTTTCAAAAACGATGATGGAAGACTGGGCAAATGAAGATAAAAATTTATTATCATGGAGGGCTGCTACAGGCGAAACTGCCTTTGAAAAAACGAATAATACCGATCAGGAGATTTCTGAACAGGAGTTTTTTGATCATGGGATCTTGATGGTTGCTTTTGTTAGAGCAGGAGTAGAATTGGCTTTTGATACCATGGTTGCAGCAGGTATAAAAGAAGAATCAGCCTATTACGAGTCATTACATGAAACACCTTTAATCGCAAATACCATTGCTCGTAAAAAATTATATGAAATGAATCGTATCATTTCTGATACCGCTGAGTACGGGTGTTATTTATTTGACCACGCAGCTAAACCCATGCTAGCAGATTTTATGGAAGGCATCAAAACAGATGTTATAGGAGCAAGTCTTAACACCACAGATGATGGAGTAGATAATAAACAATTGATTGACATCAACGAAATTATCCGATATCACCCTGTTGAGATGGTGGGTTATGAGCTTCGAGCTTCAATGACCGCAATGACAAAAATAGTATAAAGTGAAGGTCCTGCCTTCTTTAGAAGGAGTTCAAAAGGCTGAGTCACGTCTTCATAAAGTGATCAGAAAAACTCCTTGGGAATTCAATAAGCGTTTGTCAGCAATGACAAACGCTACTGTTTTTTTTAAACGGGAGGACCTACAACAAGTTAGATCTTTTAAAATTCGAGGTGCATATAATAAGATTAGTTCTTTAAGCAAGGAAGAGCGAGCTGGAGGGATGGTATGTGCTAGTGCAGGAAATCACGCTCAAGGTTTTGCTTTTTCTTGTCAAAAATTGAAACTTCAAGGGGATGTTTATATGCCTGCAACTACCCCTCAACAGAAAGTATCTCAAGTGCGAAAGTTTGGTGGTGATTACATTAAGGTAGTACTTACAGGAGATACTTATGATGCCTGCCAAAAATTCGCCTTAAAAGTTGCTAAAAAGCAAGGTAAAGTATTCATTCATCCTTTTGATGATAAAAAAGTCATTGAAGGTCAGGCAACTATAGCGCTTGAGATTTTGAATCACTCTACTGTACCCTTGGATTATATTTTTGTTCCTATTGGGGGTGGGGGTTTAATTTCAGGAATAGTGACAGTAATGAAATCGTTGTCCCCAAACACTCAAATAATTGGAGTAGAACCCAAAGGAGCTCCTTCAATGCAACAGTCTATTGATGCAGGTCAACGTGTGACGCTGAAGAGAATGGATCGTTTTGTAGATGGGGCAGCAGTACGTCAGGTAGGGGAGATCCCCTTTGAAGTATGCAAGACCCAATTAGATAAAATCGTAACAGTTGAAGAGGGTAAAATATGTCAAACAATACTGGATTTATATAATAAAGAAGGAATAGTAGCTGAACCAGCAGGTGCTTTGGCACTGGCAGGCCTTGAAGTGATGGAGACAGATTTTGAGGGTAAGCAGATCGCGGTATTGCTTTGCGGGGGAAATAACGATATTTTAAGAATGCCTGAAATTAGTGAAAGAGCACTTCTTTACGCAAGTTTGAAGCATTACTTCCTAATCGATTTTCCACAACGCGCAGGGGCATTAAAAGAATTTGTTACAGAGATTTTGGGCCCAAATGATGATATTACTCACTTTGAGTTTTCTAAAAAAAGTTACCGAACGAACGCTCCAGCGGTCGTTGGAATCCAATTAAAAGAAGCAACAGATTTATCGCTTTTGGTAGAACGGATGAAAATCCATAACTTCAAATTTGATTATTTGAACGAAAAGCAAAATTTGTTTCAATTTTTAATCTAAAAACGCTAAGAAAAAGAAGACATTATGACAACTAAAACTGCAGAAATCCCTAAGGAATTTCATGTAAGCCCTTTTGTTTGTAATCGTTATTTGGTTGACGGTGAATTAAAAACATGGAAGGGAAACACAACAGAAGTTTTTTCAACAATTCTAACGCCAAATACAGAAGGTGAGATGGCTCCGACCTTGTTGGGATCCATTCCTGATATGGAAACGCCAGATGCTCTAGAAGCGCTGAAGGCAGCCGAAAAAGCTTTTCAAAGAGGGCAAGGGCTATGGCCCACCATGCGTGTTGGTGAACGACTCAAATGTATGGAGACCTTTGTGCAGAAAATGAAACTACACAGAGAAGAGATTGTCAAACTTTTAATGTGGGAAATTTGTAAAAATAAATCCGACTCCTACAAAGAATTTGATCGAACTGTGGATTATATCGTAGATACTATTGAGGCGTACAAAAATTTAGACCGTAAAGGGGCTAAGTTTGACAAGCAAGGAAATGTCTATGCTCATATTCGACGCGGACCACTAGGTGTAGTTCTCTGTTTAGGCCCCTATAATTATCCTCTGAATGAGACTTTTTGTCTTCTGATCCCTGCTATAATTATGGGAAATACAGCCATTTTTAAACCGGCAAAACATGGCGTTCTTTTGATTGCTCCCTTGTTAAAGGCATTCCAAGAGAGTTTTCCTCCAGGTGTAGTCAATATTTTATTTGGTAGGGGGCGTAAAATTGCCGCGCCGATCATGCAAACAGGTGCTGTTGATGTTCTTGCCCTTATTGGTCACAGTTCTTCTGCAGTCTCCCTTCAAGATCAGCATCCAAACAAGAACAGACTCCGTTTAGTACTTGGCTTGGAAGCTAAAAATCCAGGAATTATTTTACCCGATGCCGATTTAGATTTAACCATCAAAGAATGTATATCAGGCACACTTTCTTATAATGGACAACGATGTACCGCACTCAAGGTTCTCTATGTGCATGAGTCCATAGTGGATGAATTCAATCGACTTTTTTCCAAAGCTGTAGATGAGCTAAAGTTTGGAATGCCTTGGGAGGATACTTTTTTAACCCCGCTTCCAGAGCCAAGCAAGCCAGATTATATCGAAGGTTTGATTGAAGATGCAATATCTAAAGGGGCTAAAGTTTTGAATAAAAAAGGAGGGGATAGGACAGAAAACTATACATTTCCTGCAGTTCTTTATCCAGTAACGGAAAACATGAAAGTGTACAATGAAGAGCAGTTTGGTCCCGTAATTCCAATCGTTTCTTATAAAGAGATTGATGAACCCTTAGATGCAATGGCAGCTTCAGAGTACGGTCAGCAAGTAAGTTTGTTCGGTCGAGATATACGAAAAATAGGTCCTCTTATTGACACCCTTGCCAATCTTGTTTGTCGTGTAAATTTGAATTCAGCCTGTCAGCGTGGACCTGATGTATATCCTTTTACAGGAAGAAAAAATTCAGCTGTCAGTACCCTAAGTGTATACGATGCTTTGCGTTCTTTTTCTATCCGTACTTTTGTAGCCTCAAAAGATACTGCTTACAACAAAGAAATATTGGAGAGTTTACTCAATTCTGAAACTTCAAACTTTGTATCTACAGAGTATTTATTGTAAGTATTTAGAAGAATTGACCAATTCCAAATACAATCCCTCGAGATTGGATTTGGTTAAGTGAGACCCCATAATCAATGTGAAAAATAGCACTATGAATGAATTTGTGAATAAATCGTAACCCTATTACACCAAAGGCGTACTGATTTTTTGCCTCAAATAATTCATTTGGCTTTCCACCTGCTGGAATTAGCGTAGCTAAATCAATGAATCCATTTCCTTGAATAACAAACCATCTGCGCTCGAAGAGTGTATGACGGTATTCGCTATTGAGAACACCAACAGCACTCCCTCGTCTAAATTTATTTCCTACCCCACGGGTATTTAAGTTGTTGTCTACTACAAATGCGGGAAAAGGAGTTGAAAAATTTTTTGAGAAACCCACTCTCATTCGGGTAGCCCAATTTCCTTTTTTCATGATTCTTTTAAAAAAAGAAGTTTCGTTTTCCAAAGCGTAAAAAAAATGCTCTGCACCAAAGTTTTTACCCCATACCCAATTACTAGAAAGTTGATTCCTAACTCCAAACAAAAAGTAATAAAACTGTTCCACTTTATTGAAGTCGTATTTCGTTTTCAGCAAAAATTTAGTGGTAGAAAAAAAATTGGGTAAGATTGCGTTTGTTACTAAACTCTCTGAATTATATTCTTCAGATAATAAACCCACACCCAAAGAATAGATTTTTAAGATATCGGGCTTGTAATCAAAATTAAGATCTACACTGGTGAATTTGTAATTGTAAAAAAAGCTTTCACTACCTATATTGATTGGTTCAAAAGTATTTCGTTTTTGAAAAATAAAATAGTTTCCAAAACGGGTTCCCCCAAAATTTGGATTACCCAAAATGAGACCGTAACCGTCGAAAACATTCTTTCTATAAAATGCACCAACCAAGTAGCCTTTACCCAAGAAATTATACTCATTCAGCCCTACATGATACGCCAGTTCACTGTCGATTGTGGTCCAAAGATCCAAGGCGGGTATTAACGTTTTATTTTCTTCGATATGAAAGATCAGTTGATTTTGATCATTTTGAGTAATAACTGAATAATATGCATGACTTACTGCCGGCTCACGTATCAGACGAATGAGGTCTTTTTTGATCGTATTGCTATCCAGAACATGGTTTTCTTTTGCGAGGATTAGCTTTTTTATATAGCTTTTTTGAGATTTTTTGAGTCCTTCAATTTTAATGGAGTGAATAATTTCACTTTGAGCCCACGACCAAAAACAACTAATAAATATAAAATAGAAAAAGAGTCTATTCATGAATTAATTTATAACTGCCCTTAATCCCAAGTTAAAAGTTTGCCCGAGCCCGGTAATATTGCCTCTAAAAAAATTAGTGTAGAGTGCTTCAAAATTTAAGGTTCGAGAGAGTTAATACTTGGCCCCACAACCCCAAGCTGTATAATTCTGAGAAAATTTATTGCTAATGGGAATAAGGGAAGCATGCTGAATCAACCCTAAAACCGTCACAGACTGATTTGGAAAATAACTTAAAAATATACCGGGACTGATACGTAATGAATCATTGGCAAAACTTTCTTCTTCCTTGCCAAAGTTGTATTCGGTATTAAGTTCTGTAAAAATCTGAAAAATCCCGTTGGTACTTGAGTAGTCGTAAAATAATTTATTTTGCCAGATGTAGCCTTTTTGATCTAAATATACTCCTTGTTCAGTTTCTTTATCAAAAAGGGGAAAGCTGAAGGAAGATTGAATGGATAAGTTATTAAGACTTTGAAAAGGAGCTACTTTAACCGCAGGAGTAATCCGACTAATTCCATGCCTTTGTTCAGAGGTTTCTGCAAATGCAAAGGGTTTCAAAACTCCTAATCCATTGATGGTATTTGATCTATATTGTAGGTGTACGCCTACATTCCATAGGGCAGAGGCACTTAATCCTGTAAAAATATCTAGTGAAGAAGTGAAGAAATTTTGTCTTGGCTTATTGATGGTTTGTTTTTTTTCATCAATGCTGAGTACCTCTGTGTATAGGTTGTTAAACCATTTTATATCCCATTGATCACTTTGCATCAACTTAGAAGGTGTGTAAATTTGTATATTAGATTGTTGAGCAGTTAGCTCTACAAAAAAAACATTAAACCAATGAAGGCATAGAAGAATGGGGTCAGGGATTTCATAGGCAGCTTTTTTTTAAGTTCAAAAATGGCTAATTTGGTTTATCTAAATTTAGAAAAAATTATACTAATGCATCTTATCTATAAAAAATATTCTTTTGGAGCAGTTTTAGTTCTTTTAATAATTTCGGGCTGTTCTCCACTCAAAAAGTACCAACCTTCAGACCGGCAATGGGCACTACCTGAAATTAGAGCGTTTGAGGAATTAGATGCTGTCAACGATTATGATAAGGATGCGATTTTATTTATAGGAAGTTCAAGTATTCGATTGTGGAAAACCCTAGCCGAGGATATGGCTCCTTTTCCAGTGATCCAGAGAGGATATGGAGGTGCCCATTTTAGAGATA
>JAQWHT010000007.1 GCA_029249225.1 Flavobacteriaceae bacterium
ATTTAAAATCTTGTTTTCTTTAAGCCCATTGATAATTTCACCAACCCTTTTATCTGTAATCTGTATTGCATCATAATGCTTTGCATACTCCTCAATTAAGACTGGATCATTTGGTAAATAGAGGGGTAACTTAATCTTAGATCTATCTACAGGAGATGAAATGTTGTTTTGGAAATTTTTCCTAAAGATTTCTTTACCGCCAGATAATTGCACTTGACCAAAGAAGGGTTGCTTTTCAGTCAATTCAGAAAAATCGATAGGCAAACCTAATTTACCATATAAAGGATGTACCTTATATTCTTGACTGTAAAGATTATTTCGATTATAGCTAAAATTATAATCATCTTTCCCATTTTTGAATGTGAAGTAACCTGATTTTTTAAAAATTTCTGGGATTGTTTTAAACTCTTTGGGTAATTTAATTTCAGATTCCGGTGTTCTAGAACTGTGATGATTATGAAGTCCCAATGTTGTTGCCATCATCCCCGTTATAATTGTTGATCTACTTGCGGAACAAACTGGTGAGGGCATAAAAGCATTAGTATATAAAACTCCATTATCTGCAAGTTTATCAATATTCGGAGTTTCAATTAATCTTTCTCCATATGCCCTCATAAGTGGCGCAGTGTCTTCTAGGTATACCCAAAGAATATTTTTCTTGTTTAAATCGAAAGACTGGGAACTAGTACAAGAAAGTAACCCAAAAAAAACTGTTACAAAAAAGGCCTTTTTAAGTTTCATAATAATTATAAGAAATAAATATCTGTAAGATATATAGAATAGATTACATATCAAATCCCATCCTCCTGCTTCAATAGAAAAACCGTTTACTAAAACCCATGCCCTAGTGTTTGAGAAAGGAGTGGAAGAGATGTTTTTAGATTTTCACTCATCACGTATCCACACAAAGCCTAAACAAACCACTTCCATTTTACCGTAATTGAATCTTAGTTAGATCAGTTATAGCAATGGATCAAAGGGGATTTTGATTGTCCTCATTAATGTAAATTTTTATTTGAAATAAAGAATATTGGTTTCTTCATATGTGCTCTAAAGTTTGACCGTTACGGGCCATCCTTTAAATTGTTTTGCATCAGTTTTGGAAACGTCTTCATATCTGGACCAGCATTCGAAGGTGACTTCTTTTTTTTGAATATTAAATCTGATAAATCCAAACCCAGCTCCATTGGAACTAGAGTCCGGATTGGCATAGGCATGCATGGTAATTTTATTGTTAAATCCATCGAGATAACGTCCTGTCCATGGAAGTATGTCATTGTTTTTATCACCGGGCATTTCGTCTTCAGGCCACCACCATCTGCTGTAATAATTGTTAACAATGGCAGGTACCACAAAAGCCCATGGGCCGTCCTCAAAATCTTTTATCCCATGATGAATTACGGAGGGTAGGTGTTGGTCACCTGCTATATGAACCGCTCCAGCTTTTTGGATCAGACTTAGAGCTTCGTTTCTTGCGTGTTGAGGCCATCCATTAGAATCCAAGTCCGCATGAAGACGATTACTTGCTTTACCATGCAAATGGGCTCCACCACAAAATCCTGTGGCGGAAAGAACAGCTTTCATTTTAGAGTTTTTCTCAGAACCCCACTCTTCCAAAAATTGGTGCTGGAAATCTCCAAGCAATACCAGTTCTGGTAAATTGATAGTTTGGGGATCGTATCCAGGGTCATTGATATGATCTGCTCTGGGCCCTTGTTGGGGGATTTTTCCATTGGGTCCAGACTTAAATTTTCGATCCTCTATTATAGCAAAATTTACTCCTCCAATTTTTAGGCTGGTAAAATAAGCTTTGATCCCTTGCTCCAAAGGAGCTTGATGATAAGGATCAGGCAAATGTGCTGTTTGTGCCCTTTCTACCATTTTGACATATTCAGAGTGAAAATAATAGCCTCCATCATTCCCGTCAATACGCATGGATTTTTTACCACCTTCACCCCATAGATTACCCTGACCAATATCGTGATCATCAGGAATAGTAATACAAGGACGATTTCTAAACACTTCCCTGAATTGCATACCAAACTTTAACCAAGCGGCTGTATGTTCTTTGTGATCATAGGATTGATCTCCGGCAAAAAAAACGAGATCAGGATCCAAGGCGTTTATGTTTCGAACATAATTCTCTCGGTCCCCTCTGTCTTTATTACTATTACAGGATAAAGCTGCCATAGTAATTTCAGTTTTTTCTTTAGGATCCTTTCTGATCGTTCCCTCAAAACTGGCATTTTGACCATGAGATAATTTATATTTTACAGATTGATTCACGTCCCAATTTTCAATTCTAAACGAGGTAGACCATCCTATCTCATTTACTTGTTTTGATTGAACTTCTTCCCATTTATTATTTTGATAAAAGGACAATCTTACTGTTCTACTCTCTTGTGGATATAGGGGGAAAAGCTGGGCAGAAAGCTTTAAGGTATTGTTTGACGTGGTATAAATACCAAAAGCGATGACCTCGTCTCTGGGTACCTTTATGTCGATGATCTTACTCGTTTTACGGTTCCACCAATCGTTGGTTGCCAAAACATCCAAGTCAGTAAAAGGTGCTTTGACGTATTGTGGGGAAGGATTTTGACAAGCGTCCACCAAAATGGTAACTACAATAATAAATCCAACTAGATGTTTTTGGAATTTATACATAATTTCGTTTTCACTAATCTAAAAAAAATGGATTACATATCAAATTCATTCTCCTTTTCCAATAAAAAAACCGTTTTCTAAAACCCATGCCCTGCGTTTGGATTAATACTGGATTGAAACTTTTGGCTTTTAAAATAGAGTAGCCGTACAAATACCGTACAATAAAAAAACAAAAAACCCCTAAAACATTGTATTTTAATGTAATAGGGATTGTTATTGCGGAGAAAGAGGCTCCTTTTGATTTGTCCTCTATTGTCCTGTATTTATGTGCAAATAGCGGACAACCATTGATTTTCATTGAAAACTGTCCATAATTGTCACCCTTTTTGGTGGACGCTTGT
>JAQWHT010000009.1 GCA_029249225.1 Flavobacteriaceae bacterium
CGTTCAACATATTGAATTGATGAACATCGTAATTATGATCACAGGGTCTATTGTTGGAGTAGCTTACATTACGGAGCTTTTCATAGCATGGTATTCAGGTGTTGAATACGAACAGTATGCCTTCTTAAATAGAGCGACAGGTCCGTATTGGTGGGCTTATTGGTCAATGATGACCTGTAACGTGTTCTCTCCACAGTTTATGTGGTTTAAGAAACTTAGAACTAGTATAATGTTCTCTTTCATTATTTCCATAGTAGTAAATATTGGGATGTGGTTTGAACGTTTTGTAATCATCGTGACTTCATTACACAGAGACTATCTACCCTCCTCGTGGACCATGTTCTCTCCAACTTTTGTAGATATTGGAATCTTCATTGGAACGATAGGATTCTTCTTTGTGTTATTTTTATTATACGCGCGAACCTTCCCTGTAATTGCACAGGCAGAGGTTAAAACAATATTAAAGGCTTCTGGTGAGAAGTATAAAAAACTAAGAGACGGTAAATCATGAGTGATAAAGTAGTACACGCCCTATATGACGACGATGATGTGCTTTTAAGTGCTGTCAAAATAATTCGTTCTGAAAAGCACCACATTGAAGAGGTTTACACCCCATTTCCAGTTCACGGACTAGACAAGGCTATGGGACTTGAAGAGACTCGAATAGCTATCATGGCCTTTATTTATGGATGTATTGGTTTGTGTGTAGCTGTTGCAATGATGAACTTTATTATGATCGATGATTGGCCACAGAATATTGGAGGGAAACCGAGTTTCTCCTATTTGGAGAATATGCCTGCATTTGTCCCAATTATGTTTGAGATGACCGTATTTTTTGCAGCTCACTTAATGGTAATCACATTTTATATGAGAAGTAAATTATGGCCGTTTAAAAAGGCTGAAAATCCAAATCCTTTAACTACAGATGATAAATTTCTCGTAGAAATCGGAGTCCATGACAACGAAAAAGAGCTTGAAAAACTCTTGAAAAAGTCAGGAGCTATAGATGTTTCAATAATAGAAAAGTCAGAATAGATGAGTTATAAAGGCCTATTGATATGTGTAATTGTTGCGTTGGTGATGCAGTCTTGTTTTGACCCTTCCAAACCTAATTACCAATATTTTCCTAATATGTATGAACCTGTAGGTTACGAGACTTACGCAGATTCTGATGCCTTTGCAAACGGTATTGAAGCTCAAATTCCTGTTGAAGGAACCGTGATGAGAGGTTGGGAACCTTATGATTACCCTGACACTAATGAGGGGTATGAAGCTGCAAAGACTGAATTGGTGTCACCCCTAATGGCCTCAGAAGAAAATGCAGCTAATGGAAAAGAACTATATGGAATCTATTGCGCTGTTTGCCATGGTAATAAAGGGGACGGTCAAGGGATTTTGATGACAAGAGAGAAGTTTTTAGGTATCCCAAGTTATGCGGACCGAGAAATTACACCCGGAAGTATTTATCACGTATTAATGTATGGTAAGAATGCAATGGGTTCACATGCAGGTCAAGTCAATGCTCAAGAGCGCTGGCAGATTGCCCAACATGTAATGGAATTAAGAAATAAGCTAGTTAAATAATATCAAGGAAAACCAATGATGTATACCTTTCCAAATAAACTTAGAAATTTAGCCTTTGCATTTATGGCTGTTGGTTTCATAGGACTAGTCTATGGATTCCTTAGTGCCCCAACAACCATAGAGGAAGCTAAAGCTATAGTCGCTGCAAATCATGGAGAGGGACATGGAACATCCCATGATACTCCTTCTGATCATGCTGAAGAAAGTGCCCATTCTAACGAGACTTCTCATGATACTGATGCCGCTCACAGTCAAGATGACTCACATAATTCAGGCCATACAGATTCACACGATGCCGAGCATGACGAGCATATATTTCACCAGTTAACGAACAAACCCTGGGCTGCACTTTATGTAGCAGCATTTTTTTTCTTTATGATCTCCTTGGGAGTTTTAGCATTTTATGCAATCCAACGCGCGGCTCAAGCAGGATGGTCTCCAGTACTATACAGAGTGATGGAAAGTATTACAGCATATTTACTTCCAGGAGGAATTATTGTTCTTGTCATCTTAGCCCTTTCAGGAATGCATATGAACCATCTGTTTATCTGGATGGATCCGGAAGTAGTCGCTCATGACAAACTGATTGCCGGTAAAACAGGATTCTTAAATGTTCCTTTCTTTTTGATAAGAGCAGTGATTTTCCTTTCAGGTTGGTCATTATATCGATACTTCTCAAGAAAATTCTCCTTAGCCCAAGATTTAGCTGATGACATTTCAAACCACAAAAAGAACTTCAGAATCTCAGCGGCATTTTTAGTCTTTTATATTGTTACTGAATCTATCATGTCTTGGGATTGGATTATGTCTATTGACCCTCACTGGTTTAGTACTTTATTTGGATGGTACGTGTTTGCAAGTATGTTTGTTTCTGGAATAACTGCCATAGCGTTGATCACAATTTATCTAAAATCTAAAGGTTATTTAGAATTTGTAAACGATAGTCATATTCATGATTTGGGTAAATTTATGTTTGGTATCAGTGTCTTTTGGACTTATCTGTGGTTCTCACAGTTTATGCTGATTTGGTATTCAAATATTCCTGAAGAGGTTACTTATTTCATCACGAGAATAGAAGATTATAACCTTCCATTTTTCGGCATGTTGGTGATGAACTTTATTTTCCCACTGTTGATTTTAATGAACAGTGATTACAAACGAATTAATTATTTTATGGTAATGGCAGGAATCGTCATTATCCTAGGGCATTACATGGATGTATTCAACATGATTATGCCCTCTGCTGTCGGAGATCAGTGGTTTATTGGTTCCGCAGAAATAGGAGGTTTTCTATTCTTTTTAGGGCTTTTCATATTTGTTGTTTTTAAAGAAATGACAAAAGCACCATTGCTCGCAAAGGGAGATCCTTATATGGGAGAGAGTGAACGTTTTCATTATTAAAATTTAATCGAAAAGATAAATGAATATATTTTTGATACTTTCTGTACTTGTTTTAATTGCAATTTCAATTTGGCAGATCACAAAGATTTTTGAACTCTCACAAGCTAAAAAAATCAATACTCAAGTAGCTGACGATTCAGACAATAATCTGAATGGAAAGCTCATGTTTGCCTTTTTGATTTTTATCTATGGGATTACGATTTTTTCATTTTGGTCCTATGGTGATGTCTTATTGCCTAATGCAGCTTCAGAGCATGGTTCTGAATACGATAATTTGATGTGGATTTCATTCGCAATCATCTTTTTTGTGCAAACTATTACCCAAGCGTTGTTGCATTACTTTTCCTATAAGTATAGAGGGGAAAAAGGGAAAAAGGCTTTATTCTATGCTGATAATGATAAACTAGAAATGATCTGGACAATTATTCCAGTCATTACTCTTGCTGGACTTATTTTATATGGACTCTACACTTGGACAGACATTATGACTGTTGAAGAAAACGATGAGGCACTTGTAGTTGAACTCTACGCACAGCAGTTTAACTGGAAAGCAAGATATGCTGGTAATGACGGAGTACTGGGAGATGCCAATGTGCGTTTTCTCCAAGATTTTGATGGTAGAAACCTTGTAGGAATAGATGCAACAGATCCTAACGGTTTTGATGATGTAGTCGTGCAGGAGCTTCATTTACCTGTAGGCAGAGAAGTTATTTTTAAGATGCGTTCGCAGGACGTTTTGCATTCTGCTTACATGCCTCACTTTAGAGCGCAGATGAATTGTGTTCCTGGGATGATTACTGAGTTTGCTTTTACCCCCAATACCACTACTGAGCAAATGCGATTAGACCCTGATGTGACAGCTAAAGTCAAAAAAATTAACAAAATAAGAGTTGAGAAAAGTAAAGAGCTTGTAGCCAGCGGAGATTCTGCACTTGATCCTTATGAATTTGATTTTCTTTTACTTTGTAATAAAATTTGTGGGGCATCGCATTACAACATGCAAATGAAAATCATTGTAGAAACAGAAAAAGAATTTGAAGAATGGATGAGTTCTCAGCAAACATTCGCTGAAGTCATTCAATAATTAAAAATTAAAAAAAAGATTATGTCAACAGCAGCAGTACATACAGAGGAGGATCACGGACATCATCACAAAGAAACTTTTGTAACTAAATATATCTTTAGTCAGGATCATAAAATGATCTCAAAACAGTATTTGATTACTGGATTGTTTATGGGAATTATTGGTATAGCAATGTCCCTTTTATTCCGTTTACAACTAGCCTGGCCAGAGCAACCCTTTGGAATTTTTGAAGTTTTATTAGGTAAATGGGCACCTGATGGGGTTATGGATCCCAATGTATATTTAGCTCTAGTCACTATTCACGGAACGATCATGGTGTTTTTTGTATTGACAGCAGGATTGAGTGGAACATTCAGTAACCTTTTAATACCACTGCAAATTGGAGCACGAGATATGGCTTCAGGCTTGTTAAATATGATTTCTTTCTGGTTGTTTTTCCTTTCAAGTGTAATCATGGTTCTTTCTTTATTTGTAGAAGCAGGTCCAGCAGCAGCAGGGTGGACAATTTATCCCCCTTTAAGTGCTTTACCACAAGCTCAGCCAGGATCAGGAACAGGTATGACGCTTTGGTTATTTTCTATGGCCATATTTATTGCATCTTCATTACTAGGGTCTTTAAATTATATCGTTACAGTCATCAACCTTAGAACAAAGGGAATGAGTATGACCCGTTTACCTCTGACAATTTGGGCATTCTTTGTCACTGCAATTATTGGTGTGGTATCGTTTCCAGTTTTATTATCTGCGGCATTATTACTGATCATGGATAGAAGTTTTGGAACGTCTTTTTTCTTATCGGATATCTTTATTCAGGGAGAAGTTCTTCACTATCAAGGAGGATCCCCAGTCTTATACGAACACCTTTTCTGGTTCTTAGGACACCCTGAGGTATATATTGTACTTTTACCCGCCCTTGGGATCACTTCGGAAATTATTGCGACCAATGCACGTAAACCCATCTTTGGATACCGAGCCATGGTGGCTTCGATACTAGCAATTGCATTTTTGTCAACGATAGTTTGGGGACATCACATGTTTATTTCTGGAATGAATCCGTTCTTAGGTTCAGTATTTACATTTACAACCTTATTGATTGCAATTCCATCAGCAGTAAAAGCATTCAATTACATCACTACACTCTGGAAAGGAAACTTGCAGCTTAATCCTGCAATGCTTTTTTCAATTGGTTTGGTGTCCACATTTATTACAGGTGGACTGACAGGGATTATTTTAGGAGATAGTACTCTAGATATTAATGTACACGACACCTACTTTGTAGTAGCTCATTTCCACTTGGTCATGGGAATTTCTGCCCTTTACGGATTATTTGCTGGTGTATATCATTGGTTCCCTAAAATGTTTGGTCGCATGATGAATAAGAATCTAGGATATGTTCATTTCTGGGTAACAGCAGTATGTGCTTATGGGGTCTTTTTCCCCATGCATTTTATCGGCATGGCAGGACTGCCAAGAAGATATTATACCAACACCGCATTCCCTTATTTTGATGACTTGGCAGATATCAATGTCTTAATTACTGTTTTTGCATTGATTGCCGGAGCAGCTCAAATTGTATTCTTGTACAACTTCATTCACAGTATGTTTTATGGCAAAGAAACTGTTCAAAACCCATGGAGATCGAATACTCTTGAATGGACTGCGCCTGTAGAACATTTCCACGGAAACTGGGAAGGTGAAATTCCTCATGTACATCGTTGGGCTTACGACTATTCTAAGCCTGGTCATGACGAGGACTTTATCCCTCAGCACATTCCTCTTAAAGAAGGAGAGGAAGAACTACAACACTAATACTTAAAACAAATAATTGAATTAAACTGTGAGAAACCCAGCCAAAAGGTTGGGTTTTTTGTTTTTAGTTGTCTTGTTAGATTCAAAGTATCTTTTGGTCAGACAAAATCCCAAAAGAAAGAATTACCTTTGGAATAATGAACGAGCATTTAGACCCTACGGATGAACAATTTTCACCTGAAGAACAGGATATCGATCGCGCCTTAAGGCCTTTGAAATTTGATGATTTTGCTGGGCAGGATGCTATTTTAGAAAACTTAAAAGTTTTTGTAGAGGCTGCAAAGCAACGTGGTGAAGCTCTAGATCACACTCTGTTTCATGGACCTCCAGGGCTAGGCAAAACAACTTTAGCTCATATTTTGGCAAACGAATTGGAGGTAGGGATTAAAATGACTTCAGGGCCAGTATTGGATAAACCGGGTGACTTAGCAGGATTACTGACGAATCTCCAAGCGCAAGATATTCTATTTATTGATGAAATCCATAGGTTGAGTCCCATAGTGGAGGAATATCTGTATTCTGCCATGGAGGATTATAAAATTGACATTATGATAGAATCTGGGCCAAATGCAAGAACTGTTCAGATCAATTTGGAACCTTTTACTTTAGTTGGTGCTACTACTCGCTCGGGCTTATTAACGGCTCCAATGCGTGCTCGTTTTGGTATCAGTAACCGTTTACAATATTATTCTACAGAACTATTATCAACTATTGTGACTCGCAGTTCAGATATTCTTAATGTGCCTATTAATGAAGATGCAGCTATAGAAATTGCAGGTAGGAGCAGAGGGACCCCTCGGATTTCAAATGGGTTATTGAGACGTGTACGAGATTTTGCACAGATAAAAGGAAACGGTTCTATAGATATTAAAATCACTCAGTACGCTTTACAAGCGCTACAAGTTGATGCCCACGGATTGGATGAGATGGATAATAAAATCCTTTCTACATTGATAGATAAGTTTAAGGGTGGCCCTGTAGGGATTACTACTTTAGCTACTGCGGTGTCTGAAAATGCTGAAACCATTGAAGAGGTTTATGAACCCTTTTTAATTCAACAGGGATTTATTGTGAGAACTCCCAGAGGGAGGGAGGTAACAGCTCGAGCCTATACCCATTTGGGCAGGATAAAAAACAACCAAGAAGGTCTGTTTTAATGAATACGCCTAGAAGTTTAAAATCAGCGAACAGTAATACAATAAAATTAGCAGCTCAAACTCTAGGGTTTCTTAGTTGTGGTATTTCCAAAGCAGATTTTTTAGAAGATGAAGCTCCTCGATTAGAACAATGGCTCAATCAAGGTCACCACGGTAGCATGTCTTATATGGAGAGAAATTTTGATAAAAGACTGGATCCTCGAATATTGGTTCCTGGAGCTAAAAGCGTAGTGTCCCTTTTATTGAATTATCATACCGATCAAAAACAGAAAGACGATCAATCCCCCAAAATTTCATCTTATGCTTACGGTAAAGACTATCATTTTGTAATCAAGGAGAAACTTAAAGGGTTATTAGAAATCATTAACAGGGAAATTGGAGAAGTTAATGGCCGTGTTTTTGTGGATTCAGCTCCAGTAATGGATAAGGCCTGGGCTGCTAAAAGTGGCTTAGGATGGCTAGGTAAAAACACCAATCTTATTTCAAAAAAAGTAGGTTCTTTTTTTTTTATAGCTGAACTGATTATCGATTTAGAGTTAGATTATGACTTACCAGTAGCAGATCATTGTGGAAGCTGTACTGCTTGCATTGATGCCTGTCCAACGGAGGCACTGATCCAACCTTATCAAATTGATGGAAGTAAATGCATCTCATATTTAACAATTGAACTCAAAGACAATATCCCTTCAGAATTTCAAGGAAAAATGGATAATTGGGCTTTTGGATGTGATATTTGTCAAACTGTTTGTCCATGGAATCGTTTTGCAACTCCACATAATGAGCCTGCTTTTAACCCTCATTCTGAGCTTTTACAACTTACTAAAAATGAGTGGGAAGAGATGACCTCCGAGGTTTTTAAAAAGGTTTTCAAGGACAGTGCAGTCCAAAGAACAAAATTTGAGGGGTTAAAAAGAAATGTCAAGTTTTTGTCCCAAGGGCAGTAGACTCTCGAATAATTATTTTGGAGGGAATAATTTCGGTAAAGAATGACTGGCCCTCCTTATTATTTTTTTGATCTCGAATAAAAACTTCAAACACTTTCGATCCCATGAGGAAACCATTTTGTTCCACACTACTTAAAGGAGGACTTACTGATTCATCTAATTTCCAATTGCTAAAACCTAAACAAGCAATATCTTCTGGGATTTTAAAACCTTGCTTCTGAAATTCTTTCATAGCACCTATTGCTAATAAATTTTCTACATATAAAGAGTTTTCGAAGACAACCAAGGAAAAATATTTAGAGGATCAAGTTTTTAAAAATGTTAAGATATACAGTGTTAATAAAGACCAATCGATTTTTATTGAAAACTTGGGTGAAGGTGAATTTAGATATACTGCCTTACCTAAAGAAGCACAATTAGCTCCCGTAAATGCAATATATTCTGAGGAGAAAGCTCATTTGGGACAGCGACTTTTTTTAGTTGGAAATGATTTTGGAGGAAATCCCTTTGAGGGGAATGATGATGCGTTCAACGGTCTGGTGATTGATGGAGAACAATTTCAATCAAATCAATTTTCAGGGTTTCGGGTAGATGGTGTTGGGAGTGACATAAAAAAAATAAAACTCTCAAATGGTAAAAAGTTGGTTTTAGTAACGCAAAATCAATCTCGTCTTTTAGCGTTTGAATTAAATTAGTGTCTAAAAATTTTCTGGGAGCCGAAGTTTATTTTATCTGATGCATTAGAAATGATTTCTGAAATTATAAAGTGCTGAGTCAAATCAATCATTAATCTAAAAATACTACTTTTGTTTTGACATTATTGAATTGATTTATTGCGACACGTAAAAATGTTCCCCATAATAAACCAAACACTGGAAGAAAATGAAAATGAAAATGAAAAAAGCCTATCTTATAGTATTATCAGTTCTGTTCATTCAATGTTCTTTAGAAAAAGATACAACCTATATTGAAAAAGTTCAGGACCCAGAATTTTTTCAAGATGCAATGCAAAATTTGACAGATATTGTGGTGTATGATATTTTTTCACCTCCTGTGGCTTCGAGGGTATATTTATATCCTACAATAGCCGCCTATGAGGTAATGGCATTAAAGTTCCCAAAAAAATATAACTCGCTAGTAGGACAAATTAAGGAGTTGAATTCGATTCCACTTCCATCTGACCAAAACATCAACCACCATTTGGCTTCGTTATATGCATTTAACACTGTTGGCAGGGCCTTAATTTTTTCTGAAGATAAGATGAATTTATTTCAGGAAACGTTTAATTCAAAGTTGGAAGAATTGAATGTTCCTAGAAAAGTAGTAAAAGCCTCAAAAAATTACGGTGCTGAGGTTGCAGCCTCCATCTTAGAATGGGCCTCCAAAGACATGTACAATCAAACTCGAACCTATCCAAAATATACCATCAAGGAAGAGGATCAATTTTGGAAGCCAACCCCTCCAGATTATATGGACGGAATTGAGCCTCATTGGAAGGAAATCAGAACAATGGTTATTCATTCGTCAAATCAATTTTCTCCAAAAGAGCCCTTACCTTTTGATATGAACGAAGGTAGTCCTTTCCAAAAACAGTTAATGGAGGTTTTTGAAGTTACCAATAAGCTAAGTGAGGAACAGATAAACATAGCGAAGTTTTGGGATTGTAACCCTTATGTTACACATCATCGAGGGCACGCTATGTTCGCAACCAAAAAAATTACTCCCGGTGGTCATTGGATTGGAATCACTGCGATTGCTACAAGACAATCAAAAAGTACATTTGACGAGACAATTAATGCGTATGCAAATGTATCCATCGCTTTATTTGACGGTTTTATTAGTTGTTGGGACGAGAAATGGGACACATTAATTGTACGTCCCGAAACATTGATTAATCAGTATTATGACGAGGAATGGTTACCCTTGCTACAAACACCCCCATTTCCAGAGTATACAAGTGGTCACTCCGTCATTTCAAGAGCAGCAGCTGTGACTTTAACAGACCTGTTTGGAGATGACTTCGCTTTTACAGATACTACAGAACTCTTGTATGGTCTTCCTGTGCGAAAATATACTTCTTTCATTCATGCTTCAGAGGAAGCAGCGATCTCAAGACTCTATGGTGGAATTCATTATATGATGGCAATTGAAGAGGGTGTAAAGCAAGGTGATGCTGTTGGCTCTTTTGTGGTCGATAATTTACAGACGATGAGCAAAACAATTTCACCAAACTAAAAATATGCAAAAAAAGCAACTTAATTTTTGGCAAATTTTAACAATGAATTTTGGATTCTTTGGAGTTCAATTCAGTTTTGGTTTGCAACAAAGTAATATGAGTGCGATTTATAAATATTTGGGTGCTGAAGAGGCTGAGCTCCCCTTACTTTGGTTAGCTGGACCCATAACGGGGTTAATTGTTCAGCCAATTATTGGTGCAATAAGTGACGGAACTTGGTCCCCAAAATTTGGACGGAGAAAACCCTTTTTTTTAATAGGCGCAATAATAGCAAGTATCACTTTAGTTGTCATGCCTTATTCAAGTTCCATTTGGATGGCAGCTGGACTATTGTGGATTTTGGATGCTGCAAACAATATTGCATTAGAACCCTATCGCGCATTCATTTCAGATAAACTACCTGAAAAACAGTATTCTTTTGGGTTCTTAGTTCAAAGTTTTTTTACTGGATTAGGAACTACATTGGCAAATTTTACTCCTGCAATTTTAGTTTCCTTTGGAATATTAGCCCTTTCTGATAAAATGGACAATGGAATCCCTGTTTCTACCTATTGGGCTTTTGGGATTGGCGCAGTAGCATCAATCATTACCATACTAATTTCGGTTTTTACAACTTCAGAGTACCCTCCAACTCCTCAAGAACTTGAAGAAATAAAAAAGGCAAAGGAAGAAGGAAATGTAATTTCACGAACAATCAAAGATATAATTGAGGCCTTTAAAGTCATGCCTTTACCCATGAAACAACTCATTCCAGTAATGTTTTTTCCATGGTATGCCATGTTTTGTTATTGGCAATATCTTACTTCAGCACTTTCGCTGTCGCTTTATGATACATTAGATCAGAATACCATATATTTTAATCAAGCTCAGCTGTTAACGGGTAATTTGAATGGAACTTACAACATCATTTGTTTTGTTATTGCTTTTGCTCTAATTCCAATAGCAAGAAAGCTAGGAGCTAAAAGACTTCATTTTGTCAGTCTAGCTATAGGAGGTTCAGCACTTCTATGTATGCCTTTGCTTAATGATACGACGATATTGTTCACTATCCCAATTGGAAGGGGAATTGAAGTCTCTCAAATCTACTTGTTTTCATTTGGATTAGGAATTACTTGGGCTTCTATGATGGCTATGCCGTATCAAATGTTAGCTGCTTCTATTCCTGCTGGTAAAACAGGAATTTACATGGGGATTTTTAATATGTTTATTGTAATCCCAATGATCATTCAGATTTTTACTGTTCAATATTTTGTTTACGATTTTTTGGGTCAAAACCCAATAAATATCATTCGATTGGCTGGTAGTTTTCTGATAATAGGAGGAATTTTCTCTCTTTTTGTGAGCCAACCGGAGCAGAAAACCTCAGATTGATTCAGAAAAAAGTTATTTCTTTACATTACAAAATATCATATCTATGCAAAAAGAGCAGCAGAGAAGAGCAGCTTTAGTCTATCATGCAAAACCTCGGCCAGGAAAAACAGAGGTCGTTCCTACTAAAAATTATGATACTCAAAGAGACCTAGCACTAGCTTATTCTCCTGGGGTAGCATTCCCATGTATGGAAATTGAGGAAAATAAATCCAACCTTTACAAGTATACTAATAAAGGAAATTTAGTTGCAGTGATATCTAATGGAACTGCCGTTCTTGGGTTAGGTGATATTGGTCCTGAGGCTTCAAAACCAGTAATGGAGGGAAAAGCATTGTTGTTTAAAATATTTGCTGATATTGATGTTTTTGATATTGAAATAGATGCTAAAGATCCAGAAAAATTCATCGAAGCAGTAAAGGCAATTGCCCCTACTTTTGGAGGGATTAATTTAGAAGATATCAAATCTCCCGAAGCGTTTGAAATAGAAAGGAGACTTAAAGAAGAGCTGGACATACCGGTTATGCATGACGATCAGCACGGCACTGCGATCATTTCTGCTGCTGCTTTGCTAAATGCACTTGAATTAGCTCAGAAAAAAATTAAGGAGGTAAAAATTGTAGTCTCTGGAGCAGGTGCAGCAGCTATTTCATGCACCAAACTATACCGTGCATTCGGGGCCGATGTTAAAAATATTGTGATGCTGGACAGCAAAGGTGTCATAAGGAAGGATCGAGAAAATCTGAGTCAAGAAAAAAAAGAATTTGCCACACATTTAAACTTGCACACTTTAGAGGAAGCTATTGCTGATGCAGATGTTTTTATTGGATTGTCAATGGCTGATATCTTAAGTCAAGAAATGCTTTTGAAAATGGCTGAAAATCCAATCGTATTTGCGATGGCTAATCCCAATCCAGAAATAGAGTATACTTTGGCCTGTAAAACCCGAAAAGATGTGATTATGGCAACCGGAAGGTCTGATCATCCCAATCAGGTAAATAATGTTCTAGGCTTTCCATTTATTTTCAGAGGTGCACTAGATGTACGTGCAACGACGATTAATGAGTCCATGAAAATGGCGGCGGATAAGGCACTTGCCGCTTTGGCCAAAGAATCTGTTCCTGAACAAGTAAATGTGGTTTATGATGAAACACGCTTGACATTTGGAAGAGACTATATTATTCCTAAACCATTTGATCCTCGATTAATTTCAACGATTCCAATAGCAG
>JAQWHT010000054.1 GCA_029249225.1 Flavobacteriaceae bacterium
AAAGCCTTACCAGGGTATAATATTGGATATGCTGATAAAAATGATACCATATTTTATATTTCAAATGGATTGATTCCCAAACGTGCCGAGGGCTATGATTGGAAAAATGTTGTCCCAGGGAATACAAAAAAAACATTGTGGTTAGAAACTTATGATATAGAAGAACTTCCTCAAGTAATTCAACCCAAATCAGGCTATTTTTACAATGCAAACCACACCCCTTTCCGATCAAGTGATTCTCTAGACAATCCTCTTCAGAATGATTTTTCTTTAAATATGGGATTTGAAACCTATGATAATAATCGCTCGACTCGAATAAAACAATTGATTGACCAGTACGAAAAAGTCAGTTACAGCGATTTTAAAACTATAAAATACGATAGGCAATATCCAAAACCCTACGCCTTTAGCTGGATGAATATCAACTACTTAGATCAATTAAATCCAGAGATGTATCCCGATCTAAAAGCGCTTATTATTTCTCTTCAGACATGGGATAGAAAAGCGAATTCAAATTCTGTTGGAGCTGGTTTGTTTGCTGTATTATACGATCGATTAAGACCTTATTACAAAGATCTTCCAAACCCCAAAATCATACCTCCCTCTATCTTAGTAAATGCACTCAAAGACACTAAAAACTATCTTGAAAAATACTTTAACTCTACTGAAATTAAACTTGGAGACTATCAGAAACTTGTTCGTGGTTCAAAAGAACTTTCGATTTTTGGTTTACCCGATGTTATCACTGCTATGGCATCACAGCCATATAAAAAAGGTAAAGTCAAAGTAGTCAGTGGTGAATCTTATATAGAGTTGGTTCGGTTTTCAGAAAAGGGTACTGAAATTGAATCTGTAATTTCTTACGGAAGTTCTGATCATCCAACTTCCCCTCATTATGGAGACCAAATGGAATTATATTCAACGTTTCAAACTAAAAAAATGACCTTAAATAAAGATGAGGTTTATGCTACAGCAAAAAAAGTTTATCATCCACAGTAGCTGGTTTGGAGTTTTAGTATTGAATAGAAGCTGCTGCATCTGAATAGATCGCTTCATATTTTCCAACGATCTTATCTAAAGAAAACAAACTGGCCTGTTGTTTTGCCTGCTTTTTAAACTTTGAATGCAATTTTTTATTTAACAACAAATCTTTAGCTCTTGCTGACATAGTATCAATATCTCCAATTGGGGCTAAAAATCCAGAGTATCCCTGCTTGTTGACTTCTGAAATTCCTCCTGCATTAGAAGAGATTACGGGTACCCCATGTGCCATAGCTTCAAGGGCTGAAAGTCCAAAACTTTCCTTTTCAGAGGGGAGTAGAAATAAATCAGAATAACATAAGATTTTGTCAATTTCATTACTATTACCTAAAAAAAGGATTTTATCGTCTAAACCCTTTTTTTCTACATAATCAATTGCTTTGATTTTTTCAGGCCCCTCCCCTACCATCATGAGTTTACAAGGAATCTCAGAACTTAATTGTTCGAATATAGCGATCACATCCATAATTCTTTTTAGTGGCCTAAAATTACTTATATGAGTTAATATTTTTTCTTCCTTTTGAGCTAAAAGACTACGCTCACAAGGTTTTCCAACACTTTCTATTTTTTCTACATCAATAAAGTTTGGAATCACCTCAATTTTTGTCTTTATATCAAATAGACGTAACGTATCTTGTCTCAAACTCTCTGAAACTGCTGTTACTCGATCAGAATGGTTGATACTAAAAGTAACTGCAGGCCTATAAAAGGGATGACTTCCCACCAACGTTATATCAGTTCCATGTAGAGTTGTTACGATAGGAATTTGTATACCTTCATCTAAAAGCATTTTTTTAGCCATATAAGCTGCGTAAGCGTGAGGAATAGCATAGTGTACATGAAGTACATCAATTTGAGCGTTTTTAATTACATCTACAAGACGACTGGAAAGCGCCAATTCATAAGGTTGATATTTAAACAATGGATAATCTGGAACATTAACCTCATGAAAAAAAATATTAGGATGCTGAAGTGCTTCTAACCTAACAGGTTGGTGATAGGTAATAAAATGAATCTCGTGTCCTTTGGCTGAAAGTGCGATTCCGAGTTCTGTCGCGACAACACCACTTCCTCCAAATGTAGGATAACATACAATTGCTATTTTCACTTTTAAATGATTTTAATTAATTATTGCATTATAAAAAAGTTCCTGTAAGCGGGTTCTTACGTTATGTTTACTAAACGTAAAATCATCATTAGGATATGTTCTGTTTGCCAAGATAACAATTACAATTTCTTTATCAGGATCAGCCCATGCATAAGTTCCGGTATAACCAGAGTGTCCAAAACTCTTATCAGAAACGCAGCCACATGTTGAAACGTGAGCACCTTCCAATTGAGGTTTGTCAAATCCAACTCCTCTTCTATTTCCTTCAGAACAATAGTAACACGCATTAAAAGAGGCTATAGTATCAGAATCTAATAGTTGTACACCGTTGAATGCAGCACCATTCAAATACATTTGCATAATTGTAGCCACAGACTTCGCATTACCAAAAAGTCCTGCATGGCCACCAATTCCATTTTGCATCGCTGCCCCCATATCATGTACATCACCATTCAATTCTCTATGTCTAAAGTAACCATCAATTTCTGAGGGAATGATCTCCGTCTTTTGAAACTTTTTAAGTGGTGTGTATGTAAGTCGATTGAGATCTAGAGGCTCAAAAATTTGCTTTTCAATTAATTGATCATAGGGCATTCCATACCATTTTTCAAAATATTTTTTTAGGATATAATAGGGTAAATCTGAATACTTGTAGGCTAGTGTATCAATAAGCTCACTTGCTTTGATTTGATCGTACATATCCTTTTCAAAATCAGACTTAAGATATAAATGCTCTGCTACTCTTTTTGAAAATTTTTCAGAGGCCTCAGTTTGATATATTGATTTTTTAGGATAGCCTTTTTTATTTAGAGTTTCTTTATAAAAAGGAATCCATGGCCATAAACGCGCGTAATGAGAAAGCATCTCCCTCAGGGTCAAAGAAGCTTTATTTGAGTCACTCCATTTTGGAAGTAAATCAGCAACCGTACTATCTAATGAAAACAAACCAGTACTTACCGACTGCATTACTAAGGGTAGTGTAGCTAAAATTTTTGTGAGTGATGCTAAATCATATAGATCAGATGAGCTGACTTTTTGTTTTTTTTTATAAGTATGATAACCAAAGTTTTTTTCATAAAATATTTTACCATGCCGCATTGCCAAAATTTGCATTCCTGGTGTCATCATCGAATCGATAGATTGGATTGCAAGCTGATCTACCTTGTCTAACTCACCAGGGTCTACCCCCACACTGGCCGGGAGCGTGTAACCAAGCGTTTGGTTGCCTTTGAGCATGATCCCACTCCCCTCTTTCAAGGAATCAGAAACGTTTACAGGAAGTTCTCCCGTAACGTCTTGAGCTCCAAATATAGCGTCTACACTTAACTGTTGAGCAATTTCACTATTTTGATAGCTTAGGAGCAGTGCATCAATGCCTTCTATTTTCTCAATCGCTTTTAAAGCATAAGGCTTGACAAATAGATCTAGGATTACTGTTTTAGTTTTTGCTAATTGACTTATAACCCCTAATTCTTTACTATTCAAACTTGAGGCTTTCCATGGATTTTCATTAGATCGGTGGAAACTGATGATTAAAGTGTCAATACTTCGGGTTTTTTCTTTAGCATTTGAGAGTGTGATTCCGGTTAAGGTGGTTGCTTTCTGATAGCGTGCTAAATGAGACTGAAAAGAATTGCTTGATGCGTCACCTAGAGGTAAATGACCTAAACGACTCATCTTTCCTAAAGGCAAAAGGTCATTTTCATTTTTGAGTAATGTCAAAGCTTTTCCCATGGCTTCAGTGTAAAGAGCAGTATCTCTAGAGGTATTTAAATCTTTAATAAGGTTAAGAGTTGATACAGGCTTATACTTTGACAGTCCTACTTTATATTTTGCTTTTAATATTTTTTTTACGGAGTGAGCTAGCCTAGTTTCCGTGATTTCTCCCTGTCTGTAAGCCTCAGAAATAACTTTTATTCCTTCTGGTATATTTTTAGAAATTAACAATAGGTCATGTCCCGCTTTAAATGCAGTAAGATCAATATTTTTTGTTTTGGAATATTCTGATACTCCTTTCATATTTAGTGCATCAGTAACTATCAATCCATTAAAATCCATTTCATCAATCAGAAGTTTTTGAATGACATTTTTAGAGAGCGAGGTGGGCAAACCTACTTCTGCTAAAGAAGGAATATTTAAATGTGCAATCATGACAGATGATAGACCTGCATTTATCAACTCTCGATACGGAGCAAGCTCAATACTTCTTATTCGCTCAGAAGAAAAACTTACTGTAGGGAGTGTTTTATGTGAATCTTGAGATGTATCTCCATGTCCAGGGAAATGCTTTCCTGAAGTCAGTATCCCCGAGTCATGATGTCCTTGCATAACTGACATGGCTTGCCTAATTACACGTTCTTTTGAAGCTCCAAAAGAACGATTTCCTATAATCGGATTTTTAGGGTTGGTATTGATATCGAGAACTGGACTAAAGCTATAATGAATTCCAAGTCTTTTTTCTTGTTCTCCCATACGCTGCCCTACCTTTCTTAATAATAAAGAATCCTTTACTGCACCTAAGGTCATTGGCCAAGGAAAAGCTTGAACAGAATCCAAACGCATTGCTACCCCCCATTCAGCATCCATAGCAATTAACAAAGGGGTGTTCGCTTGTGCTTGAAATTTATTCAGCCAATGTGATTGTACTACAGGTCCTCCTAGTGAAAAAATTAGACCGCCTACTTTTTGTTCTTCAACAAGTTTTAAAGTCTCTAAATAGTGAAGGCTATCTTTCTCTGTAAAAACCATAGGCATAAACAATTGGCCTATTTTTTCTTCTAAGGACAAACTATGATATACACTGTCTACCCAAACGCGTTGCGACTGCTGATCAGATAGCTTAACCAATAAAGGATCAACACTTTGAGCCTGAACAACAAATACAAACAAGATCGAAAAACTTAGAGTAAACTTCATTTTACAAAAACTTAACTAGTTTAAAAAAAGCGACTATGCCAACTTTCTTCGGCAGATACTTCCCAAAAATTTTGGTAGTCATCTACTGTATCTACCAAATTGTTGAACACGATAGTCGATTTATTAATGGCTTTTTCCTTGGCCATTTTTTTGAAATCCTCAAGACTTTTGTAAGCTAAGAAATCTCCTTGTTTAAAGGTCACATTCATCTTATCAAGCAGAATAAGGTCTAGCTTTTGTTCAAGTTCTTGAATAAAACGAACTGACGCATCTATAGAACATCCGCTGGCTTGTGTTTTCTCTTGATTTAATCCAATAACAATAAAACGATTGTAAGGCAATTCAAATCCAGCTTCCAAATGTTGATTATGTGCTGTCCAATTGGAAAGGAATTTAGACAAATCATTTTTGAGGGGTTTAATTTCTGCTTCTCGAAAAGGTCTATTGGATGGATAAATCCAAACCCTAGATTCAGCAGGCAAATTTTCAAAAGGGACAATCATTAATTATAAATTATTAGCATTTGCGATTAACTCGGCCACATCCTTTATCTCAACAGTATGTTCTTGCTTTTTATTTTTAATCCCATCAGTCATCATGGTAGTACAGAATGGACAGGCTGCGGCAATTATATTGGGTTGGGTGTCAAGTGCTTGTTCAGTTCTTTCAATATTAATTTCTTTGTCTCCTGCCTCTGCATCTTTAAACATTTGTGCTCCTCCAGCACCACAGCAAAGACCCTTTGTTTTACAAGACTTCATTTCAACCAGCTCAGCATCTAATTTTTTTATTAGGGAGCGTGGAGCTTCAAATATATTATTAGCTCTACCCAAATAACAGGGATCATGAAAAGTAATTCTCTTTCCTTTGTACCTTCCACCTTCAACTTTTAGACTGCCTTCATTTATTAAAGATTTTAAAAATTGAGTATGATGCATCACTTTATAATGTCCTCCTAACTCAGGATATTCATTTTTTAAGGTGTTAAAGCAGTGAGGGCAAGTCGTTACAATCTTTGTAACTCCATATCGATCTAAAGTAGTTATGTTTTGAAGCGCCTGCATTTGAAATAAAAATTCGTTCCCAGCTCTTTTTGCTGGATCTCCAGTGCAGCTTTCTTCTGTTCCAAGTACTGCAAAAGAAGTCTCTGTATGATTTAATATTTTTACGAAAGCTTTTGTGATCTTTTTAGCTCGATCATCAAAACTCCCTGCGCATCCCACCCAAAAAACAACAGCTGCTTTTTTACCTTCTGCTTGGAGCGATTCTAATGTGGGAACGTTGAGCTTCATTTTTTAAGATTCTGATTGACCGTCATCAAAGACTTCAATAGTAACTTCCTTCTCAATAAGGTCTGTAAATTTACCATTATATCGAGTGGCTTTAACGAGATGATTGTCAATCCAATGATAATTTCCTCCTCTTGGTTTACCCATTAGCAAACTATGATATTTAAATCCATTGTCTTTTAACCATTTCTCAGTAACAGTTCTGTGAGACTCCACTCTTGAGGTAAAAAAACAGATCAGATGACCTTCCTCAAACCATTTATTTAAAGTTACCAAAGCATCTGGATACAGTTTAGCTGTTGCCATACGTTCGGGTTCTTCATTGGGAATGTCATCACAAATGGTCCCGTCAATATCGATGAGATAATTTTTGATCCCATCGGGTAAAACAGGACTGACGACCTCACCTGATTCTACTTTTTTGTGTAAATAACTTTCTGCTTCTTCTCGTTCCATAAATTTAATTTAAATGATTATTCGTCCACCCATTGCAAACGATCTTGATTACTAAAGGGCCATGGGGCACCATTATTTTCAATATTTCCCATCATTGCATTGAGTTCTTGAGGAGCCGCTGACTGCTCCATAACCAAATACTGTCTCATGTCTATTATAATTGATAGTGGATCAATCGCAATCGGACAAGCATCTACACAAGCATTACATGAGGTACACGCCCAAAGTTCTTCTGGACTAATATAGTTATTTAACAACTGTTTTTGATCTGGTTGAAAGACCCCTTTGTTAACATTGATGTTTTTACCTACCTCCTCTAATCGGTCACGAGTATCCATCATAATTTTTCTAGGAGACAATTTTTTCCCTGTCTGATTTGCTGGACAAACCTCCGTACACCTCCCGCATTCTGTACAACTGTAGGCATTCATTAGTTGGATCCATTTTAAATCGAAGACATCGCTGGCTCCAAATTTATCTGGAGGACTAGATCCACTATCAGATGTAACTTGGTCAGGATTCATCATCAGTAAAACTTCATTTTTGATATGGGGATCTACCTCAAACTTTCCGTCTGACTCTAAATTCGAATAATACGTATTCGGAAAGGCAAGCAGTATGTGTAAATGCTTAGAATAATATAAGTAATTTAAAAAAACTAAAATACCAAGTATATGTGTCCACCAAAAGCCTCGCTCTAGGAGAATAAGGGATTGAACACTGAGGCTCTCAAAAAGGGGGTATAAAAACTGTGAAATTGGAAAATCTGCTGTTTGGGTATAGGCGGCTATACCTTTTTGTTGAAGAAGCAAATCAGTAGCATTCATGGATAAAAACAATACCATGAGAATAATTTCAAAGTATAAAATATAATCAGCATCTCTTTTGGGCCAACCTTTCATTTCTGATTTCCAAAACCGTTTTATTTTAACTAAATTCCGTCTTGTCCAAAAAACAATAACAGCGACGATTACCAAAAAAGCAAGAATTTCAAAGCTTCCAATGAGAACCTCATAAAAACTCCCTAAAAGAGGAGCGAAGATTCTGTGAGTACCCAGTAAACCATCAAGAATAATTTCAAAAAGTTCAATATTAATCAGAATAAAACCGACATAAACAATAAGGTGTAAAAAGGCTGCCAAAGGCTTAGCTCCCATTTTTGATTGTCCCAAAGCAACACGAAACATATAACCCCATCGCTCTGACTTTTTATCATTTCTAACTATTTTTTTACCCAGTAAGATGTTTCTTCTGATTCGGAAGATATTTCGAGTGAAAAGGCCACCTCCTATTAGAAGTAAGGCAAGAAAAATAAAATTTGGCAAATAGCCCATAATTATTATTCTTTGGAAGGAGTAGCACTAGCTTTTCTTCCAAAAATGGAAAAATGAACATAATTTTTAGGGTTCTCTCTCAAATCATTTAATAAAGCCTCTAGTGCTTCAGAAGACCCTAAAAGTTTAGCATATAGTAACTCATCATTGAGTAATTTACCTGCAGTACCCTCTCCTGATTCTAGTTTAGTAATAATAGTCTTTAAGCTGGCGGATGTTTGCTCAAAGTTTTTTATTGTTGCGTTTAAAGGCATCTGATTGAGTGAGTCCGTGAGTTGACTTAAATTTTTAGATGTGTCTTCTAAGTTATTCATAGTACCATTAAAATTCTTTTCGTTTTGTTTTACAATACGATTCATGTTTTTTGTTAGGTCTGCCACATTATTGATGGTCTCAGAAAGATTTTCTAAAGCTAATTTTAAATTGTTTTGAGTATCGTAATTCATCACATTGCTTACCCCAGCAAAAAGAGAATCAGCTGAAGTTAAAAGCCCTTCAATTTTGTCTTGTAGCGGGGCAATTTGTTGATTTACTAATTCTGTCAAACCAGGCTTAACATTAGAAGGCAATACATCACCACTTTTCACTACATTTCCCTGATCATAAACTGGCAAGATCGCAATAGCTTTACCTCCGATTAAACCAGCTTCATACAATTGAGCCTTACTCTGATTTGAGAACGCAAGATCATTTCTAAGACTAAACGTAACATTGATTTTCTCATAATTGGAATCAAAATCAATATTCTTAACCTTTCCAACATTCATGCCGTTAATAGTAACATTAGCCCCTACAACTAAGCCTTCAACGTCACTGTAGTGTGCAGATACAATTTTGCTGTTATCAAGCAGTGACGTACCCTTGAGGTAATTGAATCCAAAAATAAAAATAGCGATACAACTCAGGATAAGAATAGCTGTTTTTTGCTCACGGGATATCTTCAAAATAAAGTTTTTAAGATGCTTTACAAATTTAGGAATTATTTTCAGAAGAACATCATTTTATAAGTTGTTGTGCCTCACTAATTGTTATTTTTTTATCACCGTCATAAGCTACAATAAAGGCCTTTGAATACCCCTTATTTTTTGCAGTGACCAAATGATCTTTCGCTTCTTCGTATGAAGAAGAACTTTTATAAAAATATCGGTAAAGTTTTCCATTTTTCTCTCTAGAAACAGATGATAATCCTTTGAAATTATAGGGCTTTGTGGCTATTCTATTTTTACTTGCTGCAATTTGAACTTTAAAAACTAAATCTGAGGACGTAGATGAACTAGGTACTTCTGACTCTGGTTTCACTTCTGTGATCACTTCTTTATTTACTCCAGCCTCACGCTCATTTTTGTAGTTAATAATTGCTTTAGCTATGGCAACAGCCATTTGATTTTGGCCTTTAGAAGAATTAAGAAAAGCCCCTTCAGAACTGTTGGTCAAAAACCCTGTTTCCACCAAAACACTTGGCATGTAAGTATATTTTAAAACAACGAAACCCGCTTGTTTTACGGTTCGATCTTTACGCTTCAAATTATTCACAAAACTCTTTTGAATAGTACTAGCAGCAACAATACTTTGATCTAGATAGGTCTCCTGCATTAAAATTAAGCTAATCACAGATTCAGGATCATTGGGATTAAAACCATCGTATTTTTGCTCATAATTTTCTTCCAAAAAAATTACGGAATTTTCTTTTTGTGCTACTTTGAAGTTTCGTTCGTTTTCGTGAAGCCCAAGAACAAAAGTCCCTGCCCCAAAGGCTTTTGAGGATGTAAATGCATCACAATGAATAGAAACAAAAAGATCAGCATCTGCTCTATTGGCAATATTTGCCCGTTCAATCAAATCAACAAAAACATCCTTTTTACGAGTGAAAATAACCCTTAAATCAGGATTCTTTTCTAACTGAGCGCCAACTCTAAGTGCAATTTTTAAGGCTATTTCCTTTTCGTAATATCCATTTCCTCTATTCCCTGAATCATGACCACCATGTCCAGCGTCTAAGACTACTACGAATGGCTTGTTCTGAGCATGAATTTTAAAATTAGAAAATACGATCACCGTGAATAACAAGATCTGGGATAAAAAAAGAGGGAGATTTCTCATTTAATAGCTTTTAGAAACAGAGAAATAGACAAAAAAATCTTGATGCATCCTTAAAATTATCATTAATTTTGGCCGTTATAACAGAGCACAACAAATTTAGGGCTTATCAGTTTGCAATCAAAGTTTTACCATATAGCAAATTTTATCTTTTTCTTAGGAATTGGAATCATTCATGCTCAAACTACTTCTTCTGACACACTTTCAAAGGAAATTCTTCTTGATAGCCTCTCAAAACCCGTTGAAAAAAAACCTCTACTTCTTGCAGAGGTAGAATACAAAGCAAAAGATTGTGTCCAAATAGACCGAAAAAACAACAAACTTATTCTCTACAACGAGGCTGAACTCTATTATCAAGACATTGAACTTCGTGCTGGAATCATCATTTTAGATTATAAAACTAACGAAGTCAATGCTGGAAGAATAGAACTCGACTCTACTTTAGTCCAATATCCATTTTTTAAACAAGGAAGCAATGAAGTAAATCCAGACTCTATTCGATTCAATTTCGACACCCAGAAAGCCTTAATTTGGAATTCTAAATCAGGGCAAAATGGCATGGATATTTTTGCAGCTCTGACAAAAAAACAAAACGACTCTGTCTATTTTATTAAAGATGCGAGAGTCAGTACTGCTGGAAAATTAGTTGGAGGAGACGATGAAGGGATTGATTACTATTTCAAAGTAAGAAAAGGGAAAATTATTCCTGGAGGTAAAATTATTTCTGGACTAACCAATATGTTTATTGCAGATGTTCCTACCCCGGTTGGTGTTCCCTTTGCCTACTTTCCATCATCCCAGAGTAAAGAATCAGGATTTATTATCCCTTCAATTGGGGAGAGTAATTTAAGAGGCTTTTATATTCAAAACGGGGGCTATTACTTAGCCCTATCTGATTATTTTGATTTTACACTGATTACAGACTATTACACCAACGGGAGTTATGGGTTTCGGGGTGACTCTCAATACAATGTGCGCTACAAATATCGAGGAAGTTTTAGTTTTCGTTATGAAAATTTGATCAATGAAGCACGAGGCTTACCAGAATACTCTAAATCAACAGTATTTAATGTTAGGTGGAATCATAGTAAAGATCCAAAATCAAGCCCAAACTCAACTTTTTCTGCCTCAGTAAATTTTGGAAGTAGCGACTATTATAGACAATCGGTCAATCAGCTGAATTCTCCGAATTTTTTAAATAATAATTTAAGCTCTTCCATCTCTTATTCTAAAACTTTTCCGGAGTATCCTCGAGTGAATATTTCGATGACTACTGCCATGTCTCAGAACTCTCAGTCAAAATCTGTGAATTTGACCTTGCCAACCTTCCAAGCCAATATGGAACGAATTTATCCATTCGCACCAAAAATAGGAGCAAAAAAAGGGATCTTTCAAAACATCAATTTCCAATATACTAGCCGGGCAGAAAATAGAATTATTACAACAGAGGATGCACTCTTTGGTCCGAATATGTTTGACAATGCTAAGATGGGAATGAAACACTCCATTCCCCTTAGTACAAACTTTAAACTCTTCAAGTATCTCAGCATGTCTACTAGTGCAAATTATGAAGAGATATGGACACAGAATACTGTGCGTTTTTCAGATTACGATCCTGACTTAGAGATGGCTGTAAAAGACACGATTAATAATATTGGAACCTTTAGACAGTATAACCTGAGTGCCTCTTTGGGTTCTACGATCTATGGAACCTTTAATTTTGGAGAGGATAAAAAAATCCAATCCATCCGCCATACGATTAGACCGTCTATAAGCTATACTAACAGACCAAGCTTTGAAAAATATTATGACACATATGTAATAGATGCAGAAGGGAATTCTGCTGAATATACTCGATATCAAAACAGCTTATTTGGTACCCCATCAAAAGCACTCTCAAACAATATGGGAATCAGCATTGGAAATAACTTTGAAGCCAAGATACGAGATAAAGACTCCACTGCAACTGAACCTAAAAAAATCGTACTGTTAAATAATTTGAATCTAACTACCTCGCACAATTTTGCAGCAGACTCCTTACGATGGAGCCCTATGAGGGTAACTTCAGGTTTTTCTTTTTTGAAAAATAAAATGAATGTGAATTTTGGCGCAACTTTCGATCCTTACACGCTAAACGAAAACAAAATTCGCATCAATAAATACCATATCACCAATGGAGGTGGACTCTTTCGTATGACTAGTGCAAATGTAAATATGAACTATTCGTTTTCAAGTACCGAACTTGAGGGTGATGATGACGAAGACAGTCGAAATGAGCGTTCGACAAGAGAATCCACCTCTAGTGGAGGAAGAGAAGATGATTTATTTGGACGTGCTGAAGATTTTACTGATAGGAGAATGAACGATCCTGAAGATGACAAACCTTCTCCTACCTACCCCAGCTACAGATCAAAAATTCCATGGGACGTTAAACTAGCCTATTCATTAACATATAAAAATGCAAGAGGCGAACGAGATTTTAGCACCAATTCATTGATGTTTTCAGGTAATGTTGACTTAACACCTAAATGGAAGGTAGGAATGTCCTCTGGTTATGATTTTAAAGGAAAGGGATTTACTTATACCCAATTACGATTCAACCGTGACTTAAACAGTTGGCGATTAAATTTTAGCTGGATTCCATTTAGTGAAAGAGCCTCCTGGAATTTCTTTATTGGAATAAAATCAGGATTGTTGAGTGATATCAAATATGAAAAACAAAGCTTACCTAACAGAAGGTAATCAAAAATTGAATTTTTGTTAACTTGTAATAAAAATTCAATGAAAAAAAAGATCATTACTACACTTAACGCCCCTGCACCCTTAGGACCATACAATCAGGCTGTAAAAGCTGGGAACACCTTATATATTTCTGGTCAAATACCTCTTATAGCGGGAAGTATGGAGCTCTTTAGTGGAACCATAAAAGAGGAGACCAAACTCGTCATGGATCATTTGGAGGCTATCTTAGAAGCTGCTGAAATGAATTTTAGTCAAGTTGTCAAATCTTCTATTTTTCTAGATAATATGGACAACTTTGGACAAGTAAATGACGTTTATGGTAGTTATTTTGACAATGATACCGCCCCGGCAAGGGAAACAGTAGCTGTCAAAACGTTACCCAAATCAGTCCGTATCGAAATCTCAATGATCGCGGTAGAGTAGATTTTCTCTACTTATCAATAAGATTTTTGTGGTACTTCACCAACTCATCAATAGGTCTTTGAACAATCCTACCCATAGTTAATCCTTTGAATTTAAGAGCCTTTTCTATTTCTTCCTTTAAGAAAAAAGAAATTGAACCGATAAAATGAATAGGTACCTCCTTGGCATTTTCAAATTGTAAAATTTGATGGTTTATAAACCGGTCTAATCCTTTTTCAATTATATCTTGAAAAACTTCATTTTGTTTGTGCTTGATTAAAAAACGAGAAAAAGTTGCTAAATAGGTATTAGGATTTTCTCTTCGGTAGATATTTTCTTTAATTGTATCAGGAGAGAGGTCATATTCTTCTTCAAATTCAGCTGCCAAGTCATTTGACATAGTCTTGAAGTAATAACTCCTTATCAGCTGTTTACCAAAAAAATTTCCACTAGCTTCATCCATCAATACATATCCTAGAGACGTTATACGTTGCTCAATCTTCTTTCCATCAAAATAGGTGCAATTTGAACCTGTACCCATTATACACACAATGGATTTTTCACCAGGATCGGCTGCAGCATATACTGCAGCATAAGTATCTTCTTTAATTACTGTTGTACTATTTACAAAAATCTCATCAAAAACTCTTCGAATCCTCTTTTGAGGTGAATCAACTCCACAACCTGCTCCATAAAAATACAGATGGGTTACTTCTTTTCTATTTTGATATAAATCAAAATTATTAATGATCCGTTCTTTGAGAATCGCACTTGAGAGCACTTGAGGATTCAAGCCAAGAGTTTGGGTAGAAAAAAGGGTTTCTCCTTTTTTATCCACTGCAATCCAGTCTGTTTTAGTAGAACCACTATCAACAACTAAAATCATTATGAAATGAGCTTAGAGTTGGTTTATATGCTTGGCTAAATCAATAAGCTTGTTCGAATAACCACATTCGTTATCATACCAAGAAATGATTTTAAAGAACTTTGAATTTAGTTCCATTCCAGCCCCTGAATCAAATATTGAAGTTCTAACGTCTCCAACAAAATCTTGTGAAACTACACCTTCTTCAGTATAACCTAAGATATTTTTCATGTCAGAATCGGCATGTTTCTTCATTACACTTTTGATTTCTTCATAAGAAGTGTCTTTTTCTAGTTTAACAGTTAAATCAACTACAGAAACATTTGCAGTTGGGACTCTAAAAGCCATTCCTGTTAATTTTCCTACTAATGAGGGGATTACTTTGGTAACCGCTTTTGCTGCTCCAGTTGAAGCTGGCATAATATTAACCAAAGAACTTCTTCCACCTCTAAAGTCTTTTTTTGAGGGACCATCTACAGTAAACTGAGTTGCTGTAGTTGCATGAACAGTTGTCATCAACCCTTCAGCAATTCCAAAATGATCGT
>JAQWHT010000025.1 GCA_029249225.1 Flavobacteriaceae bacterium
CTATTGGAATAGGAGGAGACCCTATAATTGGAACAACAACTAAGGATGCGGTAGAATTATTTATGAATGACCCCGAGACAGAATGTGTTGTTATGATTGGTGAGATAGGGGGACAATTAGAAGCCGATGCTGCGAAGTGGATACAAGCTTCTGGGAACAAAAAACCTGTTGTGGGTTTTATCGCTGGTGAAACAGCCCCAAAAGGGAGAACTATGGGACATGCGGGAGCGATAGTAGGCGGTAGTGAAGATACAGCAGAAGCTAAAAAGCGAATTATGCGTGAATGTGGAATTCATGTTGTTGATTCCCCAGCTCAGATCGGTGCTAAAGTAGCAGAGGTATTGTCTTAAATTTGATTATGAAATTATTAGAAGGTAAAATCGCAATTATCACTGGTGCCAGTCGCGGAATTGGTCGTGGAATTGCTAAAGTATTTACGTCACAGGGATGCGCAGTAGCATTTACTTACAGCAGCAATAAAGAAGCGGCTGATTCTCTTACTGAAGAATTAAGTGCCGATGGTGTTCAAGTCAAGGGCTACCAAAGTAATGCAGCAAATTTTGAGCAAGCACAACAACTTGTAGAAGATGTTCTAAAAGATTTTGGAGGTTTAGATGTATTGATCAACAATGCCGGAATTACTAAAGACAATCTCTTGATGCGTATGAGTGAAGAAGATTTTGATCAGGTTGTTGAAGTCAATTTAAAATCTATTTTTAACATGACTAAAGCTGTTCAGCGAACCTTCTTGAAGCAGCGAAAAGGTTCACTGATCCATATGAGTTCCGTTGTTGGAGTGAAAGGAAATGCGGGTCAATCGAATTATGCTGCTTCAAAAGCCGGAATGATTGGTTTTTCAAAGTCGATAGCATTGGAATTAGGTTCTAGAAATATTCGCTCTAACGTAATTGCTCCTGGCTTTATTGAAACTGAAATGACAGCAAAACTATCTGAGGAGGTCCTCCAAGGATGGAGAGATGGAATCCCTTTAAAAAGAGGAGGTCAACCTGAAGATGTAGCAAATGCATGTGTTTTCTTGGCCTCAGACTTATCCAGTTATATCACAGGACAAGTGCTCCATGTAGATGGAGGAATGTTAACTTAATTATTAAAAAAAAGAATATGCAAAAATTACCTAAAATTGGATTACCGGTCATTCTTTTGATCGTAGTCATTTTAATCTTTGTTTCTAAGTCTTCAATTAATATTGGATATGGAGAAGCAGGGGTTTTGTTTAAAACTTTCGGAGGAGGTGTTGTAACTGATAAACCACCCTTAGGAGAAGGTTTTCACATTATTTCACCTTGGAATAAAGTATACATTTACAACGTGAAACAGCAAGAGTTTTTTGAAGGAAATATGCAAGTACTCTCTTCAAACGGTCTTGAAATTTCATTAGATGTATCTGTATTGTATCAGCCAAAGTATGATGAGCTTGGATTGCTCCACAAAACAAAAGGGGAAAACTATGTCAACATCGTATTAATTCCTCAAATACGAGCTGTAGCCCGATCAGTTGTTGGGCGATATACTCCAGAACAATTGTATTCGACAAAAAGAGATGCAATTCAAAATGAAATTTTTGAAGAAACATTGAAGAATGTTGAATCACAACACATTCAAGTCAATGCTGTTTTAGTTCGTGACGTTACTTTACCTTTAGCAATTAAGGAAGCTATTGAGCGAAAGTTAGGACAGGAGCAAGAATCTCTAGAATATGAATTCAGACTTGAAAAAGCAAAGCAAGAAGCAGAACGTCAGCGAATTGATGCTGAAGGTAAAGCTACAGCCAACCGTATCTTGAGTGCTTCTCTAACGGATAAAATTCTTCAAGAAAAGGGAATTGAGGCAACAATTAAACTTTCAGAATCACCCAATTCTAAAGTTATTGTCATAGGAAGTGGTAAGAATGGACTGCCAATCATTCTTGGAAATCAATAGCAAGTCACTATTTAAATTTTTTAAATATATTTGCAACTCAAATGACAAAAAAAAGAACACATAGCCATCATGTAAACATTCGATCAAACGAGATGTAGTATGATGTCTATGTACCTATTACAAGCCCGTTTGATCATTCAAACGGGCTTTTTTATTTAAGATTTATGGTACGTATAGCAATTCAAAAATCAGGAAGATTAAATCAGAGTTCGTTGGCTTTACTTAAAAGTTGTGGAATTTCTATTGATAACGGAAAGGATCAGCTTAAAGCTGCTGCTAAGAACTTTCCTATGGAAGTTTTTTACTTACGCAACGGAGATATTCCACAATATATGCGTGATGGAGTGGTTGATTTAGCAATACTAGGAGAAAATTTACTGGTAGAAAAAGGAAGGAATTTGGAGGTGATAGAACAATTAGGCTTTTCTAGATGTAGAGTTTCCATTGCAGTTCCCAAAAATACAGCGTTTGAAAGTGTTAAAGATTTGGAAAGTAAACGGATTGCAACATCTTATCCTAATACAGTAAACGCTTTTTTAAAGGCAAATCAAATTAAAGCAGACCTTCATATTATTAATGGCTCTGTTGAAATAGCACCCAATATAGGTTTAGCTGATGCTATTTGTGATATTGTATCCAGTGGTAGTACGCTCTTTAAAAACAACTTGAAAGAAGTAATCGTAATTGCTCAATCTCAAGCAGTTTTGGTCAAGGCTCCTGTTGTTTCTGATGAAGCAAAACACACGATTGAAAAATTGCGTTTTCGAATTCAATCCGTTTTGAGAGCTAAGCTGTCAAAATACATCTTATTGAATGCACCTAACGATAAAATCGATGCCATAACAACTATTCTTCCTGTATTAAAAAGTCCAACTGTTTTACCCCTAGCTCAAGAGGGTTGGAGTTCACTACATTCTGTAATTAACGCCGGTGATTTTTGGGAAGTTATAGACCAATTGAAAGCTGCCGGTGCAGAAGATATTTTGGTATGTCCTATTGAAAAAATGGTTTTATGATGCAGCCTTATATAAATCCTTCACCCTTTGAATGGACTTCAATCACAGAACGTCCAACAGCTTCTTATGAATCTATAGAGCCTTTGGTTGCTAGTGTTTTTAAAGCTGTACTAGAACAAGGAGATCAAGCTATCATTGATTTTACTCTAAAGTTTGACGGTATCAAAAAAACTGATTTTAAGGTAAGTGATGACGAATTGGAAAATGCTGCATCACAAGTTCCAGAAAATTTAAAAAAAGCCATCCAAAATGCGAAGGCCAATATTGAATGTTTTCACAAAGCTCAATTAACAGATAAAGTTCAGGTGACCACTCAAACCGGAGTAGAGTGCTGGCAAGAAAAAAAGCCTATAGAAAAGGTAGGGTTATATATTCCAGGGGGATCAGCTCCCTTATTTTCAACAATTTTAATGTTAGCAATTCCAGCTCAAATTGCTGGGTGTAAGGAAATTGTAATGTGTTCTCCGCCGAGTAAAGATGGAACTTTACCCGCAGTGGTACTCTATACCGCACAACTTTGTGGACTAAAACATGTTTATAAGATAGGTGGTATTCAAGCTGTAGCAGCCATGGCGCTCGGGACACAATCACTCTCCAAGGTTCATAAAATCTTTGGTCCGGGAAACCAATATGTTACTGTTGCAAAACAATGGGCCACTCGTCATCAAGTAGCTATTGATATGCCTGCTGGTCCAAGTGAATTACTCGTTGTAGCTGACGCTTCTGGGAATCCTGATTTTATTGCTGCTGATTTACTCTCTCAAGCAGAACACGGAAAAGATAGTCAGGTACTTTTTGTGACGACTCACAAGCCACTTATGAAAAAAGTTTCAGAAGCAATAGAAGCTCAAGTAAACGAATTGCCAAGAAAAGAAATTGCATTAGCCGCATTAAGCAATTCTAAGGCAATCTATTTTGAAGAAGATTCTACTGCAATTAATTTTATTAACTCCTATGGTCCAGAACATTATATTATTTGTGTTGAGAATGAAGAATTATACCTCGATAAAGTAATCAATGCAGGTTCAGTATTTGTAGGGAATTACACACCTGAGAGTGCTGGTGATTACGCCTCTGGAACCAATCATACATTACCTACCAACGGGTATGCTAAGCAATACAGTGGTGTAAATTTAGATAGCTTCAGAAAAGCAATTACTTTTCAGAAAATCACCAAAGAAGGGATTCAGTTATTAGGCGAAACAGTTGAATTAATGGCAGCTGCTGAAGGTCTTCAAGCACATAAGAATGCAGTTAGTATTCGATTAAAAGCACTTGAAAATGAAATTTGATTATAAAAAATACATCCGCAGGCAGTTGTTAACCTTGACGCCGTATCAGTCTGCTCGTGAGGAATTTGAAGGAGACGGAAGATCGATGATCCTTTTAGATGCCAACGAAAATCCTTTTTCGAGTGAGGTAAATAGATATCCAGATCCTATGCAAAAGAAATTGAAAAAGGAAATTGCAAAGTGGAAATGGGTAGGTGAAGATCAGCTTTACTTATCCAATGGAAGTGATGAGTTTATCTCAAATGTGATTATGAGTTGTTGCGAACCTGGAGAAGACTCCATTATGATTGTACCTCCTACCTTTGGAATGTATAAGGTTTCTGCAAAAACCTTTGGAGTCGATGTTCAAGAAGTTCCATTGACAGACGCTTTTCAGTTGGATGTTGATTCCATACTCAAAACAGCAGATCAGAGGTCTAAAGTCATTTTTATCCCAACACCAAATAATCCAACCGCTAATAACTTTGATTTGAATTCTATAGAGCAAATTATTCGAGGATTCCCTGGTCTAGTAGTAGTTGATGAAGCTTATGTAGAGTTTTGTGGAAATCCCTCGGTAATTTCATGGTTATCTAACTATAATAATCTAATGGTTTGTCAGACTTTTTCAAAAGCTCAAGGAATGGCTGGTGCTCGTTTAGGGATGGCATTTGCCCACTCGGATTTTATTTCATTTTTTAATCGAATAAAATCCCCTTATAACATAAACTCACTCACCATTAATGCTGTTCTTAAACGCTTAAAAGAACAAGATAAGGTAGAGGAACAGGTGAAATTAGTATTGAAAGAACGTCGAAGGTTAGAAAATGCCTTTAGCTCCATTCCTTTTATTGAAGAATGTTATCCTTCAGATGCCAATTTTTTGTTAGTACGGCTTGATGATAGTAGCCATCGCCACCAACAGCTTTTAGAAAATGGTATCGTAGTAAGAAATCCATCCAAAAATTTAAATTGTGAAAACACGCTCCGTATTTCTGTTGGTCTTCCCGAAGAGAATAACCACTTAATTGAAGTATTGAGCAATCTAAGTTAACACATATGAAAAAAGTATTATTTATAGATCGCGACGGAACCTTGGCAATAGAACCACCAAATTATCAACTAGATAGTTTTGATAAGCTGGTCTTTTATCCTGAGGTATTTAATTACCTTGGAAAAATAGCCAAAGAGTTGGATTATGAATTGGTAATGGTCACAAATCAAGATGGATTGGGAACCAATTTGTTTCCAGAAGACACCTTTTGG
Source organism: Flavobacteriaceae bacterium (assembly GCA_029249225.1). GTDB lineage: Bacteria > Bacteroidota > Bacteroidia > Flavobacteriales > Flavobacteriaceae > MS024-2A. The sequence goes on from JAQWHT010000025.1 coordinate 5,495, forward strand.
CCTGTGCAACAATTTTTGATTCAGACTTTTAAAAACGAAGGAATCGTATTTAGCGATGTGCTTATTGATAGTAGTTTTCCTAAAGATAATGCACCTACTCGCAAGCCGCGTACAGGCATGCTATCTAAATACTTGGATTCAACAGTTTTTAACTTAGAAAAATCTTTTGTGATCGGCGATCGGTTGACTGATATGGAATTGGCAAAAAATCTTGGAAGTCAAGGAATTTTTATAGCTAATGATCCTGACTTAGGTAAAGAAGAAACTATAGTTGATTCGGATTTTCCAATTGCGTTAACTAGTACTTCATGGAAAGAGATTTATAATTTTTTAAAATTGAAACAACGCCAGGTTTCTTACCGTCGAAAAACAAAAGAAACAGATATTGAGTTGCAACTCAATTTGGATGGATCTGGGAAAGGATATATTGATACCGGTATTACTTTTTTTGATCACATGCTCGATCAACTTGCGCGTCATGGAGGAATGGATATTATTTTGAACGTCAAAGGAGATTTGGAAGTTGATGAACACCATACTATAGAGGATACCGCTATAGCACTAGGTGAGTCCTTTTCTCAAGCGTTAGGGAATAAATTGGGCATTGAGCGGTACGGATTTTGTTTGCCTATGGATGATTGTCTAGCTCAGGTTGCTATAGATTTTGGAGGTCGTAATTGGTTGGTTTGGGAGGCGGAGTTTAAGAGAGAAATGATTGGTAAAATGCCAACAGAGATGTTTATTCATTTTTTCAAATCCTTTTCTGATGGAGCTAAGGCAAATCTAAATGTAAAAGCAGAGGGAAATAACGAACACCATAAGATTGAAGCAATTTTTAAAGCTTTTGCCAAAGCGATAAAAGTAGCGATAAAACGTGATCCTGATAAAATGATTTTGCCTTCAACAAAAGGAAGTTTATAGATGGTCGTAGCGATAATAGATTATGGGGCAGGCAATACCAAAAGTTTGCAATTTGCTTTAGATAGATTGGGGGTAAACAACTTGTTGACTTCTGATGCAGATCGTATAAAAAATGCAGATAAAGTTATTTTTCCAGGCCAGGGTGCAGCAGGAAGCGCGATGAAAAAATTAAAACATTACAATTTAGATTCACTGATTATTGGCCTAAAACAACCTGTTTTAGGTATCTGTCTAGGAATGCAACTTCTTTGCGAACATACAGAAGAGGGGGACGTAGAGGGTCTAGGTATTATTCAGGGTACTGTAAAGCGATTCACTAATGAAGTAAAAGTACCTCAAATGGGATGGAACAGTATTCATGAACTCAACGGTCCTTTATTTCAAGGAATTGAAAATGACTCACACATGTATTTGGTTCATTCATATTACGTACCAAAACTTCATGAGACAGTAGCATTATGTAATTATAATGGAATTTATAGTGTAGCATTGCAAAAAAATAATTTTTACGGAGTACAATTTCATCCTGAAAAAAGCAGCTCAAAAGGACAATTACTCTTAAATAATTTTTTAAATCTTGAACGATGAGGATTATTCCAGCAATTGACATCATCGATGGAAAATGTGTCCGTTTAGCCAAAGGAGATTACCTAACTAAGAAAATTTATAATGAATCTCCATTAGAAGTTGCTAAGGCTTTTGAAGGCCATGGAATTCATCACTTACATTTGGTTGATTTAGATGGGGCAAAATCCAAACATATTGTAAACTATAAAGTACTGGAAACACTTTGCAGTAAAACCAGCTTAAAAATTGATTTTGGTGGAGGATTAAAATCTGACAAAGATCTCGCTATTGCATTTGAGAGCGGAGCTTCACAAGTCACAGGGGGAAGTATCGCTGTAAAATCTCCAGAAATCTTTGAGTCCTGGATCGAAGCCTACGGATCAAAACGAATAATGTTAGGAGCAGATGTCAAAGGGATTCATATTGCAACTGATGGTTGGCTTCAAACTTCAGATCAAACACTATTCGAGTTTATACGACACTATCAATCTAAAGGTATTGAATACGTTATCTGTACGGACATCAGTAAAGATGGTATGTTGGAGGGCCCTGCTTTTGAATTATATAGAACACTTCTTAGACAAGCTAAGATTAAACTTATTGCATCAGGAGGAATCTCAAAAATTGATGAATTACCTGAATTACAAAAATTAGGCTGCGAGGGGGTAATTATTGGAAAAGCGATCTATGAAAATCGAATTTCACTCAAACAATTGGAGAAATTTATTTTGAGCTAATGGAAACAGAAGTTTTAAAAGAATTCAAAAAGCATAGCATCTTTAGATTGAAAGAAGGACTTCGAATGGTTCAAAAAGCTATGGAGCTTGTATCTGATGATCAGCTTTGGAAACTTCCAGTTGAGGGGGGAATGACCTTGGGCAATCAGCTATTACACTGTTCTGGAAATATGAGACAATACATCATCGCTTCATTAGGGAAACAAGCCGATTCAAGAAAACGAGATGAAGAGTTTAAAATCAATCAGCAGCTTAAAAAAAAGGCATTAATTGTGCAATTGAACAATACTGTGGAGTCTTCTATTCAGATCATAGAAAACACAGGAATAGAGGAGTATTTAAAAATACGTAAAGTCCAAGGCTTTTCATTTAGTGGCCTAGGAGCAGTGTTACATGCAGTAGAGCATTTTTCCTATCATGTAGGTCAGCTTGCTTTTTGGGTAAAATTTTTAACTCATCAAGATTTAGGGTTTTATGAAGGAATTGACTTAACAGAAAACAACGAGAACAATGCTAACTAAACGAATAATCCCTTGTTTGGACATCAAGGATGGGAGAACAGTGAAAGGTGTTAATTTTGTAAACTTACGCGATGCTGGTGACCCCGTTGAATTAGCTGCTCAATATGCCTCGGAACAAGCTGACGAGTTAGTGTTTCTAGATATTTCTGCTACAGAACAAAAAAGAAAGACTCTCGCTGATTTGGTCTTGCGAGTTGCAGCTGCGATCGATATCCCTTTTACTGTAGGTGGGGGAATCATTTCAGTCAGTGATGTTGAAATATTACTTAAAAATGGTGCTGATAAAGTTTCTATCAATTCAGCTGCAGTTAAAAATCCTAATTTAATTGACGAACTTGCGAATCAATTTGGTTCCCAATGTGTAGTAGTAGCTATAGATGCTAAACAAATAAACGGTCAGTGGAAAGTTCATTTGGTAGGAGGCAAAGTGCCAACAGAACTGAATTTATTTGATTGGGCAAAAGAAGTCGAATCAAGAGGGGCTGGAGAAATCCTCTTTACTTCCATGGATCACGACGGAACAAAACAAGGCTTTGCCAATGAAGCACTTGCTCAATTGTCTGAGGAAATCAACCTTCCAATTATTGCTTCTGGCGGAGCAGGAAAAGTCTCTCATTTTATGGATACCTTTACCTACGGAAAAGCAGATGCTGCACTTGCAGCCAGTGTTTTTCATTTTGGGGAAATTGGCATACCTGAACTTAAAAAAGAATTGAAATTACAACAGGTGGCTGTTCGCTTAGACGGATAATAATGTGAGTTTTTACAGCAACCACTTAAAAAAATACATAAATAAATGAAACCAGACTTCTCTAAAACACCAAACCAATTGATTCCAGCGATCATTCAAGATGCCAATACAAAAAAGGTGTTGATGCTAGGTTATATGAACGCAGAAGCATTCGAAACCACACAAAAGCTACAAAAGGTTACTTTTTACAGCCGCTCTAAAAAACGCTTGTGGACTAAGGGTGAAAAGAGTGGTCATTTTTTAAATGTTAAATCAATTCATTTAGACTGTGATCAAGATACGTTACTTATCTACGCAAAGCCTGAGGGTCCTATTTGCCATACGGGTTCTGACACTTGTTGGGGTGAAGAAAATACAAATGCACTCTCCTTTTTAAATGAATTAGAACATATCATTGAACAAAGAAAAGCCGCAGATGCATCCGGAAGTTATGTTGCATCCCTATTCAGAAAAGGAATTAATAAAATTGCTCAAAAAGTAGGGGAGGAGGCCGTGGAGACAGTTATCGAGGCAAAAGACACCAATGATCAACTATTTTTGGATGAAAGTGCCGATCTTTTATTTCATTATTTGATTTTGCTTCAAGCAAAAGGGTTTAAGCTCAATGATGTAGTCAAAACACTAGCTTCAAGAAACACTTAGCAATACTGATCATTTCCCTAAAATAATGTAATTTTGAGAGCCTTCATAACTTAAATCTGCATTTATGAGTCGTATTAATCCTGATGTCTTTACTTTTTACCGAGAGCTAAAAGAAAACAATACACGAGAGTGGTTTGAGCCTCAAAAAAGCCGTTTTAAAGCCTTGGAAAGTGAAATAAAGGAATATACCGAAGAACTTAAAAACAACCTTAACAAGACTGATGAAATTGAACTTGCCAAGATTTTTAGAATTTACCGTGACGTACGTTTTTCTAAAAATAAAACACCTTTTAAAACCCATTTTGGTATTTCTTTTCATCGTAAGAAACCCCAACTCAGAGGTGGTTATTACCTTCATATAGCACCTGAAGATTCATTTATTGCCACTGGCTTTTGGAATCCTGAAAAAGAAGATTTGTTGCGAATTCGCAAGGAGATGGAAGTCGATGCTGCAGAATTGAGAGATGTAATTGCTGATTCCAAACTAAAGTCATACTGGGGTGATATTGAAGGTGAAGAACTCAAAACAGCTCCCAAAGGCTTTTCAAAAGATCATGCTGACATAGATCTTATTCGAAAAAAACAGTTCTTATTTGTAAAAAAATTTACTGATAAGGAAGTGTTGGCACTTGATTTTCAGGATCAAATAATCAAGCATTTTGAAGCCATCCGACCATTTTTTGATTACATGACCAATATATTAATCACTGACTTAAATGGAGTTTCACTCCTCTAAACTTTACTTTATGAAATCTTTATTTACCAAAACTATTTTAACCCTAGTCACAGCTACTTTAGTTGTTAGTTGTGCAGCCCTCAGAACCACAAATAAGTTTATTTCTAATGATGTACAAGCTACCATAGATTTGGTTAACATAGAAGATGATAAGGTTCAAATTACAATTACACCACCTGCTATGGATGTAAAGTCTACTGTTTTTTATCTTCCCCAAATTGTACCTGGAACCTATGAGTATTCAAATTTTGGACGATTTGTAGAAAACGTACAGGCCTTCGATAAAAAGGGAAATCCTATGGAACTGATTTCTTTAGATGTAAACAGTTGGGAAATTGTGAATCCAAAAAAGTTAGGTAAAATCACGTATCTGGCAAATGATACTTTTGATGGCCCTATCGGACAAGAAATATACCCTATGGGAGGAACAGATTTTCAAGCAGATGAACTGTACCTTTTGAATTTACATAGCATGATAGGCTATTTCGAGGGGATGAAAGAAAGTTCGTATAAATTAAGAATTAGTTCTCCTAAAAACCTGAAAGCTTTTACTTCCTTACCAACCCTTTCAACTAGCGACAGTCTCGATGTTTTTGATGCCCAGCGTTATTTTCATATTATTGACAACCCCATACTTTACAGTAAACCCAATGCAGTCTCTTTTGATTTAGATGAAATAAAAGTAGGTTTAGCCATTTATTCTCCCTCTGGGACACATCAGGCAAAAGCTTATCAACCCGCAATAGAAGAGATGATGAAAGCCCAAAAGGCTTTCTTAGGAGATGCTAACGACACCCCCAGCTATGATATTCTTTTACATTTAATGGATATAGATGCTTTACAGTACTTTGGAGGCATGATGGGTGCCTTAGAGCACCATACCTCTACCACTGTTGTATTTGTAGATGCAATGGGTGCAGGAGAATTAACACAAAGTTTAATAGATGTTGTTTCTCATGAGTTTTTTCATACTCTGACTCCTCTAAATGTCCATTCCGAAGAGATACATAACTTTGAATATAATCGACCATTAATGTCAAAGCATTTATGGATGTACGAAGGAACAACGGAATATTTTGCAAATCTATTTCAAATCAATCAAGGTTTAATTGATGCTCCTGATTTTTATAATCGTATGATGGATAAAGTCAGCCAAGCTCAACGTTTTGACGATACCATGTCCTTTACTCAAATGAGTGCGGGCATTGTGGACGAACCCTACCAAGCAAACTACGGAAATGTCTACCAAAAAGGAGCTTTGATCAATATGTGTTTAGATATTTTGATCCGCGAAAAGAGTGGGGGAGAACGGGGTATTCTTTGGGTAATGAAAAACTTAGCTCAAAAATACGGTAAGGAAAAGCCTTTTAAAGACGAAGCACTTATTGAAGAAATTGTTGCGATGACCTATCCTGAAGTTGGAACCTTTTTTACTGACCATGTGATTGGAACTACTCCGATTAATTACGATGAATATTTTGCTAAAGCTGGGTTGATCAATGGGGATACAGAAGTGCCTTTGCGATCCATCATTTTCACAGATAATACCCAATTGTTTTTTAGCCCTCAGCCTGATGCAACTGGAAAGCTTCAGTTTGTTGTAAATGCACTAAACCCATCTGTGGAAGCAATGGGGGTTCAAATAGGGGATATTCTTTTAGGTTTAGAAGGAGAGTTGTTTCCGGAAATCAGTCAAGATAACTCAGGCAAAATCAATGCGATTTTAACACCTACTATAGGTTGGGAAGCTGATAAAGAGTTTTCAGTGACCGTAAAACGTGAGGGTGAAACCTTGACGCTCAGTGGTAAAGTGGGCAACCCCAAAGCACTTACTAAAGGTTTAGTAGAAAATCCAGAAGCAGATGCAGATGCGATTAAATTACGTCAAAACTGGTTATTTAATTAATGGATTCATCAAACTGTCCAAATGATTTGTGATCAGGGTTATAACTTGATCAGCACGGCTTATAGGAAAGACATGTCCTTTTTCATGAATTGGGATAATTCGTAACATTTTTTGCGGAAAATACTTTTTTGCAAAACGAATATTTTCAAGATAGGGAACAATTTTGTCTCTGGATCCGTGGACCATAAGTATAGGTGGTTGTAGATTTTTCCATTGATGACTTAAATTTTGCAGGCTTTGTGAATGCTCTCGTTTTTCAATTTGTGCAACAACCAAGGCTTTAGGGACTATCGGACGAGTGAGTTTGTATTCAGCCAGTCTTCCTATTTTAAAGTAACGTTCCGTATCCGGATTTAGAGCAGTGGCTAATAACACCACACCCAAAACATGATCGGGTAAATCCAAAGCCATTTTAGCAACGATAGGTCCACCATAGGACCAACCTACCAATAATCCTGGTTGAATTTTGGAGCTGTAACGTTCTAGTAAGGGCAGAAGGTGATGAGCTTGTTGGGTAATATCAGTATAAGCCTTTCCAAACTCTGAAAATCCATATCCTAATCGATCAACACTAATCAAGTTGGCTTTTTTGTTCAATAAACTATCCGTAAGGTATTTAGTAAAATTATCGCTGGAGCCCGGAGCTCCATGGACAAAATAAATCGTTGGCAAAAGACTGTCAAAAGGTTGTGAGTGAATGTGTCGCAGCTTTTTATTCAAAATACTGTCGTAGTGAATTTGCACATATAATCCTTTTTTTTTAAACTGTTTCAGATATTTTTGATCCGAAGTGCGAAAACGAGACCATGCTCCACAAGCACAAAAACTAGAGACAACAATCAGGATTAAAAAAAAAGCTATTACTGTTTTTTTAGTCATTGGGGCACTATTTAATAACTCAAATATAGATTTAATTTTTGAAGAGTTTGATTGGGTTTTATTTGGGTCTCAATTCAAACAGAAAATAAGGTAGATTTTAGTTGACCACTATCCAGAATATTAAAACCTTAAAAAGAGGATTTAAGGGGGATAGTATAGACTAGGAAAAAAGCCCATATATCGTGGCTAAGCAATCTGTTTGACCTACTTTTAAAAAACCTTTTTTAAGGGGACTTCAAAAAGTTGAACCTGATCTTTTAAACGTTCAATGACCAAGTTCATGATTCTTTTGTTTAAAGCCGATGACTGTTTTTTATAGATACGGTATTCGGTTAATGTAAAATGACCGATAATCATTCCTTTTAAAGAATTTCTGAATTTTTGATCCTTAATCAAACTGTTTTCTATGTAATCAAGTTTTTTGGGTAAACTTAACTCGTAAAACACTCCTTTGCGCTTTTCAATATAATTGTGAAAGACCTCAATCAATAATGGATTTTGGAGTTTGAGAATAGGGCGGAGGGTCTCATTTTGAAAACGTTCTTCAATACTCATACTCGAAAACGCTTTTGTTTTTTTGATTTCAGGCCGAATTCGAAGCAGATCGTTGGGTCGGTCGTTCATGGTTCTTTTTTTACTAAAATACCGCCTTTTATGCTACTACTGATGGAAGAGGGGAGAGGATTATTCACAGGATTGTGAACATAAGTTAGTTATGTGACTTTTTTTTGGATTACTTTTTGATTCCAATCTTTTATGGTTAGGCAATGTTGTCAAAACCGCATCCAAGGGCTATACCAAAAACCACCCAGCGATCGATTTGCTGCGTTTTAAGCAACATATTTTTTCAGGCGCTATACGAATCAGATGCCTGCGCTCCTGACTTTATGGACCCCCTTAGATTTGGGCTACAAGCCGTACGCCTCTTTGTGGATTTTATGAGTGCTATGCTGACGACTAACGCGGATAGGGAATCGTTGGTTTTGGCAGTTTCTCTAAACAAATTGTTCAATTCAAAAACCAAAAAGTAATAATAAAAAGCAGCTTTTAAATGTATTGATGGACTAAAACTTCCTTGTAAAATTTTCTTTAGAGTTATTTTATTTATTGCAAGTTGCTTCACTAAATCTGTTGTTTTAATATTATACTCTTTTTGCTTTGATGTTATTCAATCTGCGGTAATATGACTAACATTTAATTAGAAAACAGCTGGCCTAGCATGAATTTTCTGTGGCGCAAAAACTTTTTTAGCCCTCGTGACAAGCTGCTTTTGGTTAAGGATAAAGCCATTGATAAGTCGAGTTTGCTTTATCAAAACAAGTGGTTTTGGGGATTTGATTTGGGGTATCAGTTTAGCTAAAATACAATAAAACAGACAAACTCAATACTGCTCTAGCAGGTATTGAATCAAATCGGTAGTGGTAATGATCCCAATGAGCTTTTCATCTTCTACAACGGGTAGGGCATGAAATTCAGATTTTAAAAAAAGTTCTGCTGCATCTTTGATCAAAGTATCTGGACTTATACAAGTTGGATTACGCACCATAATTTGCTCCAGAGAAAAGAGAGAGTAAATGGAAGTGTCTACATTGAAATTATTAGGATCATAGCTGTCTACAAAACTGATACGAGCTAAATCGGTCATACTTAAAATACCAATTATTTCTTCTCCTGATACAACTGGAAGATGTCGGACTTTATGTCGTTTAAATAAAATCTCCGCGTGACTAAGACCGTCTGTAAGATTTAAACTGTAGGGATCTGTGGTCATGATATGCGAAACGGGTTCACGTTTTTTCATAGGATTTGAGGATTAGATGAATGGTTAAATTTTAAAAAAAAATGATCAATTGACATATAAGTATTACTACTTTGCTGATCAATAGATGTTTTCAAAATGGTTAAACCCCCTTTTTTATTGAAATGACATTTTTCACTATAATTTACGTTATGTAAAATAGAATAAAATGATTTATTGTTCATCGAAATATTGTAAATTAGCATAAATCCTAACCTACTCTCTTATGAAAGCTATAAAAATTAGTCTTGGTATCCTGCTTGGTCTTGCAGTATTAGCCGGTTTATTTTTTGCGTATGGACTCTATATCAATCCAAAAAGTCCTAGAGGATATGCAGAATATATTGCAGACGGTAAAGAAATCAACATTCGTTATTATCGACCTTTTAAAAAAGAGCGACTTATTTTTGGTGAAATAGCAGATGGCGCTTTAGTTCCCTTTGGGGTTTATTGGCGTATGGGTGCAAATCTTACAACAAAAATTACTACAAATCAAGATTTGGATTTTGCTGGTCGTTTACTTCCAAAAGGAACTTATGGATTGTATGCTTATCCCTATGCCGAAAAATGGGTTCTTGTAGTTCATGAAAAAACTGGTGGAATTAGTTTTTCAGAACCAGAAGCTAGTGGGGTTATTATGAAAATTAATCTTCCTACTCAAAAATTAGAGGAACCGCTTGAGCAATTTACTATTGATTTTGTGGAGACTTCTCTTAGAATACGTTGGGATACCACAAAAGTAGTTATACCTATACGTTAATGCGAAAATTTTTCTCTCAGCTCTTGACTCTTTTAAAATTTGCTTTTGCGATTCTTTTTATAGGAGGACTTAGTTATTATGTGGTCGATAAAATTCAAGAAAAAAACAACTTGATGGATATCGAAGAATATAGCCCGAAATCTACTTTAGTAATCAAAGAAACGTCTGTTAAGCGAGCTAAATATCCCTTTATTGATGTACACAATCATCAATTTGACATGCCAATCAAGGACTTGAATCAATTGGTAATTGAAATGGATAGTTTAAACATGGGTTTTATGATTAATTTAAGTGGATATCGAGGTTTGTATCTCAGAAAATCACTTAAAAACATACAAGAAAACGCCCCTAATCGTTTTGGTTTGTTCTTAAATGTTGATTTTGAAGCTATAGACGATACTGATTTTGCCCCTTCACAAGTTGCATTAATTGATTCAGCGGTAGCAGCAGGTGTTATGGGGCTTAAGGTCTATAAATCTTTAGGTTTAAGTAGCCGTGATTCAAGTGGAAATCGAATTGCAGTCAATGATCCTCGTCTTGATCCTATTTGGAAGGCCTGTGGAGACAATAATATTCCTGTATTAATTCATTCTGGTGAACCTGCTTCTTTTTGGCACCCCAAAGATAAGTTCAATGAACGTTGGCTAGAATTACGTCAAAAACCCCGAAGGTATCGTGATCCAGCATCAAATCCTTCTTTTGAAGAAATTCTCGCTGAGCAACACGATGTTTTTCGCAAGCACCCCAATACCCTCTTTATCAATGCCCATTTAGGGTGGATGGGGAATGATTTGGACCGCTTGGGAACGCATCTAGACACTTTCCCTAACGTAATGACCGAAATTGGAGCAGTCTTAGCTGAATTAGGCAGGCAGCCCAAACGCGCTCGTCAGTTTTTTGTGGATTACCAAGATCGAATACTTTTCGGAAAAGACAGTTATAAAGTAAGTGAGTATTATACGTACTTTAGAGTTTTAGAGACAAATGATGAATATTTTGACTATTATCGTAAACGTCATGCTCACTGGAAAATGTACGGTTTGAATCTACCGGATTCTATCTTGCAAAAGCTCTATTATAAAAATGCTCTAGAGTTGTTTCCTTCTATAGATAAAACATTATTTAAACCTTAAATTATGATACTTACCAACACACCCACTGTACCAAATAAAAATATCAAGGAATCCTTGGGTATTGCTAGAGGCAGTACTGTTAGAGCTCGAAATGTAGGACAAGATATTTTTGCAGGACTTAAAAATATCATCGGCGGGGAAATTTCTGAATACACAAAGCTTCAAGCCCAATCAAGGGAACAAGCAATAGAGCGTATGACTGAAGATGCTGAAAAATTAGGCGCCAATGCGATTGTTAATGTACGACTGACCACTTCTATGGTTATGCAAGGTTGTTCAGAAATCCTGGCCTATGGAACAGCTGTTATTGTTGAATAATGCTTGTTCTGCTGTTATTTATTGGTTCAATAGTCGTGGGAATCTATTTTTTATTAAAAAAAATAGAAAATGAAAAAAATGAAACTTTTGAGGATAGAGACAATTAATTCTTAACTCCTAAAAATACATTTACTCCCTTTGGAATTGGGTTTCCTGAAGTGCGTCTAAAACTCACAACCTGACCAGTATGGTATATGGCATCAGCTACAGGTCCGTTGATAAGATTCCAAACAGGAAACTTCGTTTGCTCCCCTCCTCTATCAAAAATGATATTTAATTGTTCTAATTCAGTCTCTGATTGTTTTTCAAATAGTTTGGAAGCCTGCTTTAAATAATTTAAGGTAGCTCGTCTCAATTCGTCAAGAGTTTCAGGGGGTGATGTCGCTGGTCTTATTATCGGTTTGTTTTTTGCAGTATTCAAAATCACTTTACTCAATCCATGAATGTGTTGAATAGTCTCAAGTGTACTTTGTGCTCCTTTGGAAGGGCGATATTCGAGGTCTTCCCCACTAAGTCCCTCGGTAGCCCAATAGTAGCGAAAGCCTAAACCCTGAATCATTCTACTAATTGAATTTGCTGCAGTGTACTTGTCTGCTGCGGGAGGAATGGAAGAAAAAGGAAGTTCCTGTGCCATAGATGGAAGTGAAAAGATGAATAAAAGGGAAAAAAAATTGAAGGTGTGCATATTTTCTAAATTACTATTTTAGCAGGAATTATCAATCTCTTATGTCTAAAAAATTATCTAGCTTAGAAGATCTTGCCAAGATCAAGTTTGACAATCTAGCTCCTGACCCTGATCCAGTTCCAAAGACCCAACCTAAATTTCAAGCTCAAGATTTGGAAGCTCATTTTAGCAACAAAGGACGAGGAGGAAAAACAGTAACTCTAATTAAAGGGTTTGATGGAAGTGCTGACGAACTAAAAAAACTTGCAAAAAATTTAAAACAATCAGTAGGTGTTGGAGGTAGTGTAAAGAAGGGAGAGATTATTGTTCAGGGGAATTATAGAGAACAATTGATGACAATTTTAAAGGAAATGGGGCATAGAGTCAAACGAATAGGAGGTTAAGCCTGTTCAAAGTCTCAAGAGAAATACGATAAATAATTTTTCTTTTTAAGTTGTCTTTTAATTTGGGGATCAGTAGGATCGCATACTAAAACTAAGAATATAAGTTTATCACCATTGAATAGGGGTTTCTCCCCTACCCTTTAGATAATTATTACATTGGCTAAAGTGTTTATTTCCAAACCAATATCCTCTATTGGCACTTAAGGGCGAGGGATGACCGCTGGTCAACACTAAATGTTTTTGAGTATCAATCCATTTAATTTTTTGTTTGGCGTATCCACCCCAAAGAAAGAAAACGAGATTCTCTCTTTCCTGAGATAGCAATTCAATCACTCGATTTGTAAACGTTTCCCATCCTTTTTTTTGATGACTTCCCGCATGATGAGCACGTACTGTGAGCGTGGCGTTGAGAAGAAAGACACCCTGTTTCGCCCAATGGTGAAGATTTCCACTCTTCGGAATCGTTAAGCCAAGATCTTTATTAATTTCTTTAAAAATATTTTGTAGAGAGGGAGGATGAGATTGACCTTCTGGAACAGAAAAGCAAAGTCCGTCTGCCTGGCCCTTTCCATGGTAAGGATCCTGACCCAAGACCACCACTTTAACATCATTTAAAGGACACTTATTAAAAGCATTGAAAATAAGCCCTCTTGGCGGAAAGCAAAGTGTATTTTGATATTCCTCTTTAACAAAAGCAATAAGGTTTTGAAAGTAAGGGTCTTCGAATTCAGCCCGCAATGCCTTTTCCCAACTGGGATGTATTTGAACCTGCATGAATTTATTACTTTTGTAGGGCTAAGTTAAGAAAAAACCATGTTCAGCATTCCTGATAAAACCCTTGAAGATTTGGAGTACACAGAAGTCCTTAGACAGTGTGCTGCTTTTGCTATCACTCCTATGGGAAAAGAGGTTGTCCTTGCTTTAAGACCTCAAACTGAAGAAGCAGTTGTTCAGAATAATTTAAAAATGACTTCTGAGTATTGCGCTTCTTTTGATAATGATAATAGGATTCCTAACCACGGATTTGATGATATTTCATCTTATTTTACTTTACTTAAGGTAGAAAATAGTGTTTTAGAACTTGAAGCGTTTAGAAATTTAGCCAGAACAACAGAAACGTCTAATACCTTGGTGCGTTTTTTAGAAAAATTTAAACCATACTACCCTAACCTTTATACCTTATCAAACCAACTGTACGAAGAAAAGCAGATCAAACCTACAGTTGATGCAGTGATCGATCGATTTGGAGAGGTTCGAAATGATGCATCGGACACGTTGTATAGTATCAGAAAACAAATGCAGCAATTGCGCGGTAAAATCAGTAGTAGTTTTAATAAAGCACTCAGTCAATTTAGCAATGCTGATTATTTAGATGACATTCGTGAATCAGTTATAGAGAACCGTCGAGTTTTGGCTGTTAAGGCAATGTATCGCCGAAAAGTAAAAGGGGCTATTATGGGAAGCTCAAAAACAGGAAGCATCGTATTTATAGAACCTGAGGCCACGAACGCTCAGACAAGAGAATTGAAAAATCTTGAGTTTGAAGAAGGTGAAGAGATCAAAAAAATATTGAGTAAATTGACAGATTTTTTTAGACCTTTCCTTCCCTATCTTGAGTTGCAACACACTTTTTTATTAGAACTGGATGTAATTCATGCCAAATCTAGATACGCACAAGAGATTGAGGGTATACTACCTGAAATAACTCAAGACCAACCTAGGATAGTCTATAAAAAAGCCTTTCACCCTTTATTGTTACAAGCTCATAAATTAGAGAATAAAGTTACTCATCCTCAAGACCTTGAATTAGATCCTGAGAATCGAATTGTTGTGATATCGGGACCCAATGCCGGGGGAAAAAGTATAACTCTTAAAACCGTTGGCTTACTTCAGTTGATGCTTCAAACCGGAATGTTGATTCCAGTTCACGAACGGTCAAAAGCAACACTTTTTACTCAAATACTAACTGATATAGGTGATAATCAATCAATAGAGAATCATTTAAGTACCTATTCTTATCGTCTTAAAAATATGAAGTATTTTTTAAGAAAGTGTAATGCGAGTACCCTTTTTTTAATTGACGAATTTGGAACAGGTTCTGATCCAGAGTTGGGTGGTGCGCTAGCAGAAGTAATGCTGGAAGATTTTTATGAACGCAAAGCTTTTGGTCTCATTACAACACATTATTCTAACCTGAAGGCCCTTGCAAATGAGCTTCCGGCTATGGTTAATGCCAATATGCAATTTGACAATAAAACGCTAGAGCCTGTGTTTAAATTAGTTATGGGTGAAGCGGGGAGCTCGTTTACTTTTGAGGTTGCCCAAAAAAATGGACTGCCTTTTAATCTCATTAATCGAGCTAAAAAGAAAATTGAACGGGGTAAAGTTCGGTTTGATGCTACTATTGCTAAACTTCAAAAAGAGCGTTCTGCTATGATGAAAACTGGTCAATCGCTTAAAGAGAAAGAAAATAAGGTTAAAACTGAATCCGATAAAATGGAAACGATGAATGCCAAACTTAAGGCTAAACTGACCAGTTACCAGGAATTGTTTGATCATAATCAGCGAATGATTGTGTTGGGAAATAAACTCAATGAACTGTCCGAGCGCTATTTTACCAATGACAAAAAACGTCCCTTGATCGCAGATTTATTAAGACTCGTAGAAACAGAAAATGCCAAAAGAAAAAGGAAAACTGTCGCTGTTGCAAAAAAAGAACGAGAGCAAAAGAAAAAGCTCAACGAGGAAGTTAAAAAAGACTTAGTTCAAGTTCGCAAGGAGAAGAAGAAGCAAAAAAATCAACCCAAGGTCGTTGAAAAACCAAAACCAAAATTACATGTAGGAGATCAGGTTCGTCTTTTTGACGGACGATCTGTGGGTAGTATCGATTCCATCGAAAAGCAAAAAGCAATTGTAAATTATGGCGCTTTTACTACTCAGGTAAACATCAGCTTACTGGAATTAGTAACGCCAGCTAAAAAGGGTAAATGAAGCCATTGATTATTTTTTATGATGGGTACTGTGTCTTGTGTAATTTTTGGGTTCGTAAACTTTGTAGTTGGGATCGAAAAGACCGACTTCGCTTTACTTCATTAGACAGTCCTGCAGCTGAAGTGATGATTGAAAAAACTAATTTTGATCGTACTCAATTTGATTCTGTAGTGGTCTGGGATCAACATAACACTCCCCTTGCTGAATCTGCAGCTGTTTTTAAGGTTTTAGAAGCTTTAGGAGGTTTGTGGTATTTCTTGTATGTTTTTAAAATACTCCCAACAATTTTTCTTAATTGGATTTACAAAAGCGTAGCCAAGAACAGATATCGCTGGTTTGGTAAAAAGGAAAGCTGCCCGCTTCCAGAGCCCTCCATCGTACACAAATTTTTATAACTTTGAATTATATTATGTTTAATCTAATAAAAGCCTCAATGAAAGAATTTAAAAAATTTATTAGCCGTGGCAATGTAATTGACATGGCTGTAGGTTTGATTTTAGCGACTTATTTTGGTGCTATTGTTAAATCATTAGTAAACGATTTATTAATGCCTCCTTTAGGTATGCTGATTGGAGGGGTTGATTTTTCCTCGTTCAAATTCGTAATCAAACAAGCACAGGAAGGAGTAGATGAAGTAGCTATTAATTACGGTATTTTTATAAACCACATACTTACCTTTCTGATTGTCAGCGCGGCAATATTCATCGCTGTTAAGCTTTACAACAAAGTAGAAGACCGTTTGATTCAAGAGGAGGAAACGAAACCAACTGCACCTCAACCTCCTTCAAAAGAAGAAGTATTATTAGCTGAAATTCGAGATTTACTTAAAAAATAATTACTTCAGCTTACCTATTGATTTTCCTACGATCATAGAAACTGCGGCGTCTCCAGTAACGTTGACAATGGTTCGACACATATCCAAAGGTCTATCAATAGCAAAAATCAAGGCCAAACCGGCTTCAGGGATACCTGCCTGAGCTAAAACGATGACAAGCATTACAATGCCTGCGCTGGGCACGGCTGCAGTCCCTATAGAAGCTAGTGTCGCAGTAAATACAATTCCTAATTGAGCACTCAAGCTCAAATCTAAACCAAAGGCCTGAGCTATAAATACGGCAGCTACACCCTGATATACTGATGTTCCATCCATGTTAATTGTTGCCCCTATGGGAAGCACAAAACTGGCAACCTCTTCGTCTACTCCAAGATTTTCTTCAACACATTCCATGGTTACAGGGAGTGTTGCAGCACTTGAGCTTGTGGAAAATGCTAATAGCTGAGCTGGTGCGATTCCTTTTATGAAAAAATCAACTTTTTTCTTGGTTAGAACACGAACGATTATGATGTAAACTACGATCATGGCAGCTAATCCTAAAAGTAATGTGATGGCATAAAGCGCAAGGGCTTGAAATAACTCTAAACTAGGCGCTTCGACAACCAAGGCTGCTAAAAGCGCAAACACTCCGTAAGGAGCAGCAAGCATTATCAAATCAATGAGCTTTAGGATAATAGTATTAAATGAATCAAAGAATTTTTTTACTGGTTTGATTTTTTTACGTGGTAATAAAATCATTCCTATTCCAAAAAACAATGCAAAAAAGATTACTTGCAACATGTTTCTGTTGTTAGATGCTGCCAAAAATATATTGGAAGGAACCATCTCTACTAGTGCATTGAATGGTCCTGCTTCTTTTTGCTTATTAGCAGCAGCTTGTTTCTCCTGAGTAT
>JAQWHT010000037.1 GCA_029249225.1 Flavobacteriaceae bacterium
TAGGGGAACTACCGCCAGGGATTTATATTTTCAGCATTACTTGAACTTTTGATATGAACTGTTTGATTTTTTATAGGGTTGGGAAAGATAGAAAACTGCAGGTTATCTTGTTGAATACTTTCCAAAGAGTTTAAGTCTAAATCATGACGTTTGAACTCGTCAGCATAAAGTATCAGTGTGAATAAACTAAAAATAGTGAGAGTAATGCTGAAAAACATATTGAAATTTTTAATGTTTTAGGAGAGAAGAAATTTGAGACCCTCACCACTGACAAAAGCGTTTTCTTAGGGGAACTACCGCCAGGGATTTATATTTTCAGATTAGAGCAAGAGAGTAAATTTGGATTTAAACGTTTGGTAATTCCATAGTGTACCGTAGTTTTTGGTTAATTTTGTTATCATGAGATCTTATTTAGAAGCATTTGATACCATATCCAACGCAGAGGAATTTTCAAGGCATGCACTTGCCCTTTTTCAGTATCAGTTTGAACACAATAAGGTTTATCGATCTTATTGTGATCTTATTAATGTAAATCCCACTGAAGTCCAAAAAACCACTGAGATTCCTTTTTTACCTATTGAATTTTTTAAATCACACAGGGTCTGTTCTTCTAAAATACCACCAGAACAATATTTTGAATCAAGTGGAACAACAGGGCAAATTCGATCAAGACACTATGTTTCAGATTTAAGTTTGTATCACAAAAGTTTTGAAAAAGGCTTTGAAATCTTTTATGGTTCCATACAAGGCTATGCATTGCTCGCACTATTACCCTCCTATTTAGAAAGAGAACACGCCTCTCTCGTTTACATGGCTAACACTTTGATTCAAAAATCTAAACATCCCTCAAGTGGTTTTTATCTGGATGAATGGGATCAACTCAAAAATACTTTAGAAGACTTAGAGAGTAAAAATCAAAAAACAATTTTATTGGGTGTAAGCTTTGCATTATTGGAAGCAATTGAAAAATATAATTGGAATTTAGACAATACCCTTGTCATGGAAACTGGCGGGATGAAAGGAATGAGGAAAGAGTGGATTAGATCAGCCCTTCACAATCGTCTTATGCAAGGGTTTGGAGTAAAATCTATCCATGCAGAATATGGTATGACCGAACTTTTAAGTCAGGCGTATTCAATAGCCAATGGTATTTTTTACTGCCCCCCCTGGATGCAAGTCTCGACACGTGCTCCCGAAGACCCCTTTGAAATTCAAAGTGTTGGAAAAACCGGAGGTTTAAATATTATTGATCTTGCAAATATTGATTCGTGTGCTTTCATTGCAACTCAAGACCTAGGGGTGTGTCATTCAGATGGAGGATTTGAAGTCTTAGGACGTTTTGACCAAGCGGAAATCAGGGGTTGTAATTTAATGGTTGTTTAAGCCTCAACCTTTAAAATAAAGTAATTTTTTTTACCTCGTTGTAACAACACATATTGATTTGCAATTAGATCTTTTTCTTCGATGAGATAATCAGCACTAATTTTTTTCTTGTTAATTGAAATAGCATTTTCTTTAAGTGCTCTTCGTGCTTCTCCGTTAGACTTTAAAAACCCTGTTTCAGCCGATAAGGCAGCAACTGCATGTATACCCTTTTTGAGATGAGAGCGTGTAATATCTGCTTGAGGAACTCCTTCGAACAATTCTAAAAAAGTACCTTGATCAAGTTTTTGTAAAGCTTCGCTAGTCGCTTTACCAAAAAGAATTTGAGAGGCCTCTTGTGCTTTAATTAGCTCCTCTTTACCGTGAACCAGAAGGGTGACCTCTTCAGCTATTGTCTTTTGAAGCACTCGAAGATGAGGAGCCTCATAATGTTCTTCAATTTTTTCTTTAACCTCCTCTTCATTCAAAAAAGTGAAAATTTTGATATATGAAAGGGCATCTTCATCAGTAGTATTCAACCAAAATTGATAAAATTTATAAGTAGATGTTCTGGCTTTATCTAACCAAACGTTTCCTTGTTCTGTTTTCCCAAATTTAGATCCATCCGCTTTTTTTATTAAAGGGCACGTCATTGCGTAAGCTTTCCCGCCCTCTTTTCTTCGAACCAACTCTGTTCCCGTTGTGATATTACCCCACTGATCACTTCCTCCCATCTGGAGTTTACAGTTCATTGTTTTATAAAGATGAAGAAAATCAAAACCTTGAAGCAGTTGATAGGTGAATTCTGTAAATGACATTCCTACTTTCGCCTCCGAACCCAAACGCTTTTTGACTGACTCTTTGGCCATCATATAGTTGACGGTAATGTGTTTTCCAATGTCTCTAGAAAAATCAATGAGACTATAGTTTTTCATCCAATCGTAATTGTTAACCAACTTTGCAGCATTGGGTGAAGAGGAATCGAAATCTAAAAATCTTTCAAACTGTTTTTGAATACCATCACAATTTTTCTCTAAGGTTTCTTGATCTAAAAGATTACGTTCGTCTGACTTCCCAGAAGGGTCTCCAATCATCCCTGTAGCACCTCCCATCAAAACGATAGGGGTATGTCCAGATTTTTGGTAGTGCATTAAAATAATTATTTGAACCAAACTACCGATGTGAAGGGAATCAGCGGTGGGATCAAACCCAATGTAACCCTTAGTAGATTCTGAAAGCAGAAACGATTCTGTTTCAGGCATGATGTCGTGAAGCAAGCCACGCCATCGAAGTTCTTGAACGAAATTAGTTGGCATTCATTTTTTGAGTAAAGATAGATTTCTCTAGGGGAAACCAAAAATCAAAATCAAAAAAGTGTACTTTCGTTCCCATGATACTGGTAACTGGAGGAACAGGAATGGTTGGAGCTCATGTGCTTTTTGCCCTAGCAAAAAAAAACCTTCCTAGCCTTGCCCTTTTTAGAACAAATGAACGCATACAAAAAGTAGCTAACCTTTTTAAAATACTTGCTCCAGAAAATCCAGAATATTTTGATCTTATAGAATGGCATAATACAGATCTGAATGACTTATTAAAATTAGAGGAAGCCTTTGAGAAAGCAACCTATGTATACCATTGCGCGGCCAAGGTTTCTTTCGCTCAATACCACACTGAGAAACTCAATAAAACAAATATTGAAGGAACTGCTAACGTGGTGAATTTGTCCCTTAAATATAAGGTCAAAAAATTTGCTTTTGTGAGTTCTATTGCCTCACTAGGAGTTGAGGACACAATCCCCCTTGTAAATGAAAGTCACCTATGGAATCCAGCCAAACTACACACCCCTTATGCTTATTCAAAATACGGTGCAGAACTTGAGGTTTGGAGAGGCTCACAAGAAGGCTTAGATGTTGTCGTAGTAAATCCAGGGATTATTTTAGGAAGTCACTTTTGGGAGCGGAGTGGTGGAACACTCATTAAAAGAGCAGCAAAAGGAATGTTGTTTTACCCAACTGGAAACAGCGCAATTGTTGCCCTAGAGGATGTAGTAAAAGCACTGGTTATGCTCATGGAGTCCCCTGTTAAAAATGAACGCTTTATATTGATTTCTCAAAATTTAAAATTCAGAGAATTAATTGAAAAAATTGCGACGGGTGTTAAATCTAAAAAACCAACATTTGCTCTTTCAAAATCAATACTCTACCTGCTTTACATACTAGATAAAACCGCTTACGCCTTGGGACTAAAAAAGAGTTTTTTAAATCGAGCTACTATTGAGAGTTTGTGCAGTATACAACAGTTCGATGGATCTAAAATTGAGAATGTTTTAAATTTCACATATCAGGATATCTCCTCAACTTTTAACAAAATTAATCAAGATTTCAATACCTATTTTTGATTCTTCTTTTGTTCTTTACCAAGTAAATCGAGACTGTCTTTCGTTTTATTCATACGGGCTAAAACATTACTGTAAATTTTGTGGTATACCCGAGGAAACTTAGCATAATAATTATCGCTTTCGGCCAGCTGAAGACTATCTATTTTGTATTTTAAAAAGATATAAGGTTTCCCATAAATTTTTTCAAAATCTGGATTTCTTGGAGTAAAGGAGCTCATGGCATCCAAAATACTTAACTCATACAATATATTCTCCATCAGATTTTCATCAATTAGGTTTTCAGGTACTTCTACGGAGCCAGTTGAACTACATGACTGAAAAAGAGCTGTCAAAGACAAAAGGACTAAAAGATTCAAAACTCTCATTCCCGATCAAATGTTAGTTCCATTGCTGCAGAATCTGGATGTATATTTCCATCAGCAAATACCCAATGTCCATTCAGTAGCGTACGCTCTACCGAGCCCTTAAATTGTGTTCCTTCAAAAGGAGACCATCCGCATTGATAAAGCAAGTCTTCTTTAACAACTTCGAATTCTTTATCCAAATCAAGAACAACTAAATCTGCGAAATACCCCTCCCTGATGTATCCTCGATCTTTTACATCGAAAAGTATGGCTGGATTATGACAGGACTTTTGAACAATTTTTTCCAAAGAAATTTTACCTTGATTGTAAGCCGTAAGCAATGCAGGCAATGCGTGCTGAACTAGGGGGCCACCAGAGGGAGCTTTGGTGTATGACTGATTTTTTTCTTCTTCAGTATGAGGTGCGTGATCCGTAGCCAAGACATCGAGTAGATCAGTATTCAGACCCTCCCATAGTGCTGCTCTGTCTGTCTTAGACTTAACAGCTGGATTCCATTTAATGTGCGTCCCCTTTTCTTGGTAATCATCTGCAGAAAACCACAAATGATGGGTACAAACCTCCGCAGTTATTTTCTTTTCTTCTAAAGGAATATCATTTCTAAACAATTCCAATTCTTTAGCAGTAGAAACATGAAAAACATGAAGTCTTGCGCCAGTCTCTTTAGCAAGAGCAACAGCCTGTGAAGAAGAAAGATAACAAGCCTCCTCACTTCTTATAAGGGGGTGTTCAGCAATAGGAATATCGTCTCCATATCGATCTAGTGCTGCTTTTAGGTTTTTTCTAATAGTTTGTTCATCTTCACAGTGAACAGCAATTACCAATTTTGTTCTGCTAAAAATTGACTTTAGTACTTTTGGATTGTCAACCAACATGTTCCCTGTAGAAGAACCTAAAAAAAGTTTTAATGCTGGAACCCGTTTAATATCCAATGCCAGTATTTCATCTAAGTTGTCATTTGTACCGCCAAACATAAAAGCATAATTGGCAAAAGAAGTCGTAGCCGCTCTTTTATTTTTTTCTTCCCATTCTATTCGTGTAGTTGTTTGAGGTTGAGTATTGGGCATTTCTAAAAATGAGGTGATCCCACCAGCCAGAGCAGCCTTAGACTCTGATTCTATACAAGCTTTATGTGTTAAACCTGGTTCCCTAAAATGAACCTGATCATCAATTAGTCCAGGAATAATATATTTGCCTTGAGCATCAAAAACTTCATCTCCAGGATTTGGAAGAATTTCTTTAGCAATTTTTTCAATTCGATTTCCATGGATTAATAAATCACAATCTAAAATTAGATTTTCATTGACCACCTTGGCATTTTTGATTAGTTTTTTTGAATTACTCATCTAAACCTTCTTTTAAAGAAGCGTAAAAATAAAACACCAAAGAGAGCCTCCCAAATAATACTTCCATTCATTTTAGACTTTCCTTTTGCACGGTTTGTAAAAACAATAGGGTGTTCCTTCAAATTAAATTTCTTAAGCCACGATTTATATTTGAGTTCTATTTGAAAAGCATAGCCAATAAATTTAACTTGATCCAGATCAATAGATTCTAGAACTACTCTGCGATAGCCTACAAAACCCGCTGTAGAATCTTTAATTGGCATTCCTGTAATAAACCTCACATAAATAGAGGCAAAGTAGGATAATAACACTCTACTCATTGGCCAATTGACAACATTCACTCCTGTGACATACCTTGACCCTATCACTAGATCGGTCCCCTGTTTTAAAAGATCCAGCATAGGCATAAGTTCTTTTGGATCGTGAGAAAAATCAGCATCCATTTCAAAAATATATTGATATTCTCTTCTCAATGCCCACTTAAATCCATGAACATAGGCGGTTCCCAATCCTTTTTTATTTGTCCGAGATTCAAGAAATAATCGCTTTGGAAAGTTTTTCATCATCCGAAAAACACAATCTGCAGTTCCATCGGGTGACTGATCGTCCACAATCAAAAGATCCAAAGGCCAATTGTTTTCTAATACCGCCTCAATTATTGATTCAATATTTTCAATTTCATTGTAGGTTGGAACGATGATTAATGTATTTTCCATAGATCAAGGGTAAAAATAGGAAATGTATCCACAACATATCATCTAGATTACTACAATAATTTTTTAGAAAACCTTTAATTTTGTCTTATGGGAGAATGGATAAATAGACCTGACCTTGAGGCAGATTGGATGAGTCTGTTCTTTTTGCTCAATTTGGTAATTATCTTAATACTCTATAAGCTGGATCCAAATCGATTAAAAAGTCTTGTCAATTTTTTTAGGCCTCGAGTTTATTTTGGCAAATACAGTCATGAAAGAGAACTCAATTACCTTTCCTATTTCAATATTTGTAGCCTCTTTGTCATCATTTCTGCACTCGCTTTGACTTGCTTTTCGCTATCAGGTTACAGTTCTACACCGCTACGTTATAGTTTTGAATTTTACTACTTACTTCTGGGACTTTTTCTATTCCTATTTTCTAGGTATTTTTTGATACAATTCGTCTCTTATCAATTTGATTTTCAAAAAGCAGTAAAATTTTCGATGTATAAAAACTTCAGTTTGGCTACCCAAATTTCTATTTTTTTGCTAGGGCTGATTTTTTTGTGGAACTACAGCACTCTCCCTCTAATTTTAATAGAGTCTGTACTTTTTCTAGTGGCTTTTCTTTGGTTTGTGAATCAGTTCAATATTTTTTTTTCTTTTTTTAAATCGAGACCTGAAGATCTTCTGTATATATTTCTATATCTTTGCACATTCAAATTAGCACCTTGGATTTGGGTCTATATCCTATTCGTTGAAGCAAAATTGTAATTGAACCTAATTATGAAAGTGAAAACTATTTTAGTTTCTCAACCTGAACCCGCCTCAGAAAAATCCCCTTACAGCCGACTAAGAGAAAAACATAAATTGATCGTCAATTTTAGACCTTTTATTCATGTTGAGGGATTAAATGGAAAAGATGTAAGGCTTCAGAAAATTGATTTTAACAATTTTGAGAACATTATATTGACAAGTAGAAATGCAGTTGACCATTTTTTCCGATTATGTAAAGAAATGCGTTTTAACGTACCGGACACTACTAAATACTTTTGTCAATCTGAAGCAGTTGCTTTTTATCTTCAAAAATACGTAGTATACCGTAAAAGGAAAATTTATGTTGGTGAGCGGAGCATCAAAGATCTAGAAGCTACTTTTAAAAAATTTGGTAAAGAAACTTACCTGTTTCCAACTTCGGATCTTTTAAAACCTGAGATTCCTGAGTTTTTAAATGAAATCAAAATTAACTGGAAACGTGCCATTTTATACAAAACAGTAGTGAGTGATCTCTCTGATCTGAGAGACGTATACTACGATATTCTTGTATTTTTCAGTCCTTCTGGTATAGAATCCCTATTCAAAAACTTTCCAGATTTCGAACAGAACAATACACGTATTGCTGTTTACGGAAATTCAACGACCAAAGCAGCTGAAGATGCGGGTTTAAAAATAAACGTCAAAGCTCCAACACCTGAAACTCCTTCGATGACAATGGCAATTGAAAAGTATATCGAAAAGGTAAATAAATAATCATTTTTTCTTTACAAATCCCAGCACAGTTATAACCCATGCAGCTATTAGCGCAGCACCTCCTAAAGGAGTGATGGGCCCTAGCCAAGCAATTGAAAAAGGAAGGTGATTTTTAAAGCTTAAAATAACAATACTTAACGAAAAAACGATGGTTCCATACAGCATTAGAAAGTAGATGTATTTTTTTGTTTTTGGAGATGGAAAATCGATCCCAGAGAGAAACAACATACCAAGTCCTTGATAAATTAAATAACGTACTCCCACTTCAAAACTATTCAATGATTCAGGAGAGAGAATACGTTTTACGTAGTGACTACCCATGGCACCAAGCAAGACTCCCAACAGCATAAATAAACTTCCAAAAAAACGCATTTTAACTTTCATTGATTTCGACAATTTTATTTAAATTTAAAATAATAATATAACTTAAACTTTACATTTTAAACTAATAAATGAAAATATCCGAACAAACTATAAGTATTGACGGTATCGATAAAATCATTCTCAAACTCCTTACAGAAGATGCACGTACCCCAATTATGGTGATTTCAAAAGCCACTGGAATCTCTGGAGCAGCTGTACACCAGCGCTTAAAAAAAATGGAAAAAGCAAAGGTGATTTCTGGATCACAAATCATTTTAAACCCTAAAATTCTAGGATTTAAAACCATGGCATTCATTGGTATTTATTTAGATAAAGCCATCAGAAATCCTGAGGCAGTAAAACAATTAGCGCAGATCGACGAGGTAATTGAATGCCATTACACTACAGGCAACTGGAGCATTTTTGTAAAACTATTATGCAGAGATAACGAACATTTAATGGAGTTACTAAATAAGAAAATACAATCAGTTGAAGGAGTCTCTAGAACAGAAACTTTCATTTCTCTTCAACAGCAATTAAATCGTCAAATCAGTTTGTAACCCCTAATTGCGTCTTCCTCCAAATACTTGAAAAGCAAAATATGCCAGTGTGGCCAAGGATCCCAAAGCAGCGACTACATAAGTTCTTGCTGCCCATTTGAGCGCGTCTTGAGCTCCTGCAAGCTCTTCTCTAGACACTATATTCTTTCTTTGTAACCAAGCTAAAGCTCGATTACTAGCATCATATTCTACCGGTAAGGTGATGAAACTAAAGAGGGTTCCTATTCCAAAGAGCCCAACCCCTAACGCTGCAATGGTAAAACCATAAGGTACAATTTGCATAAGAACAAAACCTGCAATAATAACAAGCATAGAAATATTAGATGCTACACCTACCATCGGTACTAAAGTAGATCTGATTTGGAGCCACTCATAGCCCTGAGCATGCTGTACAGCATGACCACATTCGTGCGCAGCTACAGTTGCAGCAGCAGCATTGCGCTCACTATAGACAGATTCGCTTAAATTTACTGTCTTCTTTTGAGGATTGTAATGATCTGTGAGAGAACCACGGACCGAAATGACTTTTACGTCTCGAATTCCATGATCTCTTAACATTTGCTCTGCTATTTCCTTCCCAGACATTCCATTGCGTAATTGTTTCTGGGAATAGGTTTTAAATTTACGCTTAAGCGTACTACTGACCCACATACTCGCCAGAGAAATCAGTATGATGATTAAATAATAACTACCCATGTGATTTTTTAAATAAAATTAAGTCAAATACTATCAAATATGGTGTCTAAAACAAAATTTAACAATTTAAAGTGAAAGAAGACTAAAAAACAATATTGATGATTTTATTTGGAACAATAATCCATTTTTTAGGGGTCATCCCCTCTAAATATTCAGTAGTTCTAGTGTCTTTTAATACTGCCTCTTGTATAGCCAAATTATCCAAATCTAAAGAGAGCTCTAAAGTAAATCGCATCTTACCGTTAAAAGAGACTGGATAATTCTTAATGTCTTCTACTAAATAAGCTTCATTGACCAACGGAAAATCAACGTGATCAATGGTACTTTCATTCCCTAAATTTTTCCATATCTCCGATGCCAAATGAGGAGCAAAAGGCGAAAGCAAAAGGGTAAGTGGGCTTAAAATTGCTTTACTATGACAATTAAGAGCCGTTAACTCGTTTACACATATCATCAATCCACTAACACAGGTGTTAAAGGAAAAATGCTCGATGTCAAATGTTATTTTTTTGATGGTTTCATGCAAGATTTTCAACTCCTTTTTATTGGGTTGATCATCCGTTACGATTAACAGCTCATCATCATAAAACAACCTCCAATATTTTTTCAAAAAATTATGAACTCCTGAAATTCCAGCAGTATTCCATGGTTTTGCCTGTTCTATTGGTCCTAAAAACATTTCGTACATTCTTAATGTATCTGCCCCATATTGTTCACAGATCTCATCAGGATTGACCACATTATATTTTGATTTGGACATTTTTTCCACCTCTCTCCCTACTCTGTAAACTCCATTATTTATTTTAAAATCAGCATTTTTGAATTGAGGTTGCCACTTTCGAACACCCTCAATATCCAATTCGTCTGCACTATTTACTAAATTCACATCAACTCGAATAGGTTCAAGCTTTTCTGAATCACTGATTATATCTTTGGAGAGGTAGGTTTGAGTCCCTGGCTTGCGATATACAAAAGCTGAAGTCCCCAAGATCATTCCTTGATTGATCAATTTTTTTGCATATTCCTCTACAGGTAATAAACCGAGATCATACAAGAATTTTTGCCAAAATCGGGAGTAAAGCAAATGTCCTGTGGCATGTTCGCTCCCTCCTAAATACAAATCCACTTCTTTCCAGTACTCAACTGCTTCTTTTCCAACAAAAGAATCTGAATTCTGTGCATCCATATAGCGGTAAAAATACCATGAACTCCCTGCCCATCCGGGCATAGTATTCAGCTCAAGTGGAAAAATTATTTTGTTGTCTATTAATGTGTTGTCTACAACTTGCTCTTTTTGTGTATCCCAAGCCCAAGTTTCTGCATTACCCAATGGGGGAGCTCCCTCCGGAGTGGGTAGGTACTTTTCTACCTCAGGAAGAGTTAAGGGTAGATTTTTCAATTCAAGGGGCTGTGGGAGATTATCCTTGTAATAAACGGGTATGGGTTCACCCCAATATCGCTGTCTGCTAAAAATAGCATCTCGCAACCGATAATTGATTGTTCCTTCACCACTACCCTGAGCTTCTAACTCACTGATCGATCTCTTCATGGCTTCTTTATACGAGAGACCCGACAAAAATTCTGAGTGGTCTATGATTGCAGTTCCTTTATCTGTAAAGGCCTCCTCTTCTATAGAAACATTGTTAAAAATATTTTTGATCGGAATATCAAAGTGTTTGGCAAAATCATAATCTCTTTGATCTCCACAAGGTACTGCCATTACAGCACCTGTGCCATAATCTGCTAACACATAATCACCGATCCAAATAGGTATACGTTCTTGAGTAAAGGGGTGCAAAACATAACTACCGGTAAACACACCTGTACAAGACTTAACATCAGCCATACGTTCACGCTGTGTTCGTTTTTGGGTTTCTTTGATATAAGCTTCTACCGCCGCTTTTTGATCAGGGCGTGTGATTTCCTGAACCAAATCTAATTCGGGCGCAAGGGTCATGAAGGTTACACCAAATATGGTGTCTGGTCGTGTAGTGAATACCTCAATCTTTTTATTATGTCCTTCTATCTGAAAAAATACTTTAGCTCCTATGGACTTTCCAATCCAGTTTCGTTGCATTTCTTTGAGAGATTCTGACCAATCAATTTGTTCTAAACCTTGAAGAAGTCGTTCGGCATAAGCACCTATACGCATACTCCATTGCTTCATTTTTTTCTTGGTTACTGGGTAGCCTCCTCGCTCTGACACACCGTTAATGATTTCATCATTTGCTAAAACAGTTCCCAAATCTGCACACCAATTTACCTCAGTATCTGAAAGATATGCTAAGCGATAATTTAACAATAACTCTTGTTGTTCATTTGCTGAAAACTCCTTCCATTCTTCTGAGGTAAAATGAGGAGTTGCGACATCACAAACGGCCTCAATGTTTTTATTCCCCTCTTCTTGAAATCGTTCGATAAGTTGCGTAATAGGCTGCGCCTTGTTAGAGGTGTTACAGTAATAATGATCAAATAAAAGCAGAAAAATCCATTGAGTCCACTTATAAAAATCAGGCTCCGAGGTTCTTACTTCTCTGCTCCAGTCAAAAGAAAATCCCATTTGATCTAGTTGCTCGCGATAACGATTAATATTCTCCTGAGTTGTTTTTGCAGGATGCTGTCCCGTTTGAATGGCATATTGTTCTGCAGGCAATCCAAAAGAATCGTATCCTTGCGGATGTAACACATTAAACCCTTTGTGTCTTTTATATCTTGAATAGATATCACTGGCAATATAACCCAAAGGATGTCCGACATGAAGCCCAGCCCCAGAAGGGTAAGGAAACATATCCAAAACATAAAATTTTGGCTTAGTTGAATGATTATCTACATTAAAAGTCTGATTTTTCGCCCAGTGGGCTTGCCATTTGTTTTCAATATTCTTGAAGTCGTATCCCACGTTTTTGGTATTGAGTAGTATAGAAAGGCACAAAAATACGGTTAATGATCGAATGTCAAAAAAGGAAAAGAATATTTTATCACCGTTGTGGTCTACTAATTCTTTGCTATTTTTACAGAAACTTACACTGTGGCAAATAGCTTCCAAGAAAAATTCCAAAAAAGAAGGGTATTAACTGGCTACTTATCTGTAGTCATTAGCATTAGCTTGGTCTTGTTTTTTGTTGGGATTCTCGGTTTATTTTTATTAAACACACGTAATGTAGCTTCTTATTTCAAGGAGCAGATTGTGATGACGGTCTATTTAAAAGACAGTGCAAAAGATATTGAAATCACTCAATTACAGAAAAAAATTCAACTTGAGCCTGCGACAAAGAAGGTTAACTTTATTTCTAAAGAAGAAGCTGCAGCGCAATATGCAAGAGATATTGGTGAAGATTTTTTAGAATTTTTAGGCTACAATCCCCTTCTTAATTCCGTTGATGTTTATTTTAATGCAGCATATGTAAACACTGTAAGTCTTACCCAAACTCAACGCGATTTAGAAACTTCAGATTTTGTTGATGAAGTTGTTTTTGATCAACCCTTGGTGACCCTTTTGGACGAAAATATTCTTCGAATTTCATATATTTTGATGCTCACAACGTTACTCTTTGTAATTATAGCTTTGTTACTGATCAACAGTTCAATCCGTCTGTCCATATATTCAAAGAGATTTATCATCAAAACCATGCAACTGGTTGGGGCTACCAAATCGTTTATCCGTAGACCATTTATATGGACTCATTTGCGTTTAGGAATTCTTAGTTCTATAATAGCCTTTATCGGATTAGCCATTGTGTTTTTAGAGATTAATAAACGGTTTCCTGAACTCAATATGCTTGATCAGCCTGTAGAACTTGCAATAGTTTTTGGAGGGGTTTTATCTTTAGGCATTGGAATTACAGGAATAAGTACTTTTTTTGCTACTCAACGCTATTTAAATTTGAAATCAGACGCTATCTATTAACTTTAACCCATGAAAAAAAACAAGGCTCCCAAGAAATTCTTATTTGAAAAAAGAAACTATCGTTTTCTTTTTTTAGCCCTCTTCGTTATTGCGCTTGGCTTTATTCTTATGGCGGGAGGAGGAAGTGACGACCCTAATTATTTTAACGAGGAGATTTTTAATTTTCGGCGGATTCGTTTAGCCCCTGCTTTAGTTCTCATTGGTTTTGGAATTGCAATGTATTCCATTCTAACTAGAGAAACTACCAGAAAATGAACACCGTTGAATCTTTGGTTTTGGGTATTATTCAGGGACTCACTGAGTTCCTGCCTATCTCATCAAGCGGACATTTAGAAATTGGTAAAGCGATTTTCGGATCTGAGGCACTGGGTGAAGAAAGTTTATTTTTAACTCTTGCATTACATGTTGGGACTGCACTTAGTACCCTTATTGTTTTTAGAAAAGATATTACAGATTTAGTAAAGGGAATGTTTTCGACCAAAAAAAATGACAGCCACACATTCGCAATCAAAATCATCCTCTCTATGATTCCTGCTGTTTTTATTGGCTTATTTTTAGAAAAACAGATTACCGCTTTGTTTGATCAAAATTTAATTTTAGTTGGTAGTATGCTTCTCTTTACCGGAGTTATACTTTATTGGGCAGAAAAAACTCCTAAAGCAGAAGGACAAGTAACCCCTAAAAAAGCTCTACTTATTGGTATAGTGCAATCAATTGCTATCCTCCCAGGAATTTCACGAAGTGGATCTACTATTGCTGGAGCATTAATTCTTGGAATTGATAGAGAAAGAGCAGCTAGGTTTTCTTTTTTGATGGTACTTCCACTTATTTTTGGCAGCATGGCCAAATCTTTGTTGGACTTTGAGGGCGTCCCAGAACAACTGCATTTAATTCCCCTATTTATTGGATTTTTAGCTTCTCTTGTTACTGGTATATTTGCGTGTAAATGGATGATTGCACTTGTTAAAAGAAGCCAATTAATTTATTTTAGCTTCTATTGTTTTATTGTGGGTGGAATTAGTTTGATCTATGGACTTCTTTGAACAAACATTTACTGCTGAGTCACTTTTAGAAGGTCAGTTATTTCTTATTGACAAACCGCTGGGATGGACATCTTTTCAGGTAGTCAACAAAATTCGTTGGCATTTAAAAAATGAAAACGGTTTAAAAAAACTTAAAGTAGGTCATGCTGGAACTTTAGATCCCTTAGCAACCGGGCTCCTGTTAATCTGTACAGGCAAAAAAACAAAATCTATTGAATCTTATCAAAAGCAAAAAAAAGAATACTCAGGTACCATTTTTTTAGGCGCAACAACCCCTTCTTATGACCTAGAAACCCAAAGAGACCAAACTTATTCTATTAAGCACATCACTCCTCAGCAAATCGTTGAAGCCACAACAAAATTCACTGGACAAATTGAGCAATATCCGCCGTTATTTTCTGCCTTGAAAAAAGAAGGAAAACGATTATATGAATATGCTCGTGAGGGATTAAAACCTGAAATAAGACCTAGACAAATTTTAATCTCAAAATTTGAGATCAAAAAAATTACACTTCCAGAAGTAGATTTTTTAGTTCAATGCAGTAAAGGAACCTATATCCGAAGTTTAGCCCATGATTTTGGGAAATCACTTCTTTCAGGAGGTCATCTCAGCGCTCTTAAACGAACAAAAATTGGTGAGTTTTGCCTTACAAACGCTTTCCACATGAACAGCGTATATGATGAAAATTCACCAAAAAACATTAGCTTGAAATTAAATTGAGAATCTACAATGGAAAAAAGTCTTGATTTTACAAATAATAAACTACGAAAATTGGGTTATATTTCGGCTCCTGTGGATCGGTCTATGGACTTACCCCAAGCGATTCAAAATCTTAAAAAAGAAAAGAATGCTGTTCTTTTAGCTCACTATTATCAAGAACCTGCCATACAAGAATTAGCGGATTACCTTGGCGACAGCCTATACCTTGCTCAACAAGCAGAAAAAATAGAAGCAGATATCATTGTATTTGCAGGTGTTCATTTTATGGCTGAGACAGCCAAGATTATCAATCCTACTAAAAAAGTTTTGCTGCCCGACTTGAAGGCAGGTTGTTCATTGGCAGATTCTTGTCCGCCAGATGATTTTGAAGCTTTCAAAGCGCTTCATCCTAAGGCCGTGGTAGTAACTTATATTAACTGTTCTGCCGATATAAAAGCGCTAAGTGATATTGTTTGTACTTCAAGCAATGCGATAAAAGTTATTGAAAGCATTCCAAAAGACAGAGAAATTATTTTTGCACCAGATAAAAATCTAGGGCGTTATTTAATTCGGGAAACGGGAAGGAAAATGATTTTGTGGGACGGAGCTTGTATAGTTCATGAAGCCTTTTCATTTGAAAAAATTGTGGAATTAGCAAAAATACATCCCAAAGCAAAGTTTATTGCCCATCCAGAAAGCGAATCTCCGATTTTAGATATTGCTCACTATGTAGGAAGTACCTCTGGACTTCTACGTTTTGTCCAGGATGATCCCTCAACAAGCTACATTGTTGCAACTGAAGCTGGTATTTTACATGAAATGCAAAAATGCTGTCCAGAAAAAACCTTCATCCCTGCTCCTGTAGAAGACGACACTTGCGCCTGTAGCGAATGTGCCTTCATGAAGCTCAATACTCTTGACAAACTTTACAATTGTATGCTGTATGAGCTTCCTGAAATTGAGTTGGACACTAAACTGATGAACAAAGCTCGAAAACCCATTGAGCGAATGCTTAATTTATGAGGATCATGACAAAAGATATTTTGGTTATTGGTACAGGAATCTCCGGTTTGGCGTACGCAATTCAAGTAGCGGAGGAAAATCCAAACGTATCCATGGTTTTAATTTCTAAAAGCAACCTAAATGAAGGAAACACCCGTTATGCTCAGGGGGGAATCGCAGTGGTGTCAAATTTCAAAAAAGATTCTTTTAAAAAACATATTCTAGACACTTTAACTGCTGGTGCAGGGACCTGTAATCCAAAGGTAGTAAAATTTGTAATTGAAGAAGGATATGACAGGGTTAGAGAACTCATGGCATGGGGAGCTCAATTTGATAAAAAAAGAAAGCAATTGGATTTGGCTAAAGAGGCTGGGCATTCTGAAAAAAGAATTGTCCACTACAAAGACCAAACTGGGCAACACATTCAGGAAGCACTCATTGCAAAAATCAAAAACTACCCCAATATTGAACTTTTAGAACAACACACACTAGTTGATCTAATCACGGATCACCACTCCGCTGAAAAAGCCAACCGATGTTATGGTGCCTATGTAATTTCTCAGAAAGAAGAGCTAATCAAGAAGATCACGGCCAAAATAACGGTTTTATCTACTGGTGGAGCAGGAAGTTTATATGCTCATTCAACCAATCCAGAAATTGCTACTGGGGATGGACTTGGTGCTGCTTACAGAGCACGTGTTTTGATGGATAGATTACCGTATGTACAGTTTCATCCAACAGCCCTCTTTCCCAAGATCAATGGCCATACTTTTCTTATTACAGAAGCGGTTCGTGGAGCAGGAGCCAAACTTTTAAACACAAAAGGAGAACGGTTTATGCTCAAAAATGATCCTAGAGCTGAATTGGCCCCAAGAGATATTGTAGCTCGAGGAATTCAAAGTGAAATTAAAAATCAAAAGGAAGAATTTGTTTGGTTAGACGGATCAGCAATAGACCACAAACTGTGGCAAACTCATTTTCCAACAATTTTAGCGACCTGTAAAAACCTTGGAATTCATCTTCCAAAAGACCCTATACCTATCGTTCCCGCTGCTCATTATTTTTGTGGTGGAATTAAGGTTAATGAACACAGCGAATCTGAACTCAAAGGGCTCTATGCTATAGGCGAATGTAGCTTTACAGGCCTACACGGATCGAATCGACTTGCCTCTAACTCGCTATTAGAATCTTTAGTTTTTGCTCAAAGGGCTGCTCAAGATTCGCTTAAAGCACTTCTGGAAAAACTTCCAGACGAAGATTTTTATGCTGCTATTCCAGAATGGAATGGAGATGCCTACTCCAACAGTACTGAAATTAAAGCCATAAAAAATCACCGAAAAAACCTTCAGGAATTTATGAGTAAATATGTTGGTATTTTTAAAACAAATGAAGGATTAGAAATTGCAGAAAACAGAATTGATCAAATTTATCAAGCGGTCAATAACATCTACAATAACAACAAACTTACTTATGGCCTTTGTGAACTTAGAAATATGGTAAGCATTGCCTATTTAATCATAAAACAATCTCAGCAAATTACTCATAACCTCGGAGTCTTCTATAATCATGACTATGCCTAAAGACTATTACGCCCAACATCAAAACCAATTTGAGGAATTTATTGATTCTGCTTTGAAAGAAGATATTGGAAGTGGAGACCACAGTAGTCTCTCTTGTATTGATCCTGAAAGCAAGAGTTTAGCAGTACTGCATTGTAAGCAAGAGGGCATACTTGCCGGTTTAGATTTAGCCGCTCAAATCTTTAACCGTTTCGATCCCCAACTTGAATTCACACCGCTAAGCGTGGATGGTTCTAAAATTGAATCAGGAGCGCATGTCTTTAAAATTGAAGGTCGAACACAGTCAATTTTAGCTACCGAACGGCTGGTACTTAACACGCTCCAAAGAATGAGTGGAATAGCCAGTTTAACCCATCGGCTTACTCAAAAAATAGCACATACTTCATGTAACCTATTGGATACAAGAAAAACGACGCCCAACTTTCGTTATGCAGAAAAATGGGCTGTTCACATCGGCGGTGGAATAAACCACCGTATGGGACTTTTTGATGCCTTAATGATCAAAGACAACCATGTTGATTTTTGTGGCGGAATGCTACCGACCCTTCAAAAAACAGAAACCTATATGAAGGGTTTAGATAGTCCTTTAGAAGTTGTTGTGGAATGCAGAACTATAGAAGAAATTGAACAAACTTTACCCTTTTCGTTTGTAAGTAGAATTCTTTTAGACAATCACACTGTACCTGAACTGATTCAGGCTTTAACAATCATACAAGGGGAAAAACCAACTGAAGCCTCCGGAAATATTACTGAAGAAAATTTAGTTTCTGTGGCAGAAACAGGAGTAGATTTCATTTCTATGGGTACCTTAACTTATGATGCAAAAAGTATTGATATGAGCTTAAAAGCAGTTTAAAAGGATTGAAAAACTCCATCTGAAAAAAGTCGATTGAGAATGTTTCAAACGCATCGCAACCTTTTCTTCTTTAATTTTTATATTTGTAAATACTTTTTTCTCAATGAAATATAAAAGAATTCTCCTAAAATTGAGTGGTGAAGCCCTAATGGGAGATCAGACTCACGGTATCGATCCTGTTAAAATAGATACTTATGCGAAAGAAATTAAAAAAGTTTTTGACAAGGGAATGGAGATCGCCATTGTAATAGGTGGGGGAAATATTTTTAGAGGAATATCCGGAGCTAGCAAAGGAATGGATCGGGTTCAGGCAGATTATATGGGAATGCTCGCCACCGTAATCAATGGTTTGGCTTTACAAGGGGCCTTAGAAAACAATAATGTCCCCACTCGACTTCAAACTGCTATTAAAATTGAAGCAATTGCTGAGCCTTTTATCAAAAGAAAAGCTACGCGTCATCTCGAAAAAGGAAGGGTAGTCATTTTTGGATCCGGAACTGGAAATCCCTACTTTACAACTGACTCTGCTGCAGTATTAAGGGCTATTGAAATAAATGCAGATGTTATTCTAAAAGGCACACGAGTTGATGGGATTTATACTGAAGACCCTGAAAAAAATGATAAAGCTACAAAGTTTGATTCTCTTTCTTTTGATGAGGTACTCAAAAAAGGGCTGAAAATTATGGACACTACAGCTTTTACCCTTAGCCAAGAAAATAATTTACCCATTATTGTTTTTGACATGAATACCCCCAATAATTTAGATAATGTATTGATGGGGAAAAATGTTGGAACAAAAGTTGATCTTTAAAAAGTACACCCATGGAAGATGAAATGAATTTTATCGTAGAAACTGCAAAAGAGAGTATGGAAAATGCAATTTTGCATTTGGAAAAAGAAATGCTCAACATTAGAGCTGGAAAAGCAAATCCAATCATGCTTTCCGCCGTAAAGGTTGAATATTATGGAACCCCAACACCACTTTCTCAAGTAGCTA
>JAQWHT010000046.1 GCA_029249225.1 Flavobacteriaceae bacterium
AGATGTGATTCGTCATCCTTTAGTAAAGAAAATTATCGATGCTTATAAAACTATTGAACACGACAACTGATGCAGTGGAAAACTATTATGCAAACCGACCTTAAATTAGAGGGGTTAAAATCTAAGTATACAGGAAAAGTAAGAGAAGTTTACCAATTGAATAATAATCTTCTGGTAATGATTGCAACAGATCGACTTTCAGCGTTTGATGTAGTGCTTCCAAAAGGAATCCCTTACAAAGGTCAAATTTTAAATCAAATTGCTACTCAAATGATGGAGGCCACTGCAGATATTGTTCCAAATTGGCTTCAAGCAACTCCAGATCCTAATGTTTCAGTTGGGAAATATTGCGAACCCTTTAAGGTTGAAATGGTTATAAGGGGTTACTTGTCTGGCCATGCTGCGAGAACCTACAAGGCAGGTTTTCGCGAACTTTGTGGAGTAACTATGCAGGAAGGGTTGAAAGAAAACGATCCGTTTAAAACACCAATTATAACTCCCGCAACAAAAGCAGAGGAGGGGCACGATGAAGATATTTCTAGGGAAGAAATAATTGATCGGGGAATTGTGAATAAATCAGATTATGAACAATTAGAGGAATACACACGTTCACTTTTTAAGCGTGGAACAGAAATTGCCAAAAAGCAAGGTCTAATTTTGGTGGATACAAAATATGAGTTTGGTAAAACAGTTGATGGAGAGATTGTTTTGATAGACGAAATACATACCCCAGATTCATCTCGATATTTTTATAGCGAGGGTTATTGGGAGAGACAAAAACAGGGTTTGCCCCAAAAACAATTATCTAAAGAATTTGTAAGGCAATGGCTGATTAGCAAAAATTTTCAAGGGTTGGAGGGACAGCAAATCCCTGAAATGGATGATGAGCGCATACACTCTATTTCAGCAAGGTATATTGAATTGTATGAAAAAATAACAGGGAGCAGCTTTGTGAAAGCGGATCTGAACGCAATTGAAAATAGAATACAGACAAATGTGGTTGAGTATCTCAGTACACTTAAATAATCTCAGTTTTATTCATCGTCTTGGAGTAGCTTATAAATTTCATCTACAGAGGTATTCGCAGGAAAACACAAAGCATTATCGTATTTCTTAAACCATGTGATTTGTCTTTTAGCATACCTACGCGTATTCTTCTTTATTTCCAGAATAGCCTTATCTAATGTACAATCACCATCAAAATAGGGAAAAAGTTCTTTGTATCCAACGGTTCGCAGTGCAGTATTTGTCTTGTAAGGGATCAGTGAACGAACTTCCTCTTCCAAACCAGATTGGATCATCTGATCAACTCGCGTATTAATTTTTTCGTATAAAATTGTTCTAGGACAATGAAGAATTATCATTTTGGACACAAAACTTCTAGGTTCGCGATCTTGACCTAAAAACGAGGAATAAGGTTTATCTGATGCCACACTTACTTCAAGTGCCCTTATGAGTCTAACGGGGTTATTAATATCAACTCGGGTATAATACTTAGGGTCTTTTTCCCTGAGAAGCTGTTGAAGCCCTTCTATTCCGTGAGTTTGATAAAAGACGTTGAGTTGGTTTCGAACCTCTTTAGGGATCTCAGGAAATTTATCCATTCCAAACATGACTGCATCGGCATACATACCTGACCCTCCAACCATAATTAGAGTATCTTTCTCTTTAAAAAGTCTTTCGACAGTCTGGAGCGCTTCTGTCTCAAAATCAGCTACCGTATAGTTCTCGTTAACTGATTTCGATTGTATGAAATGATGCTTTACCGCAGCTAATTCTTCTTTGGAAGGTACTGCAGTTCCGATTTGCATTTCTTGATAGAACTGTCTAGAATCACATGAAATAATTTCAGTATCAAATGCTTTTGCTAAAGCAATACTTGTTTTAGTTTTTCCGACTCCGGTTGGACCGGCAATATATATTAACGTTTTAGTTGACATCATTTAGGAGTTTTCCACATTGGTGACAAAATAATGCACCTTCTTTGTGGGATGGGGTTAGACAATGTGGGCAGGCTTGGGTATTTGTGTCGATTGGTTTTTGCTTAGACATCTCAGCAGTTACAATTCCAGTTGGGACTGCTATGATACCATATCCCATTATCATGATTAGTGAAGCTACAAGTTGTCCTAACGGAGTTTGTGGGGCAATATCACCATATCCTACGGTAGTTAGTGTTACAATACACCAATAGATACTTCGCGGAATACTAGTAAATCCGCTTGAATCATCTTCAATTAAATACATAAGCGTACCAAAGATGATACATAAAATTAAAACACTAAAGATAAAAACTGCAATTTTTGTTTTACTAGATCTTAGCGCTTTAATTAACACATTCGATTCACTGACATATTTGGTTAATTTTAGAATCCTAAATATTCTTAAGAGCCTCAATGCTTTGAGAGCGACAAGACTATGTGTTCCTGCAAGGATCAATGACAAATACATGGGCAGGGTTGACAAAAGATCTATAATTCCATAAAAACTAAAGATATACTTAGAGGGTTTGGTCACACTAATAATTCTCAAAATATACTCAAGTGAAAATAGAATTGTTATAATCCATTCAGCCCAACTTAAATAGTTATGATAGACCGCATCGATAGATGCAATACTCTCTAAGGCTACAAAAAGAACACTAAGCAGAATTGTTATAAGCAATACTACGTCAAAAATTTTTCCAGTAGGAGTGTCGGCTTCGTAGATAATTTCGTGAAGTCTATGTTTCCATTTTTTCATGCCTAGGGCTACGGGTTGGATTTTTTTAAATCTCGTCCAAAGGTATCAACTTATTGTATTTTTTCCTCATTAAGAAGCTACGAATTAATTTTTGAACATCAGAATTGTCTTCCATTGGTATAAGTCGTGATAAAATTTGCTTGGTATTCTTGATTTGATGATTGAGTTCAAAGTAACCGTAACCCTTAAAACTATTTTCTTTAATAAGAATGAAAGAGGATTCGCCTGTTTTTCTTCCTTTTGAAACAATGAGAAAATTTTGATAAGGGTATAGCAAGCTTTCTAAAAAAACATTGATTTTTTCCCGATATAAACTTGGAGATTCTTGTCCTATGCAAGCCCCTTTACATTGATCTATGACATAATTAAAACACGGACCGGAAGTACTCTGGGATAGGTTTGATTTTTGTAAGCATAACCCAAAAGTTTTAGACCATTTAAACAGTGCAGCTTTAGCATTTTTCGCGTTTTTAAAAACACTCAAATAGTGCTGTTCTTTTTTTGCTTGTTCAATAATCAGCATGGGATATTCAGCAGAATCATCCATTCGAATACCCATAGGGTAGGTTCTGAATTTCATTGCTTTATTGAGCCTAGGTGTGTTAGATTTGATTTCGTTTTGTTCTTTGAGAAGAGTGATCAGTTCGTCACCTACTAGGGCAAAGGTAACAGAGTAAATTTCTTTTTGGATAATACTAGCTTTCTTAGATTTGGATGTTAAATGATTTAAAATCCTTTTTTTAATATTATTACTTTTCCCTATATATATGATCTCATTTTTTGAATTGTAGATATAATAGACACCCATTTCAGATGGCAATTTATCGATAATTTCTAGAAATTTTGGAGGAACCTTATTCGGGTTTTCTGAACTTATATGGGCTTTTAAAATATTTTTCTGTAGGTCTTTCTCTAGAAGAAGTTCAAACAATTTTACAGTAACCTTGGCATCACCTTGCGCACGATGTTGATCAGAAAAAGGAATTCCTAAGTTTCTAATCAATTTTCCCAAACTGTAGGCGGGCTGATCGGGTAAAAGGATTTTTGACAATGAAACTGTACAAAGTGATTTTCTTTCAAATGGGAAGCCTAATCTTCTAAATTCTGTCTGTAAAATTCGATAATCAAAAGAAGCATTATGAGCTACTATTACACAATCCTCAGTAATCTGTACTATTCTTTTTGCTATCTCATAAAATTTTGGAGCATTTTGGAGCATTCTAGTTGAAATTCCTGTTAATTTTTGAACAAAAGGTTGAATTTCAATTTGAGGATTTACAAGACTACTAAACTGGTCAGTAATTGATTCTCCATCATGTCTGTAGATGGCTATCTCGGTAATGCCTTCCTCATCGTATTTTCCACCAGTTGTTTCAATATCAAGAATGGCATACATATTTAGTAGTTTCTTGCTCCAAAAATTTTACTTCCAACGCGTATCATATTTGATCCACATTGGATAGCAATGTGGTAATCACCACTCATCCCCATTGATAAAATCTCCAAATTCTTAAACGTCTGTTTTGTTTTATCAAATAAATGTTGGAGTGATTTAAATTCTTCAGTAATCTGATTAATATTTTCAGTGAATGAAGCCATTCCCATTAGACCAACAATTTCCACGTTCGTTAGGGTTTTCGTGTCTTCAAGGAGCTCTGTTAATTGGTCCTGCGGAAGCCCAAATTTTGATTCTTCTTCAGCAATACGTATTTGAATTAAACAGCGGATAATCCTGTTGTGTTTCAGTGCTTGTTTTTGAATTTCTTTCAACAGTTTGGAACTATCCACCCCATGAATTAGATCGATAAAATGAGCCATATACTTAACCTTATTTGTCTGTACATGGCCTATCATGTGCCATGCAATATCTTTGGGAAGTGACTCCCACTTTTGAGCCATTTCTTGGATTTTATTTTCACCAAAAATACGCTGACCTGCTTCGTATGACTGTGTAATTTCTTCCACAGATTTTGTCTTTGAAACAGCAACCAAAGTTACATCAGATGGGATGCTCTCAATGAGGTCTTTGGTATTGATTAAAATATTCATTAAGTAAAGATAAGGCTTCAAACAGCATAATAGACTTTGTGAGGTAAATTTTAGTAAAATAAAAGTGCTCCACAATTTATACTTGACTTTTAGTCTGATTTTTAATTGGATCTTAATTATTTAATTCCATAATTGAATGGGTATTACATGATCAATAAGAATCAAATTCTAAGCTTCAAATAGGTGGTTTTAGTAAATATTTTTCGGAATGCAATTTTTTATTAATTTAGTATAGTCCAAATTAACCCATAGCAACCATGTTGCTTAAAATCTTACCTTATGAAAAATATACTTACGTATGCACTGTTTCTTTTTGTGTCAATTGGAGTAGCTCAATCTACTGGATATGTTATTGATGATAACAACAACCCACTTCCAGGCGCTTCTGTAGTAATTAAAGGAACAACGACTGGGTCTACAACTGATTTTGATGGAAAATTTTCAATCAATGCAGGACCTAATGATATTCTTGTAGTTTCTTATGTAGGTTTTGAAACCCAAGAAGTTGAATTCAGCCAAGATGAATTAACTATTGTTTTACAAGAGGGTGTTTCCTTGAGTGAAGTCCTCGTTACAGGAAACCGTTCAAAGCCAAGAACTGCAATTGATTCTGCAGTCCCTATAGACAACTTAAAGACCACTGAACTTGTCAATACTGGAGAAGCTTCTATTCAAAGGGCATTAACGTTCTCTGTCCCTTCATTCAATGCACAAGATCAACCCATTTCAGATGCAACAGCTGGTTTTGCTCCTGCAGATTTGCGTGGATTAGGTCCCTCAAGAACATTAGTTTTAATCAATGGGAAAAGAGTTAATCAACAAGCTCAAGCCTATCTTAATCGTACTCCAGGAAAGGGAGAGATCGGAATTAATTTAAATTCAATTCCCATAGCTGCAGTAGACCGAATAGAGGTTCTTGGAGATGGAGCATCTTTACAGTATGGATCTGATGCAATGGCAGGCGTGATAAACTTTATATTAAAAAAAGACACTGCTTTTTCTACTTTTAATGCGTCAACCGGAATTACTTCTGAAGGAGATGACTTTCAATTTAATTCAGACTTTAACACTTCTCTTTCAATTGGTGATGGAGGTTTTTTGAATTTAACGTTATCTTATATTGATCAAGAAAAAACAAATCGAGCAGGTTCTCCAGGTGTAAATTCTGGTAATATTAGTGACAGCTCTCTTCCAAATGAAATTAAATTTGCACAAGAAAACCCAAAACTGGGAATGATCGTCGGTCGTCCTGACTTAAAACAAAAAAATTTGTTAGTCAATTTTATGTATCCTATTGGAGATAATTCGGAGTTTTATACTACTCATAGTTATAGTTCAAGGTGGAATCGTTCTTTTGCTTACTATCGATTCCCAGGATGGCGAAGAGATTTAGCTGAGGCTGGTTTTTTAAATGTAGATAGAGATCCAGAAGGAGGGTTTGATGGTTTTATCGGGTATCATCCTACCTTTGAGAGAGATATTCAAGACCACTTTAATATTTTAGGCTTTGATTTTAATTTAGGAAATGATTGGCATTTAGACCTA
The DNA here is from genome assembly GCA_029249225.1 of Flavobacteriaceae bacterium. Classification (GTDB taxonomy): domain Bacteria; phylum Bacteroidota; class Bacteroidia; order Flavobacteriales; family Flavobacteriaceae; genus MS024-2A. The sequence goes on from JAQWHT010000046.1 coordinate 6,337, forward strand.
TCTGTTACCCATGGTTATAATCAAATTGATTATACTGTCAATCGTTCAGTAAATCGTGATTATTTAAAAGCAAACGGTACAAGTCCAACTTCATTTAAACCAGGGGGGTATGCCTTTTCAAATATTATTGAAAATATAGATCTATCAAAATCATTCAATGAAACGATTTCCTTTTCAGCAGGTCTTGAACACAAAAAAGAAACCTTTGAGGCCAATATTGGGGATCCTTTTTCAATATACGGGGGAGGAAGTGATTCTTTTGCTGGTATTTCAGCTGACCAAGAAGGTAAATGGGATAGAAATAACTTTGCCATTTACAGCGGTTTAGATATTGATATATCGAAACAGTTTCTTCTCGCGTTTGCAGGACGCTTTGAAGAATTTTCTGATTTTGGATCAAACTTTAGTTGGAAAATGGCCTCTCGATATAAAATTAGCGACTCAACAGCTGCACGCGCAAGTATTTCAACTGGGTTTAGAGCACCTTCACTTCATCAACGATACTTGTCAAACACCCAATTTATTATAGTGGCAGGCTCTCCAGAACCTTTGTTGCAGGGAACACTAAGAAATGGATCTGATGAAGCAAGGGCACTTGGATTCAGAGATTTATTCGCTGAAAAATCTCCTAATCTTACCACTGGGATTACCTTTGGGAATAAGTCAAATTTTTCAGGAAGCTTAGATCTTTATTATATCAGAGTAAATGACCGAATTTTATTGTCTTCCCAGATTTCAGGTGAAGGGAATCAATCTGTTCAGACTCTGTTATCTAATGCAGGTGTTGTTTCCATTCAAGGTTGGATTAATGCTGGGAATACCAACACAAAAGGACTTGACATAGTTTTGAATTGGAAAACAAATAATTTAAATCTAGGTTTAGCAGGAAACATTAATGAAACAAAAATTAACAGTATAGACACTCCTGAAGAACTTAAAGGGGTAAATATTTTTACTAGAGAGGAAGCAGGTTTAATTATCAATTCTAGACCAAAGTATAAATTTTCGTTAACCGCTGATTACAATTCTCGAACATTCGACATCGGGTTTTATAATACTCTATTTGGTAATGTTACAGTGACAGCTCCTGAAAGTGGTGGGATCGATCAGGTTCTTTCGCCTAAACTAACTACTGATTTTCGATTTACCTATAAATTTACTCCACAGCTAATGCTAACAGGAATTGTCAATAATATTTTTGATGTATATCCTGATATTACTCTGGCTTCTACAAATACTGCACAAGCTGGAAGTCGCTTTAAATATTCTAGTGAAGTTCAACAACAGGGTCAACTTGGAAGAAATTATACCTTAGGTTTATCGTATAAATTCTAAAGATCTATTTAAAGAACAACAAAGCCTCCTCTTTTGGGGCTTAACATATACATATGAGTTGAGGATTAACAAAAAAAGCTACCCGTAGGTAGCTTTTATATTATTTAAAAGAAAGTCTATTGAGCAGCTTTCATCCCTTGCTCAATTAGATCATAAAACTGATCTAATTTTGGAAGTACTACGATACGAGTTCTTCTATTTTTAGCTCGGTTTGCAGAGGTGTCATTGTCAGCTACAGGGATGTAGTAACTTCTTCCTGCAGCAGTCATGCGGGCTGGAGCAACATCAAAGTCGTTTTCAAGGATACGAACTACAGCTGTTGCACGTTTAACAGAAAGATCCCAATTATCTACAATACCTTCAATCTTGATTGGCACATTATCAGTATGACCTTCCACCATAAATTCAAGATCTGGCTTGTCGTTAACAACTTTTGCAACTTTTCCTAAAACTTCTTTAGCTTTTGCAGTTACAGTATAACTTCCGCTTCTAAACAAAAGCTTGTCGGAGATAGAAACATAAACAACACCTTTTTCTACGTTGATTTCAATATCCTCATCACTCATATTTCCTAACACACCTTTAAGGCTTGTTACAAGAGCAAGTGTTACAGAATCTTTCTTCGTTACAGCATCTTGCATACGTTGGATACGAATATCTTTTTCCTTCATGCTTTCCAAAGACATTTCAAGATTTTCGGCCCCTTTTTGCGAAAGGGTTGTTAAGTTACCAATGTTATTGATCAAGTCTTGATTATTGGCTTTTAAAAACTGATTTTGTTCCTCAAGGGTAGCTAGAGAAGCTAAGGCAGCTTCTTTTTCTTCATTACACGAGTTGAGTTTTACAGTAGCAGCGTCTAATAGGTTTTTTGTATTTTGTTGAAGTTCTTCTAGTTCAGTGAACTTTTTTTGAGATACACAGGAAGATAGAAGTATCCCGGATACCATTAAAGCAATCGCTTTTTTCATAGTGATATTCTGTTTAAAATATTAATGTTACAAATTAACTGAATTTTATTTATAAAATTTATTTAAATCCCTGAAATTTAACCTTCTGAGGATAAAAAAATCAACAATTATATTCTTCCTTAAAAAATATTTCTCACTTTGCTTGTGTTTTTTTCTCAGCAAGTAGTTGGATTTAAACGTATTGTAGAACGAAAAATGCGCTTTTATTATTGCCCAAGTTGCATTAAAATCAAATTTTAAAAAGTAAATAATTCCAATGAGACCATCAAGAAGTAATTTTTTAACTAAAATATTGTACAGTTTCGTTTTTGGGAGATTTTTAGTGCACATGACCAAGGAATTCCTATGGTTAAGATAAATCTTTCTGGACGATTTGGGTAAAGTAGCTCCACCTACATGAAAAACTTTGGACTGACCAACTGATTCAATTGTATAGCCAGAGTTAAAAATTCTCCAACACAGGTCTATTTCCTCTTGATGGGCAAAAAAACTAGAGTCAAATCCATTAAGCTCCCAAAAAGTATTGCTTCGGATTAAAAAACAGGCACCACTTGCCCAGAAAATCGGAACAGTTTCGTCATACTGTCCCTTATCAACTTCACATCGATTAAGGATTCTACCTCTACAAAATGGAAAGCCTAGTGCGTCAATGTAGCCCCCGGCAGCTCCTGCATATTCAAAATGAGTTCGTTTATTAAAATTTAAAATATGAGGTTGTATGGCTACGGTAGCTGGATTTGATTTAAACCTATTCAATAGTGGTGGAAGCCAGTTTTCAGTAAGTTCTATATCTGTATTTACTAAAGCATAA
>JAQWHT010000056.1 GCA_029249225.1 Flavobacteriaceae bacterium
ATGAACGGCACGCTCTAAGATTACATAAGAAGCGTAATCTAGAAACCAATCTTTATACATACCCGTCACCTTCACTAAAGTGTCGTTCGCAAAAGAGCCAGGTAAATCAGTTTGATTGGTATTGTCCATATTCAGCTAAAGTAGTATTTCAGAAGAATATTTTGCTTGGAATAACAAGGAAGAAATTAACAATATATCGTTGAAAAATAATATCTATACAATCAACTCACTTCCTCCAGTAAATCCAACTCGACTTTTAGATTGTCGATGATAAAATTTTGTCTGTCCTGAGTGTTTTTCCCCATGTAAAACTGGAGTAATTGATCTATAGTGGTGTTCTTGTCTAGCATCACAGGATCTAGACGAATGTCTTCTCCAATAAAAAATTTAAACTCATCTGGTGAAATTTCTCCCAAACCTTTGAATCGAGTGATTTCAGGTTTACCACTCAATTTTTCCACTGCACTTCTTCGCTCTTGTTCGCTGTAGCAATAAAAGGTTTGTTTTTTGTCTCTTACTCTAAACAATGGTGTTTGAAGAATGTATAAATGTCCTTCTTTAATTAGTTCAGGGAAAAATTGTAAGAAAAAAGTGATCAATAATAGTCGGATATGCATCCCATCAACATCAGCATCTGTTGCAATTACAATATTATTATATCGGAGGTCTTCAAGACTGTCTTCTATATTGAGAGCAGCCTGAAGTAGGTTGAATTCTTCATTCTCGTAAACAATCTTTTTTGACATACCAAAACTGTTCAGAGGCTTTCCTCTCAGACTAAACACAGCTTGAGTATTCACATCTCGGGATTTAGTAATGGAACCACTAGCTGAATCTCCTTCGGTGATAAATAAGGTAGACTCCAGTCTACGGTCTTTTTTGAGGTCAGGAAGATGTACCCTACAATCTCTTAATTTTTTATTATGAAGACTTGCTTTTTTGGCACGTTCCCGAGCTAATTTACGGATACCTGAAAGCTCTTTACGTTCTTTTTCAGCTTGAATGATTTTCTTCTGAATACTTTCAGCTATTATAGGATTTTTATGAAGATAATTATCCAATTGAGTACTTAAAAACTCTACAATATAGCTTCGAACTGTAGGCATCCCCTCTCCCATTTCTGTTGATCCAAGCTTCGTCTTGGTTTGCGACTCAAAAACGGGTTCCATAACTTTGATGCTAACAGCAGAGATAACCGATTTTCGAATATCTGAAGCATCGTAGTTTTTCCCAAAATGTTCTCTTATGGTTTTGACTAACCCTTCTCTAAAAGCAGACTGATGTGTTCCCCCTTGAGTAGTATGCTGTCCGTTTACAAAAGAATGGTATTCTTCGCTGTATTGTGTTTTACTATGAGTCAGTGCAACTTCTATATCTTCTCCTCTAATATGGATAATGGGATACAAAAGATCAGATTCGTTGGTATAATCAGTTAATAGGTCCTTTAATCCATTTTCAGAAAAAAACTTTTCACCATTCAGTTCTATAGTCAAACCAGGATTGAGATAGACATAATTTTTAATCATGCGTTCTACATATTCCAGTCTGTATTTGTAATTTTTAAATATTGTAATGTCAGGAATGAATTCTACCTTAGTACCTCGTCTTCGGGAGCTGGCTTCTACCGGTGGATCTTCCTTTAGATCTCCAAAATTGAATGTTGCTTTCTTACTTTGTTTATCTCGGTTAGACTCAACAATAAAACTAGATGAGAGTGCATTGACAGCCTTGGTACCAACACCATTGAGACCCACCGATTTTTTAAACGCTCTAGAATCGTACTTCCCCCCTGTGTTCATCTTGGAAACTACATCAACCACTTTGCCTAAGGGGATCCCTCTTCCAAAATCACGAACTTTAACTACATTTTCTTTAATGGTGATTTCGATGGTTTTCCCAGCACCCATTACAAACTCGTCAATACAGTTGTCCAAAATTTCCTTTAAAAGAATATAAATTCCATCATCTGGAGAAGAGCCATCACCTAGTTTTCCGATATACATTCCAGGACGCATTCGGATGTGTTCTTTCCAATCAAGAGATCGAATATTTTCTTCGGTATAAGCTGTTGTATTTTTCATTTTAATTGTAGCTAATATACTTTATTGAAATCGAACTCAGCACCTCACCTCTTGCAAAAAGTCAACAATTCTACAGAGCTTTTTGTTAAAAAGTTCTATTTTAGAGATTCAAAAAGACAATTAATAATATCATAATAATTGAACTATTCAATCTAAACCGATGGAATCAAATACGATTCAAAATTCTACAGGACCCTTATTACACATCGTGTTCTTTTGGCTGAAAGAACCGAATAATAAAAAGCATCGCTTTGAATTCGAAACTGCAATTCAAAAGCTCATCAGTACCAATCCTCAAGCTACTGCAAATCATTTAGGATGTCCTGCAGCTTCAGAAAAAAGAGACGTGGTTGACAATTCATTTACCTATTGTTATACCATGAGTTTTCCTAATTTAGACGCTCAAAATAAGTATCAAACCGACCCTACGCATAATTTGTTTATCGAACAAGCAGCTCATTTGTGGGAACGAGTTGTTGTAAATGACTCAATTTCCCTTGATTAATCAAAAAAAACTCTTATGAAAAATTTTTTGTTATTACTCGGTATAGTCCTATTCGTTAGGTGTCAAAATCCGAAAGAAGCACCTATAGGTGAGCGATGGTCTGAAGAAAAAGCATGGGAATGGCACAATGAACATGGCTGGATGGCAGGGACTAATTTTAATCCAAGTACTGCAATCAATCAATTGGAATTTTTTCAAGAGGAAACCTTTGATCTTGAAACTATTGATAAAGAATTAAGATGGTCTGCAGAATTGGGAATGAAGATGCACCGTGTATATCTCCATAATCTTTTATGGGATCAGGATTCTATTGGATTCATCAATCGTCTGGATACTTTCCTTAAAATTTCTGATTCTCATCAAATTAAAACCATGCTCGTATTACTAGACGATGTTTGGCATCCTGTCCCTAAACTAGGAACACAGCCAGACCCTATTCCATTCGTGCACAATTCTGGTTGGGTACAATCACCAGGGGCTGAAATTTTGGGAGATTCGCTTCGTCATAGTGAACTAAAAAACTACATCAAAGGGGTTGTAAGTCATTTTGCAAACGATGAACGTGTGGTAGCATGGGACTTATATAATGAACCTGACAACGTAGCCAATCAACCTGGCAGGGCAGAACTTGAAGTAAAAGATAAACACATTTATACTCTCGCCTTGTTAAAAAAAGTAGTACGGTGGACACGAGAAGTCAACCCTTCTCAACCCCTTACTGTTGGGCTTTGGAAAGCAGATCATACGCATTGGGGCACTCCAGATTCACTAAGCCCCTTAGATCGCTACATGGTGCGAAATTCAGATGTAATTTCTTTCCATTCTTACGAAGGACCTAAAGCGACTATAGAGAAAATTGATGCTCTTAAAAAGTATAATCGACCTATAATTTGTACCGAATACTTAGCTCGTGAAAATGGGAGTACTTTTGAAACAATACTTCCAATCTTCAAAAAAAATGAAATCCATGCCATCAACTGGGGGTTTGTAGCGGGTAAAACAAACACTATATTTCCTTGGTCGTCTTGGACAACTCAATTTGATTCAATTCCTAAAATATGGCATCATGATATTTACCGGGAAGACAAGAGTCCTTTTTCAAAAAGCGAAATTTCCTTTTTAAAAGAAACCTTGATGAAATAAAAGTTAAGATGCAGATTTTAAGTTGTTTTGTGCTTGTCTAAAATTATCGATGGCCACAAAATAGTCAGGATCTTCCAAAACATTTACCACACATATTTTTTCTGCCTTCTTGATCAGCTTTACACAGTCAGAAGACAAGTGTCTCAAATGGATATTTTTTCCATTTTTCAAATATCGTTCTGTTAGTTTATTGATACATTCTATAGCTGATTGATCTACTATTCTTGATTCTTTAAAGTCAATAATGACCTCATCAGGATCATTCTGAACATCAAATTTACTGTTAAACAATTCGATACATCCGAAAAACAAAGGCCCATAAATTTCATAATGCTTTACTCCAAATTCATCTATACGTTTGCGTGCACGTATCCGCTTTGCATTTTTCCCAAGCAAAAACCAAGGAAGAAACCACTACGCCAGATAAAACTGCAATAGCTAGATCAAAAACAACAGTTAGACCTGTTACCAATACAATCACAATTACGTCATATTTAGGGACTTTATTAAATACTTTAAAAGTACTCCAAGCAAAGGTGCCGATTACAACCATAAACATTACCCCTACTAAAGCTGCAATAGGAACTTGTTCAATAAGACTGGAACCAAATAAAATAAAAAGCAAAAGAGCAACTGCGGCTATTATCCCTGACAATCTTCCACGACCTCCAGATTTAATATTGATGATACTCTGACCTATCATGGCGCAACCCCCCATACCACCAAAGAAACCATTTAAAGTATTTGCAGCTCCTTGCGCAATACATTCTTTATTTCCGTTTCCATGAGAATCAGTTAATTCATCAATTAAATTTAAAGTCATTAAAGATTCAATCAACCCTATAGCCGCTAAAATAGTGGCATATGGCAACACAAAATTAAGTGTTTCAAGGGACAAGACAACTGAGGGGAAATTAAAAGTTGGAAGTCCTGCTTTAATTCCATTTCCACCATTAGAGAGAATAAATGAACGAACTGTTTCAGTTTCTACACCGCTAAAAATGACAAATGTAGAAACAACTAAAATTGCTGTTAAAGCTGCTGGAATTTTTTTTGTAATTAGGGGTAAAAGAAACATTATTGCCATAGTTGCCAAGACTAATCCAATCATAACTAGCAGAGAGTTACCTTGTAACCATTGACCTTGGCTTTTGAACATCCCCAACTGAGAAATAAAAATAACGATGGCTAATCCGTTTACAAACCCCATCATCACAGAATGTGGAATCATACGAACAAATTTTCCCAAACGGAAAACCCCTGCTAACATTTGAATGATCCCGGTAATAAGAAGAGTGAAAAATAAGTACTGCAAGCCCGCACTGTCAGTACCTCCTAAGGCATTTCCTTCTTTCACCAAATGGACCATCACAACTGCCATAGCTCCTGTTGCACCAGAAATCATACCAGGACGTCCACCAAAAATTGCAGTTACGAGCCCCATCATAAAAGCTCCATACAAACCAACTACAGGCGAAACTCCTGCAACAAATGCAAAGGCAACAGCTTCAGGCACTAAGGCTAACGCTACAGTGATTCCTGATAATACATCGTTTTTGACACTCCCTCCTGTCGTTTTGTCTATAAGTTGAAAAGGTTTCAAAGGCTAATTTTTATAAGCTGCAAAAGTAAACGGATTCATTAAAATAGGCCCAATGAAGATGGAAAATTTAGCTTTTTATTTCGAAGCAGATTTTGCAATTAAAAAAACAGCTGTCCAATAAGTAACAAGTATCAGTATGCCGGCAATAGAAAAGGGATAATAAAACTTGTCAATAGCAATGAGTGCGTCAGAAAAAAGAAAGAGGGAAACTCCCCATCCTAGAGGTTGGACATTTTTCTCATTTGGATTTAAAGCCAAGGCCCATCCTTGCCAACTCATTACTATGATAACAAGTAAATAAACAGATACAGGGAAGAACAGCATTTCTAAGTTTTCATATATGAACAGAAAAACAATTGCACCAACAAGTCCTAGAATAATTAATATCTGAAGTTTCCATTGCCATCCTTGACGTTGGACAAATGCAAAAAGAAAAAACATATGACCTATTAAAAAAGAGGCTAAGCCCCAAATAAAATAGCTTTCAAAGAGTAAAAATATATCTCCAGTCAAACAAAAAAAAAGTCCCAAAGTTACAAGCTTAACGTATTTTTTTAAATGAGTTGCTTGAAAAATAAATGGATAAATAAGGATTAATACAGTTGTTAAGGGTTTGAACACATAAAACGCTTTCAAACCGAAAAAATTAACTGTAACAGCAGTAATCGCAGAGAGCAATATTATTATAAAATAATAGGGTTGGGAAAGATGCATATAGATGTACGATTACACGTTGAATCGGAAGTGCATTACATCTCCATCTTGAACAATATATTCCTTCCCTTCTACTCTCATTTTACCTGCTTCTTTTACTTTAGATTCTGATCCAAAATCTTCGTAATCCTCATAACTGATAACTTCAGCACGAATAAAACCTTTTTCAAAGTCGGTATGTATGACACCAGCCGCTTGAGGAGCTGTTGCTCCAATGGGGATTGTCCAAGCGCGCACTTCTTTCTCTCCTGCTGTAAAATAGGTTTGCTGATTTAGAAGAGAATATGCAGCTCGGATCAATTTAGCTGCACCTGCTTCAACTAACCCTAAATCTTCTAAGAATAACTGTCGTTCCTCAAAACTATCTAATTCATTAATATCCGCTTCTATGCTGACTGCCAAAATCAACAACCCAGCAGCCTCATCAGCTACTGCTTCTTTGACTTGTTCCGCGTAAGTATTCCCTGACGTAGCTGAAGATTCATCTACATTGCATACATAGAGCACAGGTTTATCAGTTATCAACTGTAAAGGTTTAACAAACTCAATACGGTCGTCTTCTTTGAGTTCAAGTCCTCTCACATTTTTTGACTGTTCTAAAGCGAGTTTTATTTCATTTAAAACCTCTTGTTCTTTCAAAGCTACCTTGTTTCCTGTACGTGCTGCACGATTTACTTTTTCTAGCTTTTTTTCTACTGTTTCAAGATCTTTAAGCTGTAATTCAATATCAATAGTTTCTTTATCACGAATCGGATCAACTGAACCATCAACGTGAACAATATTTTCGTTATCAAAGCAGCGCAATACGTGCAGAATGGCATCTGTTTCGCGGATATTAGCCAGAAACTGGTTTCCAAGACCTTCTCCTTTACTCGCCCCTTTTACCAGTCCAGCAATATCGACAATTTCTACTGTAGCAGGCATCACGCGTTCCGGCCTAACTAATGACTCTAGTGTTTTTAATCGTTCGTCGGGCACATTGACTACACCAATATTGGGCTCAATCGTACAAAAGGGAAAGTTTGCACTTTGCGCTTTCGCATTGGAAAGACAATTAAAAAGTGTTGATTTTCCTACATTGGGTAAACCTACAATTCCAGCTTTCATAATGAATAATTTTCGCCAAAAGTAATCTTTCTTTTACATTTGGATTTACAAATCCTAAAAGAATAGTTTACACCACCATGAAAGACAGCAAATACTTGATCATTCATGCCGATGACGCAGGAATGGCTTGGTCTGAAAATAAGGCAACTCAAAAAGGGCTTTTAGAAGGTTCAATAAACTCAACAAGCTTGATGGTCCCATGCCCCTGGTTTCATGAAATGGCTCAGTTTTGTTTGAAACACCCTAAAGTAGACTATGGTATTCACCTTACCCTTACCGGAGAATGGAAAACCTATCCTTTTCGTCCTATCACTCCAGCAAATAAGATTCAGTCGTTGGTTAATAAGTATGGTCATTTTTATCCAAAAAGAGAGGCAATAAAAAACGGAGCTTTAATTGATGAAGTTTATTTAGAACTTAAAAATCAAATAGAACATGCGCTTTCCCTGGGTTTAGAACCTACACACTTAGACTCTCATATGTATACTTTAGGTATTCGGCAAGATCTGATCGATCTTTACCAAAGCCTTGGAAAAGAATATAATTTGCCAATTGTCTTGAGTAAAAATCTAATTACATACACAGGTGAATCTCCAAACGATTTTGAATTACCTGAAAAAGGCTGTATGGAATCTATTTTTATGGGTTCTTTTGATGAATTTGAAAACAAAGGATTAGCTCATTTTTATGATGAAGTTCTCGATAATTTATCTGAGGGAGTTTCGATGATCTTAATACATCCTGCAATAAAAAGTGCTGAAATGGAACACATCACACTTGACCATCCAAACTTTGGCGCTGTGTGGAGGGCAACTGATGCAACTTACTTCAACAGCGAGCATTGTAAAATTAAACTAAAAGAAAATTCAATCGAATTAGTAAACTTTAGGAGCCCAAAAGTTCTTAATTTTCTGGGTGCATAAAACGTTGTTTTCCAAGTAAAACTTCTTCTGTTTCGACATGTTCATTGTCTGGCACACAGCAATCTACAGGACAAACAGCAGCGCATTGAGGTTCATCGTGAAATCCCTTACATTCAGTACATTTGTCCGGTACAATAAAATAATATTCATCTGAAACAGGTTCTTGAAACACCTCACTATTGATTTGTTTACCATTGGGAAGTATGACATCTCCTGTCAACGAAGTTCCGTCCTTGTAACGCCAATCTTCTGCTCCTTCATAAATCGCTGTATTTGGACATTCCGGCTCGCAAGCTCCGCAATTGATGCATTCGTCTGTAATGATTATAGCCATAGCAATTTTCTTTCCTTACATTTGCGCAAAAATAAGACCTTTAACTTTATTGCACAAAGATAATGACAGCAAACCTAAAACGCTTCGAAGCCCTTGTCAAGTTAGGAGATCATTTGCTTCATTTTGATTCCGAAAACGAATCCTACGATAAACTAAGTCGTCATATAAAACAAGCCTCAGCAGCCAACGGATGGTTTAGTTTAAGTTCTATTTATAAGGCTATTTTTGACTGGGGGTCTGCACTTCAAGAAAAGAACTTAATCCCATGGTTAGAATCTTACGACTTTTCAGAAAATAAAACACCACAAAACATCGGACTTATTTTAGCTGGTAACATTCCATTAGTGGGATTTCATGACTTAATATGCGTTTGGTTGAGTGGTCATAATGCCCTGATAAAATGTGCCTCAAAGGACGAGCATTTACTCCCCTACCTCGCTCAGTTTCTAGAAAAAGAATCTGGAGAAGCATGTTTTACATTCACCAAAGAACCTTTTTCAAAATTTGATGCAGTTATTGCAACAGGATCAAATAATGCTGGACGTTACTTTGATCACTATTTTAGTTCCTATCCTAGTATTATCCGAAAAAATAGAAATGGTGTTGCAGTTCTTGATGGAACAGAAAGTGAAGATGAACTCAAAGGGTTAGGAAATGATATTCTTCAGTATTTTGGTTTGGGCTGTAGGAATGTTTCTAAATTATATTTACCCCAAGAATACGACTTAAATTTAGTTTTTGGTGGACTTTTCCCTCACGCAGATCTCATCCAACATGCCAAATATGCTAACAATTACGATTATAACAAGGCCGTTTTTCTAATGAGTGAATTTGATTTTATAGAAAATGGATTTATACTTCTCAAACAAGCTCATGAAATTAGTGCACCTATCGCCTGTGTGCATTATGAATTTTACGAGGATTTGGGATTGTTAAAAAAGGATCTTGATTCTAACTCAGAAAGAATCCAATGTATCATTTCTAAACTTCCCCTTGCTGGTGCTATACCATTTGGAAAGGCACAACAGCCAAAATTAGATGAATATGCTGACGGAGTAGATACACTTTTATTCTTAAATCAACTTAACTAAAACTCTTTGGTGTTTTAATCTAATTCTTAACTCAATTTCTGAACGCTTGTTGAGCATGACTTTAGCTGTTAACAACTCCACAAAAAAACAGCCTGAAAAACCATGGAATTCGTCTCGGATTCACAATATTTGCAGTGAATTATAAACAAATCATTTACCTAAGAGATGCAACTCCATAATTTCAGTGCAGGCCCTTCTATCCTTCCTAAGGAAGTAATGCACCAAGCTGCAGAAGCAGTTAAAGAACTAGACAATTCCAAGCTTTCACTAATTGAAATTTCCCATCGTAGCAAGGCCTTTATCGACATCATGGATGAGGCTTGTGAGCGAGCCTTGAAACTTACCGGGCTGAAGGATAAAGGCTATAAAGCACTATTTGTTCAGGGAGGAGCTAGTTTACAATTTTTAATGGCAGCCTATAATTTATTGGAAAAAAAAGCTGGTTACCTGAATACAGGAACATGGTCAGACAAAGCCATTAAAGAAGCTAAATTATTTGGTGAGGTAATTGAAGTTTCAAGTTCAAAAGACAAAAACTACAATTACATACCTAAGGATTTTACGGTTCCATCTGACTTGGATTATCTTCACCTCACTACTAACAATACTATTTTCGGGACTCAATACAAATCCATTCCTGAAACCAACGCACCACTGGTTGCCGATATGAGTTCAGATATTTTTTCTCGTGCTTTTGATTACTCAAAGTTTGATTTATTTTATGCAGGTGCTCAAAAAAATATGGGTCCAGCTGGAACAACTCTTGTGATTGTTAAAGAATCTATTCTTGGTAAAGTTTCAAGAATGATTCCTTCTATGTTGGACTATAAAATTCAAGCAAGTAAGGACAGTATGTTTAACACACCCCCTGTATTTGCGGTGTATACTTCCATGCTTAATATGCGTTGGATAGAGGCACAGGGTGGAATTGAAGCTCTTGGAATAAAAAATGGTACCAAGGCAACTTTGATTTATGGAGAAATTGACCGAAACAGTAAATTTGAGGGATTTGCAAATAAGGAAGATCGAAGTGATATGAACGCCACATTTAACTTAACAGACCCCTCATTAGCTGATGCTTTTGACGGTTTGTGCCAGGCTGCCGGTATTAGCGGACTTAAGGGGCATCGGTCCGTAGGAGGCTATCGTGCATCGATGTACAATGCTTTGCCAATAGACAGTGTTGAAATATTAGTTGATTGCATGCAGACTCTTGAAAAAAATTACTAAACGTAAAAATTCATTATTATAATATTTTAAATACTATGAAAATTTTAGCAAACGACGGGATATCTCAAACTGGAATTGATGCCTTAACGGAGAATGGGTTTGAGGTAATTACCGTAAATGTAGCTCAAGAGCAACTTGTTGACTACATCAATTCAAATCAAATTGTAGGGCTGCTTGTACGAAGTGCTACTACTGCTAGAAAAGAACTTGTTGACCAATGTCCAAATCTTAAATTGATTGGCCGTGGTGGTGTAGGAATGGACAATATAGATGTCGAATACGCCAAGTCTAAAGGAGTTTATGTTATCAATACCCCAGCAGCCTCTTCAGCTTCAGTTGCAGAATTGGTTTTTGCTCATCTTTATGGAGGTGTTCGCTTTTTATATGATTCAAACAGAAGTATGCCTCTAGAAGGTGAAACAAATTTTAAAGGACTTAAAAAGGCATATGCGAAAGGCGTAGAACTTAGAGGTAAGACTTTAGGTGTCATCGGTTTTGGACGAATTGGTCAGGAAGTAGCAAAAATTGGTCTTGGTGTTGGGATGAATGTTATTGCTACAGACAAATTTATAGATAAAGCTTCCATCACAGTTTCCTTATACTCAGGAGCTTCCGTTTCTCAGGAAATTATAACCCAAGATATGGATAGCGTGCTCAAAAATGCAGATTTCATAAGCCTCCACGTTCCTGCTCAAAAAGAATATGTCATTGATAAGGCAGCTTTTTCTAAAATGAAAAAAGGAGCCGTATTGATTAATGCTGCTCGAGGTGGTGTAATAGACGAAGTTGCTTTAGTTGAAGCTTTAGATTCTGATCATCTTTCGTTTGCTGCACTAGATACCTTTGAAAATGAACCAAAGCCTGAAATCAAATTGTTAATGCATGACAAAATTTCTTTGACACCACACATTGGAGCCGCTACTCTGGAAGCTCAAGACCGGATTGGAGAGGAACTCGCAAGTCAAATCGCATCTTTACTCAAATAAGTAGATTTGTATTTCAATCGCTTAAAAAAAAAGTGGAACATTATTTCTAATTTTCAATTAGTAATAATCTTTATCGTCTTTGGCATAACAGGATCTATGAGTGTAAGGGTTGCCAAACCCATCCTTGAGCTTTTGAACATCCATCCAGAACTTTTTGAATCCTTTTGGGGAGGCACAATATTGTACTGGATAGTTCGGATACTGATTGTGTTCCCAGCCTACCAAATTCTACTCCTAATTTTTGGAGCACTCTTTTTTCAATTTCGTTTTTTTTGGGAATTTGAAAAGAAAATTTTGAGTCGAATGGGATTCAAACGTTTTTTTAATGACGACAAATAAATTCTAAATTACGAAAGATTAGATTTTATTAGCGTTAAGAACTCATTACGCGTATCTGTATCTTTAAAAACCCCTCTAAATCCAGAAGTCGTTGTTGTCGAATTTTGTTTTTGGACACCTCGCATCATCATACACATATGTGAAGCTTCAATTACAACAGCTACCCCTTTAGGCTTAAGAGTATCATTGATGCAATCTAAAACTTGTTCAGTTAATCTTTCCTGTACCTGAAGACGCCTAGCAAAAACATCTACCACTCGAGGAATTTTACTTAATCCCACAATTCTTCCATCAGGTACATAAGCTACATGAGCTTTCCCGAAGAAAGGTAACAAGTGATGCTCACACAAAGAATACAATTCAATCTCTTTGACAATGACCATTTCATTGTAATTTTCTTCAAACATGGCTCCTTGTAGGATCTGTTTGGGGTCTTTTTCATACCCCTCAGTAAGAAACTTCATTGCTTTTGAAGCACGTTCTGGAGTTTTTAATAACCCTTCACGAAGCTTGTCCTCACCCAAAAGGTGAATGATATCTTCGTAATTCGTTTTTATCTGTTCTGTTATTGGTAATGTTTCGATATTAAAATTATCGTTCATAAGATTCATTTAAATAATTTGAAAAATAGTTTTTTATTTTATCCATTTTAGGACTGATTGTATAGGTGCAATAGGCTTGCTCTTTATTACGATTGTAATAGCTATGGTGTCCTTTTTCAGCATCATAAAATGGTGAGGCCTCTTTAATTTCTGTTACAATATTATCTTCAAACACATTCTCATCGGTAAGCTGTTTGATAACGAGCTGTATCACCTCCTTTTGTTCAACTTCAGTATAATAGATTCCAGAACGATATTGGGTCCCAGTGTCGTTACCCTGTCGGTTTAAAGTTGTAGGGTCATGGGTGTTAAAAAAAATCAGGAGTAAGTCTACGAGCTGAATTTGACTTGTATCATATCGAACAGAAATTGCTTCAGCATGTCCAGTTTTTCCAGTACAAACTTCACGATAAGCCGGATTTTTTACTTGTCCATCTATATAGCCTGGAACAACTTCTAATACCCCTTTCAGCCTTTGAAATACGGCTTCAGTGCACCAAAAACATCCTCCTGCTAAAATTATAGTTTTGATCAACTTTTAATAATTTTTGTTAAACAAATATAAGAAACTTACTTTGTTATTCATAATATTGTTTATTGTTTTTAAAAGAATTAGCTGTGTAAAGTCATTTTCAAAAACATCTGTTTAATCTTGA
>JAQWHT010000057.1 GCA_029249225.1 Flavobacteriaceae bacterium
GCCATACCACAACTTTTTTATCATTTTTTTCACCTGAGACGATACCACTATTTTGCAAATGAGTAGTCCGAATAGATTCTAGATTATTTAAATTATCCTCAGATGAAATAAAAGCCAATTGGAGTAAACGACCTTCATTAGTTCTTCCGTAAGGTTTTAATTTTATAAGAGAGGATTCTTTTTCTAAATGCTTAAAGTAGTCAACAACTTGGTGATGACGTGTGAAGAAAGACCCGAGTTCATAATTTAAATATTCATCAGGTGATTCAAGTTGTGATTGAATCGAGTGGATCGACAATAGAGTTAAAAGTGTAAACAAAGTCCGTAACATAAAAACTATTTTTCAACTAAAATACGCTTTATAACCGAACTCTATTTTCTTTTTTTAAAATGAATATCTTTACACAAATAGAGGCATGAAAAAGAAATATATTTCATTTGAAGAAACAAAGCGTTTTTCTAAACTAATTACATCTTATCTAAATCAAACTGAAGAAATGAAGCCTTTTTATGGTTTTTTTCCTTTGATTGATAATTTTGAGAAGCAGATTGAGTTAAAAAAAGAAACATATTCCGTTTTGAATCGTCAAGTATTAGTGGCTTCCCTAGAGGAACAATATCATTCTGTAGCTCATTCTACTGCTGTAAAAAAAAACCTTAGTCTTCTTAAGAAAGAAAATACCTTTACAATTTCAACAGGGCATCAGTTGAGTTTGATGACAGGTCCCCTTTATTTTTTATATAAAATTATAAGTACCATAAATTTGTGTAAGCAACTGAAAAAAGCGTACCCTAAGTCAAACTTTATTCCAGTGTATTGGATGGCTTCTGAAGATCATGATTTTGAAGAAATCAGTTCGTTTCGTTTTGAAAATAAAAATTTTGTTTGGTCCAGAGAGCCTGCCGGGGCTGTTGGGGAACTGCCGTTAGAGGACTTGAAGCCTACATTAGATGCTTTTGAACAACAATTAGGAAGCAGTGCCAATGCAGAATTTTTAAAAGACCTAATTGGCAGAACTTACCGAGCTTCGGAGTCACTTTCTGAGGCCACTTTTCGTATGGTGAATTTTCTTTTTGGAGAGTATGGGTTGGTAGTTATTGAGCCACAAACAAATAAATTAAAAACACTTTTTAAACCTATCATTAGGGAGGAACTTACTAAAAACTCATCTTACAAGAAAGTCACGAGTCAAATTGAACAATTAATAAAAGAATTTGACCCAAACTACAGTCCTCAAGTAAACCCAAGAGAGATTAACCTTTTTTACCTAACACCTAAGGGTCGATACCGTATTGAGAGAATTCAAAATCGTTATCATTTAAATGGAACAGAACAATCGTTTAATGAAGCAGAATTTTTGAAATTAGTAGACAGCCAACCTGAACGATTTTCTCCAAACGTAATTCTAAGACCTTTATATCAGGAATGTATTTTACCCAATCTGTGTTATATCGGAGGGGGTGGAGAATTGGCCTATTGGTTTCAGCTAAACTCGACTTTTAAGCATTTTAATGTTCCCTTCCCTGTTCTTTTGTTGAGAAATTCAGCCCTACTCTATACTAAAAAATTAAGTAAGAAGATTGCCAATTTTGATCTTCAAGTTTCAGATTTATTTATGAAGCGTGATGTACTCATCAATAAAAAAATCAGACAAATTAGTAAGATTGATTTGGATCTAACGCCCCTAAAAAATCAGCTAAAGAAACAATTTACAAGGTTACACAATTTAGTTGCTCAAACTGATGGTTCATTTAAAGGAGCAGTAGCCGCTCAAGAGGCGAAACAATTGAAAGGGATTGAATACTTGGAAAAACGATTGCTTAAAGCTCAAAAGCGGGTGTTAAAAAGTGATGTAGAACGCTTAGCAGTTATTCATGAGCTGTTGTTTCCCAATGAAAGCCTACAAGAACGCGCATTAAATTTTACTAGTTTTTACTTAGAATTAGGTGTTGATTTGATACCAAATCTAGTAGGAGCTCTAGATCCTTTGAATCCAGACTTCGTTTTACTAGAATATTAACAGCTAGATGACGAATTATTTAGCTTGGGTATTTTTACAGCAAGGATTAAATCGTATTTTTGCCCATGCAAGAAAAAGTACTCATTTTAGATTTCGGATCACAGTATACGCAACTAATAGCGCGTAGAGTTCGCGAACTTTTTATATACTGTGAAATTCACCCTTACAATAATCCTCCAAAAAACCTTTCAGATTTTAAAGCAGTTATCTTATCAGGCTCACCGTTTTCCGTAAGAGCTGAAGATGCACCTCACCCTGATTTAAACGAAATAAAAGGTAAAATTCCTCTTTTGGGAGTGTGTTATGGAGCTCAATATTTAGCTCATTTTTTTGGAGGTAAAGTCAGTCCTTCTAATAACAGGGAATACGGTAGAGCGAATTTATCTTTTGTAAAATCTGAGGATATTTTTTTCAAAGAAGTACCGTCAGATAGCCAAGTATGGATGAGTCATGCAGATACTATACTCCATCTCCCCAAAGAAGCAGAGTGTTTAGCTAGTACTACTGATGTGGAAAATGCAGTATACAAAATTAAAGGGGAAACCACCTATGCCATACAATTTCATCCAGAGGTATATCATTCTACTCATGGAAAGCAGATTTTAGAAAATTTCTTAGTTGATATTGCTAAAGTAAAGCAAGATTGGACTCCTGATTCATTTGTGGATATGACCTTGACCGAGCTAAAAGAAAAGGTAGGTGACGACCAAGTGATTTTAGGACTATCGGGAGGTGTAGATTCCTCAGTTGCAGCCATGTTATTGCACCAAGCAATAGGAAAGCAACTCAATTGTATTTTTGTAAACAACGGCTTACTTCGTAAAAACGAATTTGAACAAGTTCTCGAACAATATGAAGGTATGGGCTTAAATATTAAAGGAGTTGATGCTTCTGATCGATTTCTTGATGCTCTAGATGGGGTTTCAGATCCCGAAACTAAACGAAAAATCATTGGTAAAACATTTATTGATGTCTTTGATGCTGAGTCCCATTTAGTAGATGGTGTTCGATGGTTGGGTCAGGGGACAATATATCCTGATGTCATCGAATCTATTTCGGTAAACGGGCCTTCTGCTAAAATTAAATCTCATCACAATGTTGGCGGGTTACCAGATTTCATGAAGTTAGATTTGGTAGAGCCTCTAAGAATGTTATTTAAAGATGAGGTAAGACGTGTTGGAAAAAGTTTGGGAATGGACCCCGCATTATTAGGAAGACATCCCTTTCCTGGCCCAGGGTTAGCGATTCGAATTTTAGGAGAGATTAGCCGCGAAAAAGTACGAATGCTTCAGGAAGTTGATTCAATTTTCATCCAAGGGTTGAAAAAATGGGATTTATACGATCAAATTTGGCAAGCTGGAGCCATGTTTTTACCCATCAATAGCGTCGGAGTTATGGGAGATGAAAGGACTTACGAGAATTGTGTAGCTCTTAGGGCTGTTCAATCTACTGATGGGATGACAGCAGACTGGGTAGATTTACCCTATGCTTTTCTTCAAAAAATGTCGAATGAAATCATCAATAACGTAAAAGGTGTAAACCGTGTAGTGTATGATATTAGTTCAAAACCACCAGCAACTATAGAATGGGAATAGTTATTGATAAAGTATAACACATGAAATACTTTCGTTCTTTTTTGTTTTTTGGTTTGTTTTTATTGACAAGCCTATATTCTGTGGCTCAAACTCCAGACTCTTTTACTACCCACAAGGTAAAACGAGGAGAAACTATTGAGTTATTAATTGATCAATATAAAATTACAAAGACTCAGCTTCTTGAATATAATCCATCCCTAGAAAAGTTTGGGCTGAGAAAAAGAATGAATTTGAGGATTCCGGTTTATCAAGTTAAAGAGCCAATCGCAGTAACTGAAAACAGCAACCTCACAGCTGAAGATTCATTTGAATTTACTCTTCATGAAGTTGTTCCAAAAGAAACGAAGTGGCGTTTGGCATATCAGTACAAAACAACTATTCAGACACTAGACTCCCTGAATCCAGAAATCAAAGAAGGTTTAAAGATTGGTCAAAAGATTAGAATACCTCTTACTCCCTCATTACAGGTTCTCCCAGAGAAAGATTCTCTTTATAATTATTATACAGTACTCCCCAAAGAGGGATATTATCGTATTGAAAAAAAGCTAGGAGTAGATCAAGCGACACTGGATTCACTAAATCCTAATCTAAAAGAGACTGGATTGATAGTTGGGATGATTTTAAAAATCCCTGGGGAGCAAAGTGGAGACTATAAAATTGAGGACGATTTACTAGTGGAACGCGTAAATTTATCGGATTCTACTTTTATAAAAGGAGAAATTAATTTAGCATTGCTTTTACCTTTCAAGGTTAATGAAATTGTATTTGACTCCATTGAAGACACAAAAAAACTCCTCCAAACAAGAAACTTACACACCCTCTCCTTAGATTTTTATACAGGGGTACTTTTTGCTGTAGAAAGGGCAAATGAGCTTGGGATCAAGGTTTTAATTAACACCTTTGATACTGAAAATAAAACTTCCACGTTGGATCAAATTATAAGTGAATTGGCTAGCCAAAAGACAGATTTTATTGTTGGTCCTCTTATTCCAAATAATTTTAATTATGTCTCCAATCAAAAAATATTAGCAAATACGCCCAAGATTGCACCGCTTTCTTCAAACCCTGTTGTACTGAGGAAAAATGTTTATCAGTCAATTACTCAAGCAGAAACATTCCGAACAAAAATGTTTGACTATCTCAATAGGGTGATTGATACTACCCAGCACGTAGTCATCGTTGCAGATTCTTTAAATCGTTCTATTGAAAAACAATTAAAATCTCAATTTCCTTGGGCCATTACTTTACGACCTGAAAAGGGGGATTATATTCTACCTGAATTGGCGGATTCTTTGCTAGTTGATTCATTACCTAATAAGGTAATTTTAGAAACACAATCCTTTCCGTTAATTGCTAATGCATTATCTCAATTTAATGCTCAGAATTCTGGAGAAAGGAAAGTTCAAGTATTTACAACCTACAGGAGTAATGTCTATAATAATGAAAACTTATCTCGTAAGGTTTTAGGGGGTATTGGGTTTACTTATCCTGTAGGATTTAAGCCTCTTGATTACAGTACAAATGAAATGTTTATTGAATCTTTTGAAAATCGTTTTGGAAAAAGACCTAATAAGGAATCTCTTCGTGGTTACGATTTAGTCATGGACTTGATACTTCGAACTGCAGCATCCGATAATTTGGAAGAATCACTAAAATATGGAGAAACACAATATTGGTCTAATCGATTTTTATATCAGTCAGGTGTAAATGGTTCTTATATGAATCAAGCACTATATCTTTTACAACATCGAGGCTATGAAATATTAGAAATAAAAGAATAGAATGAGAATCACAGAAGTTCCCATTGATTTTGTAAATTTGAGTCCGGTAAACATGAACTAAATCAACCGGATGTCCAACACCAAGTATATTTTTGTAACAGGAGGAGTTACTTCTTCATTAGGAAAAGGAATTATTGCTGCCTCTTTGGCTAAACTTCTTCAAGGTCAAGACTTTAAGGTGACAATACAAAAATTTGACCCCTACATCAATGTTGATCCAGGTACCCTGAATCCTTACGAACATGGGGAATGTTTTGTGACCGACGACGGAGCGGAAACAGATTTAGATTTAGGTCATTACGAGCGTTTTTTAAACGTAACTACCTCACAAGCGAATAATGTTACTACTGGTAGAGTGTATCAAAGTGTAATAGAAAAAGAACGAAGAGGAGAATTTTTAGGGAAGACAGTTCAAGTAATCCCTCATATTACCAATGAGATAAAAGAACGCATGCAATTGTTGGGTAATACGGGTGAATACGATATTGTGATTACTGAAATCGGAGGGACAGTAGGAGACATAGAATCTCTGCCATACATCGAGTCAGTACGACAGCTGATTTGGGATTTAGGAAAAGAAAATGCATTGGTAATTCACCTCACTTTGATTCCGTTTCTAGCTGCTGCTGGGGAGTTAAAAACAAAACCTACTCAGCATTCTGTGAAGACCCTCATGGAAAGTGGAATTTCAGCTGATATCATTGTATGTAGAACAGAACACGAGTTATCAAGTGATCTCAAAGAAAAACTGGCTTTGTTTTGTAATGTTAAACGTGAGTCCATTATTCAATCTATTGATGTAGATACAATTTACGATGTCCCTTTAAAGATGTTGGATGAAGGTTTGGATAAAGTAGTGTTAGAAAAATTACAACTGACTCCAAAAAAAGATCTCGATTTAAAGCCTTGGAATATTTTTTTAGAAAAGTTTAAAAATCCAAAGCATACCTTGAAAATTGGTTTAGTTGGAAAGTATGTTGAGCTACAAGATTCCTATAAATCGATTTTAGAATCCTTGATACACGCTGGCGCGGTTAATGAAACAGAAATTGAGGTCATTAGTATTCATTCAGAACATCTAGAAGATGGAGATGTGACCAAGCAATTGGAAGGACTTCACGGACTGATTGTTGCTCCAGGTTTTGGTGAGCGCGGAATCGAAGGTAAAATAAGTTCAATTGCATACGCTCGATCAAACAAACTTCCTTTCTTTGGAATTTGTTTAGGGATGCAAATGGCAGTCATTGAATATGCTCGAAATCAGGCGGGCCTCACCCATGCAAATTCAACCGAAATGGAAGCTGATTGTAAGGAAGCAGTGATTGATTTGATGGAAACACAAAAAAGTATTATTAACAAAGGTGGGACTATGCGCCTAGGATCATGGGATTGTGAATTAGCAGCCAATTCAAAGTCTGCCATCGCCTATGGATCAAAAATAATTTCTGAACGTCATAGACATCGTTATGAATTCAACAACGAATTTCAGGAGCGTGTTTTTGACGATCAATTTATAGTCGCTGGAACTAATCCTGAAACCGGCTTAGTTGAAATCATTGAATACCATAACCACCCTTGGTTTGTTGGAGTTCAATTCCACCCAGAATATAAAAGTACAGTCTCCAATCCTCACCCATTATTTGTCGCTTTTGTGCAAGCCAGTTTGGCGCATAAAGCAAAATAATAAGAAAGAAAAAAACTATGGAAGAAAAAAAATTTGATCCCTACCAATTCATTGGATTCATTCTCATCGCTCTAATTTTGACTTGGATGCTCTATCGCAATGGATCTCCTCAAGAAGAAATAAATAACACTGAGGTCACTACAGAACAAGTTGTTCCTCAGAATTCAAATTATGAGACGCCTTCTGCGCTAAGTGATTCCCTAGCTCAACAGCAGAAAGTAACTGCGTATGGAAACTTAGGTGGCCTTTTTGCAATTGAGAATTCATCCATTATAAGCTTCGAAACAAAGCAGATGATCATAGAGTTAGACCCCAAAGGAGGTCAGATTTCAAAATTAACTCTAAATGATTATAAAAATTATGAGGAAACACCCCTTCCTTTAATCAGTGATGGAAATACGGATTTTAATATTCAACTCAATACTTTAGATGGTCGTGTTTTGAATACTCGAGAAATGTATTTTACACCAATCAAAAGAGAGGGTTCAGAGGCTGTTCAGGTTGAAATGAAAGCATCTTTGAACGCGCAACAATACATTTCGTTTTTATACAGTTTCCCAAAAAATGGACATCTATTTTCTTTTACAATAAAAACAGTTGGGATGCAAGCCATGCTGAATACAGCGTTAGCTCCAGAATTGTCATGGAAAACAGATGTTTTTAGAAATTCTAGAAGTATTGACTATGAAAATAGATATACAGAATTCACCTTTGGCTATGAAGATGATCGTGTAGATTATTTGTCTCTAAGCGGGAGTGATGAAGAAACTCGACAAGATATTCGTTGGATTTCTTACCGTCAACATTTTTTCAGTGCAATTCTAATTCCTGAGCAATCCATAACTGAAGCAAAAATTAAATCTACCGATCGTTCTGGGGAAGAGTCCTTAAATGAAAAATATACTAAAACTTTTACTACTAACTATCCTCTGAATACCGGAGGAGAAGTGAATACAAGTATAAAGTTTTATTATGGTCCAACAGATTACAAGGAGTTAAAAGAATTAGAAGGGGATCTGGAAACATCTATCCCAATGGGTTGGGGTATATTCGGGTGGATTAACCGCGTGATCTTTTTACCATTGTTTGAATTTTTATCTTCTTTTCTTTCTTATGGAATTGCGATCATAGTGATGACGATAATTGTTCGTTTAGCGATGTCTCCAGTAACTTACAAATCGTATGTCTCTCAAATAAAAATGAAGGTTTTAAGGCCTGATATCGAGGTGATTAACAACAAGTATAAAGACGATGCGGTAAAACGTCAGCAAGAAACGATGAGCTTGTATTCAAGAGCTGGAGCAAATCCGATGTCAGGTTGTGTTCCTGCATTATTGCAGTTGCCTGTGTTCTACGCATTGTTTTCTTTCTTCCCAGTAGCTTTTGTCTTAAGGGATAAATCTTTCTTATGGGCAGATGATCTATCTTCTTATGATTCTATACTGGACCTTGGTTTTAGTATTCCATTTTACGGTGATCACATCAGTCTGTTCCCAATTTTAGCATCAGTTGCCATCTTCTTTTATACTAGAATGACTACAGGACAACAGCCCATGCCACAACAACCGGGTATGCCGAATATGAAAATCATCATTTATTTAATGCCATTAATGATGTTGTTTTTCTTTAATAATTACGCTAGTGGGTTGAGTTTATATTATTTTGTTTCTAACCTTCTAACAATTTTGTTGATGTTGATCATAAAAAACTATATCATAGACGATACTAAGATACATGCCAAGATTGAAGAGAACAAAAAGAAGCCTAAAAAGGCAGGTGGATTTTCTGCACGTTTACAGAAAGCAATGGAAGAAGCAGAAAAACAGAAAAACGCAGGAAAAGGGCGTAAAAAATAATTCCATTAGACTCCTTATCTTTACACGATGAAATCCAAAAGGGTAGTTGTAGGACTTTCAGGCGGAGTTGACTCCAGTGTGGCCGCCTTTTTGTTAAAGAAGGCAGGCTACGATGTGGTTGGGTTATTTATGAAAAATTGGCATGATGAATCCGTCACGCTTTCCAATGAATGCCCTTGGCTAGAAGACAGCAACGATGCTATGTTAGTTGCTGAAAAACTTGGGATTCCCTTCCAGACAGTCGATTTAAGTAATGAGTATAAAGAGCGTATTGTAGACTATATGTTTGATGAATACGCCAAAGGAAGAACACCCAATCCGGACATTTTATGTAACAGAGAAATCAAATTTGATGTCTTTCTAAAAATTGCCCTTTCCCTTGGAGCTGATTATGTAGCTACAGGACACTATTGTCAAAAAAGTCAATTCACCGATTCCACCGGAAAGCAAGTGCATCAGCTCTTATCAGGAGAAGACAGGAATAAAGATCAATCTTATTTTTTGTGTCAGCTTGATCAGCAACAACTCTCCAAAATACTTTTTCCCATTGGACATCTTCAGAAAGCTGAGGTCAGAGAAATTGCTACAACTCAAAACTTGGTTACAGCTGATAAAAAAGACTCTCAAGGGCTTTGCTTTATTGGAAAAGTGAGTTTACCAGATTTTTTACAACAACAACTTAAACCTAAAAAAGGTGAAATTATTGAAATATCTTCTGATTTCGAACCGTATCAGAATCCTCAAAAAGGGGGTAAAACTTTACAAACAAGGTCTGATAAGCTTCAGTATTCCAGAGAAGACGGAACTCTGGTAGGAGAGCATGACGGAGCTCATTTTTTTACGGTAGGTCAGAGAAAAGGTTTGAGAGTGGGAGGAATGGTTGAGCCGTTGTTTGTAATTGACACGGATGTTGAGACTAACACAATATTTGTAGGACAAGGAAAACAGCATCCTGGCTTGTATAGAGAAGCTCTTAAAATCAACATTGCTGAAATCCACTGGGTACGTCAAGATTTAAGTATTTCTTCTGGTGAAACTTTGGAGGTCTTGGCACGAATTCGTTACCGTCAACCTTTACAGAAAGCAACTCTTTATCAGACTGAAGAAGGGTTGTATGTACTTTTTGAAAAGCCACAATCTTCAATAACGTCGGGGCAGTTTGTAGCTTGGTATCTAGACAATGAATTGCTGGGTTCGGGAGTCATCAATTAAACTTTAGATGTACATCTCTTTTTTACCCATCAAATCCGTCAATAAATATCAATCTTATGGGTGCGAATCATTACGGATTTAATACTGTCTGGATTAATTTGAATTTTCATGATATTACTTTCTCTGTAGGGCATGTGACAGCCAACACAATCCGAATTTTGGTCAGTTTTGAAACGAATGTGCTCTTTATTTTGATGACATTCTATACAGCGATTGTTGAATTTCACCATATTATTTTTTTCGTCTGAATGGGGGTCATGGCAAGTCATACAATCCATTTTTTCAGATTCAATAAAGCAGGTACTTTTTAATAACAGCCCGACTTGGTTTGAGTGTACATCTGGTTCTCCTGTAACTTGAGGGGATAAATAATTATCCAACAAATCACCAACTTCAAAAGAAAAAGCTGGTTGATTAATGTTGCTTCTTGACCCAGAATGACACAAAGCGCATACATCTAATCTCTGTTGCTGTGTTAAATCAGCAAACTTGATTATTTTCTTGGCCTTTTTATCATATTGATTTTCACGATGATACTTTACATGTTCAAGAACAGGCCCGTGACATCTTTGACAATCAATTCCAAATACGATATTGTTTTTATTGTATCTGTTGTTGACAATTGGACTTTCCCAATTTTCAGATTGACTATAGGTGACGTGACATTCTAAACATCTTGGGTAAATAGGTCTAAATGCTTGAAATTTTGAGGGATATCCAGGACTGTTAATCCAATTCAAGTTGGGTTTGTAAAATGAACCTTGCAATTGGAACAACGAACTCTTTTCCCAACTCAAAAAAGAATATCCAACCTTAGTGCCAGATCCAATCACTACGTCTAACGATTTACTAAAAAAGGGTGTTTGATAAGGAGGGTTGTATACTTGCTGATAGATACTGTCATTGATGGACGTAAAACGCACTTCAGTGTTGTCTTCAAGAAAAAAAGAATTAGTATTCACATTCAAGAATGGAACCAAATTATCACTTCTTACTTTGGATGACGTTAACCAATGTGAAGTGCTTAAGTGAGAATTAACAATATCTAAATGACATTCTTTACAACTTTCCATTCCGATAAAGACATTTCCATTGGGGTGAACCCCTAGAGGTTCAACACCAACAAATTCAGAACTGAAAGAATTACAAGCCGATAATAATAAGACTCCGAGAAGAGAGAAAACTTGATCTTTACGAAATAATGAAAGCATAACTAAATTTAACCAAAATTTCCTTACCAAAGTTGAGCTTTTACTTTTGATCACTATCTTTAACATATACCAGCAAGTAAAGTTGATTTTAGTCTACATAAACTTGATAGCAAATCGCAATAAAAAATTTTTAAGTCATGAGGTCAAAACTTTCTTATAATTTGATAGTAAGACTAGGAGGGATCCTAATTCTTTTTGTTTTTTGGAAGTGTAATCAATCAGATAGTATTTCCTACAAAACTTTTGAGCAACTGCCAAAAATCGATATTCATTCTCATTATAAATATTCTAGGGAATACCTTCCAGAATTTTTAAATAAATGGAATATGAAAACAGTATTAGTTGATGTGGCATTGGAAGACGAAGATAGCCTTGTAAGAAATTTCGATAATTATCTAGATCATTATAAGGAATTCTCTCAGTACTTTTTCTTGTGTACTACATTTACTGCTGCGGGTATAGAAAACCCAGATTTCATTAAAAAGACCCTTGAACAACTTCAAAAAGATCTCTCTAGAGGAGCAACTATGGTTAAGGTGTGGAAAAACTTTGGGATGGTTACTCAAGATTCTTTAGGGAACTATATCATGATCAACGATGAAAGATTAAATCCTATCTGGGATTTTTTAGTTGAAAAGAATATTCCTGTAATAGCCCATATTGGCGATCCTGAGCAAGCATGGCGACCATTAAAAGATCCTCACAACCCGCATTATAATTATTATAAAAATAATCCAGAATATCACGCTTATAATTTTCCCAATATACCGTCCTACCAACAGATTATTCAAGCTCGAGATCAGTGGGTTCAAAAGAATCCTAACTTAAAGATTATCGCTGCTCATCTTGCAAGTATGGCAAACAATATTTCTGAAGTAGCACTTCGTTTGGACAACTATCCCAATTTAAGTGTAGAACTTGGCGCTCGTTTTGGTGATTTGGCTATGCAAGATTCAAAAACAGTAAATGCATTTTTCGAGCGTTATCAGAATAGAATTTTGTTTGGAACAGATTTTGGCAATTCAAAACCTGACACGCTTCTTAGTAAAGAGGACCTTGAAACTGAGTTAAATAATTTAGACAAAGATTATCAGCTTTTGTTCAACTACTTAGTTAAGAGTGATTCGATAGTTGTCAGAAATCAAAAAACTAAAGGGCTTGGTTTATCAGAAAACGTTTTAGCTAAAATTTTCAGCGAGAATTTTTTTAGAATACTTGAAAATTAGAGTTTTTAAATGACCAATTCAATTTTAAAATTTTAGTAGTTTTTTAGCTCGTGGTTTAATTCCTTTGACTCTAACTAAAGGTTTTTTTTAGGAGATCTAGGTAAAAAAGTGAAAACAGCTATCTTTTAATCCTCTATTTGTTTTAGAGCTTCAGCTATTGTTTTTGAGGGACGTAAACATATTTTATTTTCACAGACATAAATGAGTGTTTCATCCTCGAAATAACGATCTTCCAAAAGAGGTAAGTCACTTTCTTTTTCACTTATCTGAAAAAGTACATTGGGTAAATAGTTTTGCTGGATTTGTTTGTTTATTTTCTGAGCCTCCGAACCAACAATAACTACTTCTTTGTAAGAAAAGGCCTCTTTTGCTAATAATTGAGCCCATTGACTATAATCTTTACCCCTTCCCTCATCAAAAAAAGGAACTACAGCATCAAGCATATTTTTTGCTTTTATAGTGTAGTCTTCATTCTCAAAGAGTTGACCTAATTCCCAAAGATTTTCAGCCATTATTGCATTGGCAGAGGGAATCACGTTGTCGTCTACTGAAATGATTTGAGAAAATAATACTGGATGTTCAGTAAAGGTGAAAAAAGGATTTTCACTGGTCTCAAAGTTTTTTATTGCAATTTTATTGAGTTGATTCGCTTTTTCTAAATAGTTAGTATCTCCAGTACTTTTATATAACTCTAATGCTGCTCTGACTGTAAATGCATAATCCTCAAGATTTGCCTCTATCTTAGCTTGGTCAGCTTGATAAGTATGCATTAAATTGCCCTTAACAATTAGTTTTTTCTGAATAAAATTAAAGGTTTCTTTTGCTTGATCTAGAAAAGTGTCATCTTGGAATGCTCCAAAAGCACTTATTAAACCCGAGATCATCTGAGCATTCCAGGAAGTGATTATTTTGGTGTCAATTAATGGAAACTCTCTATTAATTTTGAGTGATTCAAATTGAGTTTCCCAAGCGGATCTTTTATCTATGAATTCAGGTTCAGTGATATTAAAAGTATTGATTAAACCAGCCAGATCATTTATTTTTCTAAGATGGTAATGAGTGTCCTCAAATGGTTTATCTAAATCTATTTGGTAATACTTAAGAAGTAATTCAAGATCATTCCCAGCCACTTTTTTTATCTCCTCTGCATTAAAAATATAAAATTGACCTTCACCTTCTTCGTTGTCGGCATCAATAGCTGAAAAAAATGCTCCTTCATTACTCTCCATTCGTTTTTGTAAAAACTCAAATGTTTTGTAGACAGTTGACTTAAATAGAGGCCTCTTAAATTCTTTATAGGCATTTGAGTAAATTGTTAAAAGTTGTGCATTGTCGTAAAGCATTTTTTCAAAGTGTGGAATTTTCCACTCTGGATCTACTGTATAACGATAAAATCCCCCTTCTAAATGATCTACAATACCACTAAGAGCAATATTTTGGAGAGTAGTCTCTAGATAATTACCTATTTTCTCATCTTTGTTTAGATGCTGATATTGTTGGATATAGTTAAATTTTACTGGGGTTATAAACTTTTGATTTTGTTGCTCACCACCGTTTATTGTATCCCAACGACTTGACCATAAAGCTATTTCACTTTGAAGCATTTCAGTTTCAAAAGCTTCAATTTCTTTAGTGTATTCAAATCGGTTAACTTCTTGTATTCCTTTCTCTACTTTTTCAGCAAACTCATAAAGTTGTTTTTTATCGTTGGTGTAAAGCTTTTGAATTTTACCTAGAACCTCAAGCCACTGTTCTTTGGTGTGATAAGTACCACCGTAAACAGGTCTCCCGTTTGGCAAGCAAACTACATTTAAGGGCCATCCGCCACTACCAGTCATCATCTGAGTAGCAGTCATGTATATATTATCAATCTCAGGGTTTTCTTCCCGATCCACTTTGATACTTATGAAATTTTCATTCATGTAGTCGGCAACCTCCCTGTCTTCAAAGGTTTCTTTTTCCATAACATGACACCAATGACAACTAGAATATCCAATACTGACAACAAGAAGTTTTTCTTTATTGTTTAACCCGCTGAACAAATTGTCATTCCAGCGTTGCCAAAATATAGGATTTTTGGCATGTTGAATAAGGTATGCGCTTGACTCAAGGTGCAAATTGTTTTGGCTCAATTTGGGATCACTAGAGCAAGAAAAAAAGATATTTAACATGAGGACGACAAATAAAAGATTGGAAATTGATGTATTGAATTTACAACCAAATTTCTCATGATATTTTACATTCATTCATTTTCGATTTTTCGTTTTTGAATGCGATTATTTTTAGCATCAGCGATGATAAGATCTCCCATAATGTCGACAGCTGTCTGATAAGGTTGAGAGAGTTTGTCTTCCTCATTTTCTATGGTCTCATTTGTAGAAATAATTTTAAAAGTATCAGTTTCAAGATCATATCTAATAATTCTTTTTTGCTGATAATCTGTGATGTAAAGGTAAGAGTCGTTGACTAAACTAATCCCACTGAAGTAATTGATTTGGGAATCAGGTTTAAAATCCTTTCCGGAGATTAGTGTTCTTCCCTTGGTAGCGCCTTGTTCCCAGAGCTGAATACGGTGGTTATAAGTATCAGCGACAAACACATCTCCTTTATTATTTACAGCGATTCCCATAGGAATTGAAAGTTGGTTGGGATTACTTCCTTCTCCATTGCCTCCTGCAACTAGCTCACCTTTTGATGCTCCTTTACTCCACTTGGTTACTCTGTGATTTCCTAATTCCGAGATATAAATGGCCCCAGCATTGTCTACTGCAATTCCAAAGGGTTTATTTAATTGATTGAGTTCGTTCCCCATACCATTTCCTCCAGCCACGGTAAATCCTGTAAGACCTCCGTATTCCCATTTTTGAATTCTGTTATTTCCTGTATCTGCAATAAAGAGATTACCCTGACTATCGATATCAATTTTTCCAGGTTCTTCAAGCTGAGAAGCACCATAGCCAAAACCATTTCCACCTGCAGCTGTAATTCCAACGGTAGCCCCGGGTTTCCATCTTTGAATTCTGTGATTGTACATATCGCTCACATATAAATCGCCTGAGGGGTCTAAAGCAATTCCAGTAGGGTAGTAAAGTTGATTAAGCTGACTTCCTTTTCCTTGACCTCCAGCAATAGTTCTTACGTTAAATGTATCTTTTGTAAATACAGCCCGGATAGCAAGATTGTCATAAAAAGAAATCGCAGTAGGATTGTCAGATCCATTAATGGCTCCTTCCCACCGATCAAATACCCATCCTGGCTCGGGTCGTGCATAGATAGTCTTAACTGTAAATGGATTATAATCCCCCTGACTTGGTATGATTTTTCCATTTTGGTCGCTAGGCCAAACCTCTGTTTTTAACCTGTAACTGGTAGATTCTTTTTCATCCTCTTCAATTGAACAACCGATTAAAAGAAAAAAAAGCGCTAATAAATAAAATGGTTGGTTTCTTGTCATCATATATCCTTTCCCATTCATACACAATATTAAATTGTATATTTTTATTAAATTTAGTCAAATTTATTTGATGATGGAAAATTCCATTAAATTTTGTGCTCTATTCGTCTTGGGATTCCTGATTAACACCTCCCTTTTGTATTCTCAAGAAGTTATAATGGCTCCCAAAAACTTTATTTTTTCTTGGCATAAAGCGAATGGTGATCAATACGATATCCCTGTTGAGAATAATTTAGATGTCCAAATTGAGCAGCAACGTGTAAATCGGGCATTGATGCAAATTCTTTTAAAATCAATAATAAAAAGTAGGGATTTTGAAGGATTTGATCCGCTTCAAGTAACATTGCTTCCAGATGAAAAATATCAAATTGCGATTATAGAGTTTTCCAAACTCGACAATATTGGTGAGACACAAAAATTTACATACTATTTTACCTTTGATACTTTCGGCAATGTGTTTAATCAGTTGTGAGATTAGGGTCTAGTATGCGGGTAAAAAATGTCTGTCCTTTTTCGTCAATTATCTTCATTCTATCATTATTCAGGGGTACAAATTGAAAAATGGTTTTTTGGGGCTGTTTGTCAATGGTTACAACAAAAGTATCGGTTAGAGTTCCTTTGCGTATTTCATTTAAGCTCCACTTTCCTGTTTCAGCAAGGCTATCTAACCGGTAACTAAATTGATTTAGATAATATGTTGTTTTCCCATTTTCTTCAAATCGAATGAAAGATTGTAGTATGGGATTCTCAATTCTCCACTCTCCGATTAAGTACTCGTTAAATTGACGAGATTTTTGATTCGAGCAACCCGTTACCAGTATAATTGAAAAAAAAGTTAACAAAAAACGCATTAATTGATTCTGATTTGTTGTAATGATTGGTTGTTTTTAGCGACTAACAAGTGGGTTTGATCACCCACTTTTATCGGTTTAATATTTCGTACATCTCCACGGATTACCAAACCTGTTTTTCTTGGCTCTTGAGCGCTAAAGCCATTTGATCCGTCTCCTTTTAGCCAAAGTCCGTAGCTGGCATCGTTTCTTGGGGTTTCTACTTCTGCATTATATAGATTTCCACCGAGAACAACATCAAGATTTCCGTCTAAATCCACATCTTTCACTACCATGGCATTTATATTTGAAAATTGAGCTTGAAAGGGGAGGGGTTTAGCAGTAAACTTTCCATCATTATTTTGTAAATAAATACTTGAGAAAGAAGAAATCTCATATTTCAAAGATTCTTCTAGCATTTTATCTGAATATATTTCTTCAAGCGAAGCTTTTGCGAAACTATTATAATTTTTGAATTTTTCTTTTATTGCAGGCATTTGTTCAGAAGAGCATTGACGTCCTCTGACAGGATACTCTGTATCGTCTGATTTGTAACTCAGCACAATATCATAAGTTGCGTTTTTGTCGAAATCGTTTAGATAAACTCGAAACGGTTTTTCAACTGAGGCTTGGTATTTATAGTTTAAGCCGAGATTTCCAACAATAAGATCCATATCCCCATCATTATCAAAATCTCCTTTTTCAATATCATACCACCATCCGCGATGGTCTGGGAGATAAATTTCTTCGGTAACTTCATTGAATGATTTACCCTCATTGTTTTTAAAGAAGCGAATAGACATCCATTCTCCAGCAACAACTAAATCCTCCCATGAGTCGCCATCTATATCTACCCATTTTGAAGTAGTTACCAATCCAATATTGGTGAGCATTGGATTTTTTTCTTGGGTAACATCTACAAATCGAATATTTCCTGAAGTACTTTGATTTTCTAAAATCCTTGAATTTGAAGGATATGGATATTTTTTTGGACTAAGTCTGCCTCCTACAAAGAGATCTAAATCACCATCATGATCAAAATCACTCACAGAGATCTCAAGTCCACTGATTCTTGTATCAGGTATTGCTGATCTATTTCTTTCAAAGACAAGGCTTCCTTTGTTTTCATAAAATCGATCTTCATAACCTTGAGAATCACTTTTAAACTCATTACCACCACTAGCTAGATAAATGTCTTGATCTCCATCATTATCAGCATCAAAAATTTGAATTCCTAAATCTTCATAAAACTTATCTTTTTCAAAAATGGGAACGTCTACTTTTTCAAACGTTCCATTGGCTTGTTGGATATAAAGTGATGTAGCTTGTGCAATGGCACCCCCTATAACATAATCCTCTTTACCGTCATTGTTTAAGTCTCCTACAGCTAAAGCGGGTCCTAAAGTAGAGTTTTTGTGTGGTAATAACACTTCATCTTTAAAGTCATCATATGGATTTTCTTTATGAATAAAGGCATCTTTTTGAACGACAGTTTCAAATTGTTTTGCTTTAGGCTTTACTTCTTTTTTAGTGGGAGCAGTAGATGTATTTTCATTGTAAACTACGTTGTTGTAAGTATTCATTTGATAGTCCTTGAGCTCACTTTTTCTTCCATCTGGCCATTCAATTATAACTTCTTCAAGTTCTGTGATGGTCCCAAGTCCAAAGTGAACTCTTGGTGAGACTGATGAAAGATATCCTCTGCTAAGATTGAGTTCTTGCATTTGGTAATTTCCTGAGGCTTTTAAGTGTATTCGAGCACCCACAGGGAGCTGATTGTCTTCTCCCTCCAGCTTAAATCCGATAAAATTTGAATTAGTATTATTATTTCTGTAAATACTAGCAAAATCTTCAAGGTTATTTACCACCAAATCCAGATCTCCATCATTGTCTAAGTCACTGTAAACAACTCCGTTTGAGAATGTTTTTTCATCGAGTCCCCATTCTAAATTTCTGTTCACAAAGCCGTCTTCTTGCTGGTTTTGGAATAAATAATTTGAAAGTTTTTCAGAGGGCATTTTTTCTAAATATGACAATAATTTCACTTCCTCTTCTTTATTTTTATAATTAGGATCATTTTCCATTTTATCAAAAAACGCTCGGTGTTCATTATAAAAATCTTTGTTGTTCACATCCCTTCTGATCCCATTGGTAACATATAAATCTTTCCATCCATCATTATCAAAATCAGCAAATAATCCCCCCCAACTCCAGTCTGTAGAGGAAACACCACTCCATCGAGCAATATTACTAAAAGCTGGAGATGAATTGTTAAGATTTCCTTGGTTCAATTGCAAAGAGTTTTGCATGTACTGATGATGAAGACCAAGTGCAACAGATTGATAAAAAACTTCGGGATTCATAGATGACATATTCGCCTTAGATCTAAAATTATCTGCAGCGTTCATGTCGAGCTGAAATAGATCTACCCAGCCGTCGTTATTAAAATCGGAAGCATCTACACCCATTCCGAAAAATGAGGTTTGCTGAAGTGAATTAAGGATGTCATTTGTAAAAGTTCCGTCTCCATTATTGAGATACATAAAATCTGGAGCATTAAAATCATTCGAGATATATACATCCGGATAGCCATCATTATTGAAGTCTGAAGCCACGACACCTAGACTCAATCCAAAATTACTAATTCCTGATTCGTTTGTAACATCTACAAAATGATCTCCATCATTTCTGTATAGGTGATCTGAATCTCTATCCTCATGATTTTCGATCATATATTTATAATAATCTACAGGAGCTTTAAAACTGGTAGGAGGGTAGTTTGCTACGTATAGATCTAAATCACCATCTTTATCGTAATCAAAAAAAGTTGAATGCATGCTGTATCCGTAGTCATCGATTCCATAAGCTTCAGCTTTCTCTGTAAAGGTATTGTCTTGATTATTTATGTAGAGTACATTATTATTAGGTTCATTTTCTCCGCCTACAGCGATATAGATATCTAGAAAGCCATCTTTGTTGATGTCGATAAGACTTACACCCGAATACCATCTATCGTCTCCTTCAATTCCCGCTTCGTCACTTATGTCCTTAAATTTAAAATCTCCTTGATTTATGTAAAGTTTATTTGGCACCATATTTCCGGTAAAGAACAAATCTTCCAGACCATCGTTGTTAAAATCTCCTGCTGCAACTCCACCCCCTAAATACATATAGGGATAGGTAAAATAATTTCTTGTGTTGGTTTCATAAAGCTTGTTTACAAAATCAATATTGGTATTGTTAGAATTTAATTTTGAAAATTGTTTTACTTCAGTTTCACACGCAAAAGTGATAAACACCAAAATGAATAACCCAATTATCTGTTTCATAAATACAAATTTTATTAAAAATAAAAAAACCCCGCAAATTTGCGGGGTTTTTTTAAAAGTAAAAGACTCCTACAATTAGTAACCCGGATTTTGGATTAAAGAGGGGTCACGATCAATTTCATTTTGTGGAATAGGCATGAAGTATACATGATCTCTCCATATTCTATTTTCAAAAACGATATCAGTCGGTCTGTACGTATATTCAAAGTCAGCAGTACTCTTTCTATAGTTTGCTGGAGTCATTGAGCTACCTGCTTTTTGAGTCGCTTGTATCAATGTTTGTTGCACTTGCTTATCAAGAGAATAAGGACCTTCTAGCCAACGTTTCATCGCAAATAATCGATCATCTTCGTTAACTAATTCTTTATCGCGTTCTCTTTTATACAGCTCAACTAATGCAGCTCCAGATTCAGTAACTGCTGGTAATCCATTTCTATAACGAAGTTTATTTAACCAAGCTTTTGCATCACTTTCTTGTCCTAAATTAATACTAGCTTCAACATAATTTAAAAGTACTTCAGTATATCTTAAATAAGGCGCATCAACTTTCTGAAGGTTGTTTGGCCACGAAGCTGGCATATAAGGATCAGCAAACTTTTTAAAGTAGTACCCAGTTCTCGAACCGTTCCAGTCTTCAATGGGTCCTTGACGAGTATCGACACCGTTTACAATAGTTCCATCAGAGAATGTGTAGTATCCTGTTTGAAGTTCATTAAAGTTGTCAAACTTCGTTACATCACTGGTTCTTACTTTCCAGGGTGCACCATCAAACAACAGAGTAGAGTAAAAACGTGCTTCACGATTTGAATAGGGATCCGCAGCATGATCTGGGTTGTTCCAATCAAATTCGGTACCGTCTGCTAAACTATACTTTGAAGCTAAGGCTTCCGTTGGAGTAGTACCAGCCCACTCGTGATAACCATTAGGTCCGTGATAGAGGGCTACCATACCTGGTCCTTGCGACCAATCATCACCCCCTGGATAGGTTCTAGAACCGTATCCAAATCCTTCGATCATTCGTCCCCAGATAAAGTCTTGATTTTTGTCTCCTTGTAGCCAGATGTCTTCGTAATTCTGTTTAGCTTCCTCAAATGAAACAGGTGCAGCATAATCTAACTTGTACCCTGATGTAGCATCTAAAAGCGCTTTAGAAGCAGCTTTTGCGGCTTGCCAGCGTTGCTCTTGAGAACCTCCAGTATATCCTATCAGTTCTTTATTACCAAAGGAAGATAA
Source organism: Flavobacteriaceae bacterium (assembly GCA_029249225.1). GTDB lineage: Bacteria > Bacteroidota > Bacteroidia > Flavobacteriales > Flavobacteriaceae > MS024-2A. The sequence goes on from JAQWHT010000057.1 coordinate 21,433, forward strand.
TGTTGATACTCCACCTGACTTAGAAGGCTCATATAAATCACTCGCAGCATGAGTCAAAACTCTTGATTTTAGAGCATGAGCTGTTAACTTATGTGCTCTAGCTTTACTCGCTGGTGCATCTGCCAATAAGGAGATGGCCTGATCTAAATCAGACACTATTTGGTTTACAGTTGCTTCAAAACTTGATCTTGGATTTTCAGCTTCACTGTCTAAGGTAAGAGGTTCAGTCAAAAGAACTATACCTCCATACTGTCTCATTAGCTGGCTGAAGAAATAGCCACGCATAAAATAGGCTTCTCCTAAAAGTCTTTTAGTTAAAGATGCATTTAATCCTCCCTCGTTTTCAGTCAACTTTTGGATTGCTATATTGGCACTTCGCACGTAAGGATATAGTTGAGTCCAGCTCATCCATTGCATATCCATATATCCTCCTGAGGGATTCATTTTCCCTTCAGTATAGCCGTCAACTCCTCGACCAGGATGCGTAAATACTGCTTGGTCTGTAAACGCATCTGTTGTTTCCTCCCGAGTAAGTGTTCCGGCCCAGGTCCCTTGGTATAAGTCAAGTACTGCTGCCTCTGCTAGTTTGGTTGATGACCAAACATTAGACTCGGCAATTTCACTCAATGGCGTTGTGCTTAAAAAATCATCTTGGCAACTTATAAGTGCCGCAACAAACATAAATCCAACAGCAAATTTTGAAATAGTCTTCTTCATTTTTCTCATGTTTATATAATTAAAAAGTAATTTGTATTCCGGTTATTATTGTTTTTAGTAGTGGGTAAGCACCTCCATTATTAACAGATCCTCCCCCAGCTGCTCTAGTGTTGTTAATATTAACTCCACTTTGGATAACTTCAGGATCAAATGGGAAATCCGTTATCGTTATTAAGTTAGTTCCAGTAACTGAAAGCCTTATGCTATCAGCATTAATTCGGCTTGTAATAGAGTCACTAAAATTATATCCTAACTCTAAAGTTTTTAGTCTTAAAAAATCACGTGTGATTAAAGCATAATCAGTTTGTCCCGAATACCACTGGTCACCTCTGTCAGCTAGACGTGGAGCAGGAGCGTTTGGATTATCTAAAGACCATGCACGATCAAATACATCACGTTGGACATTTGCAAGCGTACCTGACATAAAACTCCATTCGTAAGAGTTATATCCTCCTGCTGCACCATTCCAGTACATATTAAAGTCAAAATTCTTGAAGGACATCGCAGTGTTAAAACCAAACTGAGTGTCTGCAAAAGTGCTCCCTCCAACTCGTGTTCTGTCAGCAGGTGTAATTTTACCATCTCCGTTAATATCAACTACTTTAGCATCACCAGGCTTAAGAAGAGGAGCAATAGCGCTGTAATCTAAGCTTTCAGAGTCAATATCTGATTGAGAACGAAAAACACCATCAAATTCGTATCGAAGTGGTCTTCCAAGTTCCCCTCCAGTTTCTCTTTGCCAAGGTCTGTCAGCTAAATCCGGTTCATCCACAAATAGTAATTTATTATTTGAGTCACTCACATTAAAAGTAAAATTATAAGTCAAACCTGAGTTTGTTTCACCATTAAATCCTGCAGTTACCTCTAGACCCTTATTTTCAAATTCACCAATATTCTGGGCTGGAGGAGTAATACCACTGTATGATGGTAGCGTTTTGTTGGGTAATGTTAAAATATCTTTTCTCAAATTACTAAAATACTCAAAACCAAAAGATAATCTGTTATTTAAAGTTTTTAAATCAATTCCAATATTTGATGAGGTTTGCGTCTCCCAAGTAACGTTAGGATTGGGAACCTTTGTCTCAAACGCAGTTGTGACAACATCACCTAAACTTGTTGCAGAAAATCCATAAGAAGCAAGGAACTGGAATGCAGCAACATTATCATTACCTAATTGTCCCCAAGAACCTCTAAGCTTCGCATAATCTAAAAAGCTAACAGAATCAAAAAAACTTTCTTCAGATAATACCCAACCTACTGAAGCTCCAGGAAAGACCCCATAACGTGTAGCTTCAGGGAATAAGTATGAGCCATCATAAGTAACAACAGCTTCTAAAAGATATTTTTCTTTATAGTTATAGTTCAAACGACCATAGTAATGAATACGAGCAATTTGATTTCCAGTACCCTGACTGAACTGTCCGTCTTGGCCACCAAAGCTCAACTGATCTAAATCATTTGAAAGAAAGAAACGTTTAAAAGCTCTCATAAAGCTTAATTCAGATTGCTCTCTCGTAATCCCTCCTAAAATTTTGAAATAATTGTCACCAAAATCTTTTTCATATGATGCATTAAATATTGCAGTAATGTCTGTCCTTGTAGTATGATCCTGTCTTAAACTTGGATCTCCAGGACCACGATCTGCAGCAGTTAAACCCGATGAATCTTTATTTATACCATCCCAAGTATATAATTGCCAAGGACGTTGCCATAATTTTTGGCTAAAATTCATTTTATCATAGGAAACAATTCCCTTAATCAAAAGTCCCTCGACACCTGGCACATCAAAATTGATTCCGATATTACTTTGGACAAAATTCGTGCTTCGGTTGTTGTAACCTGGTTCATCTGTTACTCGAATTGCTGGGTTGTTACCATTTTCAATATCAGGACCGTACTCTCCAGTAGGCCAGTAGGCAGGGAACCAAGGGTATTGACGTACTAAATCGTTAAATACGTTTGAGGGTGCATTAGTCGAAGTTAAATTTTCTTCTTGTCTTGAGTATAATCCAACATCAACACTTAGAAAGTCATTGATTTTAGCATCAAGGTTTAAACGAAGATCATATTGGGTAAATCCCTTGGGTGAATTTTTGAAATTCACGTCCTGTCGTAAGTATCCAGCAGAGGCTAAATAATTTACATTTTCATCTCCGCCAGTGATTTGAACGTTCTGTCTTGTTGTGGGTGCATTTCTTCTTTGCACTTCTTCCATCCAATCTGTATCTGGGTAATTCCAAAGATCTGTTCCTGCAGCTGTATTTTGAATACGATCTGTAGAATATGTTGGGTTTAAAATCTCTCCATTTGGTCGAGTAAAAGGCAACCCTCTAACTGAGTTTGCTGCTTGCCATTCACCTACAGGTAATTTGTAAACATTTAGTACGTTTACTAAGTCCATATATTCAGCGCCAGTTAACATATCTGGTGTTGTTGTAAAATTTTGCCAACCATAGTTTGAGGTAATTTTTACTTTAGCGTTGCCTTCTTTCCCTCTTTTTGTTGTGATTAGTATAACACCATTTGCAGCACGAGCTCCATAGATTGCTGCAGAAGCATCTTTCAGTACAGAAATACTTTCTATGTCAGCTGGATTTATTCTGGCAAGGCCACCTGCTCGATCAGGTATCCCATCTATTACTATAAGTGCTGATGAATTGTTAAAAGTATTAGTACCTCTAACTCGTATTGCAGGATTATCTGCTCCAGGAGCGCCATTACCGGTATCAATAAAAAGACCAGCAACTTTCCCTGCTAAAGCAGTACCTAAGTTGGGTGAGGATGATTTTTCTAGCGCTTCGCCACCAATTGCGGCTACAGAACCTGTAAGAGTTGCTTTTCTTTGCGTACCATAACCAGTAACAACAATTTCATCAAGCTCGTTAGCACTCTCAGATAAAGCCACGTCAAAAGAGTCGGCACCTGCTGATAGTTCTTGAGTTTCAAAACCGATGTAAGAAAACACAATAGTTGCATCACTACTGGAAACAATTAGTGAGTAATTCCCGTCAAAATCCGTTACTGTACCATTTGAGGTACCTTTCTCCACGACAGTTACTCCAGGAAGTGGCTCTGATCCGTCAGTGACATTTCCTGAGGCAGTAATTTGTGCATAAGCAAAATTACCAATTATCATAGATAATAGTAAATAAAATAATTTCAATTTTTGTTTCATTTGTTTAATATTTGGTTATAAAGTATTTTTCAGAAACAATAAAACTCATCAAACACTACTTTCAATTTAAATTCCATTTTGGTTTTATTATTTTCTTATTACATAAATATATAAATCATTTAACATTTTATTTTGAAAAAATAGATAAAAGAGTTATTTAGGATACAAAATAATTTTTTCTGTATACAAAAATATTATACATTTAAAAATTAATATCATTTTTTCATGAAGTTTTATCAAATCCTTATTGTATTTACATTTTGCCTGCAAATTAATATTTATTCCCAAGAAAAAAATAATATTAATAATAATATTGAATATTTTACCTTTTTATTTCAACTTAAAGATTCTGTAAGCACTCTCCCCTATCAGTTAAAATTACCAGGGGTTTTTAAAAATTTTTCTTCTTCTTTTGAAACGGGTTTATTTTCCTTTGAGAAAACATTTTACCTGACAAATAATACTTTCGATTATACTCTAGTCATCGAAGGTGGATTTCATGATCAAGGTATGATTCTTTTAAACGATCAGTTTTTAAATAACACTATACACAGGAGTAAAAATAGAATTGAAGTCAAGCTTCCAGCCGAATTTCTTATCAAGGGGATCAATAAAATCTCATTTCTTATAGTAAGTCATTCTGAGTATGGCACCTTTGAGAATGATATTTATCTTGTTAATGATCATGATAAAGTTTTTTTAAATGGCATTTGGGATGTTATTTCATTTCAAAAAAATAAAAATAATTTTGTTAGAAAACCAACCCAAGGTTTTGATTTGCTACAATTTGTTGATTTAAAAACAGAAAAATACTCTTCAATTAGTTACAATGATGAAAATTGGCCTAAAACTAACTTTCCAGTTTCTATCGAAAAATTGTTTGATGATATGGAGTTAGATGGTGTTTTTTGCTTTAGAAAAAAAATTGTACTTGATCAAATCCCTAAAGAAAATTACACCTTGACTATTCCGAAAGGAATAGATGATTTTGATCAGTTTTATGTTAATGGAAAATTAGTAGCTACAACGGATTGTTTTTATTGTGAAAGGAAATATGTTATTCCCAAAGAATATTTGAGTATTGAAAATAATTTTACATTCTTTTTGATTGATAAACACGGTCCAGGAGGGGTGGCTGATAAAGTATCATTATACAATACTTTAGATTCAGTTGATATCTCAGGCGAGTGGTCCTATAAGAAATTGATGGAAATGCAAATGCTCGTCACTGTCAAAAATGTAGATAATTCAAAATCGTTTTTCAAAAAATCTAACTTTAGTTTTTTAAATCTCGATGGAGATGAATTGATTTTTGAAAATTTATTAATTGAAGATGTGGATGGTAGTAATTATTTGATTTTTATAATATCCTTATTTTTGTTATTATTGGTCTTGCTTTATCTTTTTTTGAGGAATAGAACAACAAAAAAACCAATTCAAAAAGAAGAATTAAAAGATGAGATTAAGCATTTATTTATTCGCTCCGACAGAGCAGATCATAAGGTCTTGTTCAGTGAAATTCTTCTAATAGAAGGGAAAAAAGATTATGTCAAGGTGAGTCTATTAAATAAATCCTATCTAGTTAGGAAAAATTTAAAAACATTTTTAAGTGAATTGCCTGAATCAAAATTTGTTAGAATAAGTAAGTCAGTCGCTTTGAATACAGAACAGATAGAAAAAATAGATAAAAACATGCTATTTGTGAAATCAGGAAACTATTATATAATCGGAAAAAAATATAATCAAGCAATTAAGGAATTATTAAAATAATTTAGTTTAACATTAATTTTATATATAAAAAATTATGTATTCTAGACATTTGGCTACATTAAAGTATTTTAAACACTAAATAATAAGTTATTAATTATTAATTTAAAATTGTGAATTTTTAATTTAAATTAAATTTAAAAAGTCTTGAATAGAAATGTATTAAATCACAATTTGCTTTATTTGTTTTTAATAAGCTCATTAGTTGTTTCCCAAGAGAAGTATATTGAGACAATATCTGGCATTCAATATGATCTTCACATGGAATTTATACCACAAGGCGATTTTATGATGGGTAGTCCTAAATTTGAGCAAGGTCATTTTGGTGATGAGGGTCCTCAGCATAAGGTAACTGTTGACGGGTTTTGGATGAGTCGTTACGAAATTACTTGGGATTTATATAATCTTTTTGTGAGTAGAGAACTGGATGCGAACCAAAAGACGAAAACAAATGAATCTGAAGTACAGGTTAATGTGGATGCTGTTTCTGGAGCTACCACCCCTTACGTGGAAATGAGTTTTGGAATGGGGGTTGATAATTATCCAGCTATCTGTATGACTCAACTCGCTGCGGTAAAATTTTGTGAGTGGTTATCGGCAATGACAGGTCATTTTTATCGATTACCTACAGAGGCTGTATGGGAATATGCTTGTAGAGCAGGAACAGAAACTGCTTACAGTTTTGGAGATGATTTTAGTCAGCTTGCTGAGTATGCTTGGTTTTCAGAAAATAGTCAGGATAAATATCAACAAGTAGGGACTAAAAAAGCTAATCCATGGGGATTATTTGATATGCACGGAAACGTAGCTGAATGGACCTTAGATCAATACGTTCCTTCAGTTTACAGTAAAAGAGAAGATGGAGAAAGTAATCCGTTAGTAGAAGGAGGAAAAGTTTACCCCAAAGTAGTGCGAGGGGGTTCCTGGATGGATAATCCAAACCGATTGCGGTCTGCAGCAAGAAGACCTTCTTCGAAAAAATGGAAGAAGCGAGATCCACAAATACCGAAGAGTAAGTGGTGGCATACTGATGCTCCTTTTGTGGGGTTTCGGATAGTTCGCCCTTTGATAACACCTTCTGAAGAGGATCAAAAAAAATATTGGAAATACGAATTAACAGATTAAACTAACGAACATGAACAACAAAAACAAAAATCAGAACAATGAATCACGACGTGTATTTGTCCAAAAAACTGCTATGGCAGCGGGTGCCCTTCTAACGGTGCCTATGGGAGTTGAGGGAATGGCTCGTGTAAACGGAAACCAAAAATTAAAATTGGCCTTGGTAGGTTGCGGAGGTAGGGGGTCTGGAGCGGCAGTGCAAGCACTTACAGCTGATGAAAATGTAGAGCTTGTCGCTATGGCTGATGCATTTGGAGATCGTATTGAAAGAAGTTTAAAAGGAATCCAAGAACATTTTGACGGAGAGAAGAAAATCAGTGTCAAAGAAAAAAATCGCTTTGTTGGTTTTGATGCCTACAAAAAAGCAATTGATCTGGCAGATGTTGTTATTTTGACTACACCTCCTGGATTTAGACCTTATCATTTTGAATATGCAATTGCTAACGACAAGCATGTGTTTATGGAAAAACCTGTTGCGACAGATCCAGTAGGAATCCGTAAAGTTCTAGCGACAGCAAAACTTGCTAAAGAAAAAAAACTAAATGTAGTTGTTGGCTTACAACGGCACTACCAATCAAAATACATCGATTTAAAACAACGTATTGACGCAGGAGCAATTGGAAAAATTAGAAGTGGTCAAGTGTATTGGAATGATGCTGGAGTTTGGGTAAAGAAACGTAAACCAGGTCAAACAGAATTAGAATACCAAATGCGTAATTGGTACTATTTCAACTGGCTTTGTGGAGATCATATTCTTGAACAACATATTCATAATATAGATGTGGCTAACTGGTTTATAGGAGACTATCCAGTCTCTGCTCAAGGAATGGGGGGACGCCAAGTGCGTAACGGAAAAGATCATGGAGAAATTTTTGATCACCATTTTGTAGAATTTACTTATGCTAGTGGTGCGGTAGTCGCGAGTCAATGTCGACACATTCCTGGAACAATGAGCAGGGTAGATGAAGTTTTTCAAGGAACCCAAGGAAGTGTTGAAATTGGAAAAGGGATTATTAGTGGTTTAGATGGGGAAAGCAGCTATAAGTATCCAAATAAATGGGGTGAGGATCCGAATCCTTACCAAGTAGAACACGATCGGTTATTTGCATCCATCCGAAATGGAGGTGTGATTGCAGATGCTGAAAACGGAGCTAAAAGTACTTTAACTGCAATTTTAGGTCGAATGGCAACATATACAGGTAAGAAGATCACCTTTGAAGAGGCACTCAATTCTAAACTACATTTAATGCCAGAGGAAGTCACTTGGGATACAACCCCTCCCACCCTCCCAGATTCCGAAGGCCAGTATCCGATTCCTACACCTGGAAAAACAAAAATGGTTTAAGATGAAACGTAGAAACTTTACACAATTAGCTGGAATGAGTGGACTTGGTTTGTTCTCAGCTCCTTCAGTTTTCGTAACTGAGATCAGCCAAAACAAGCACTCTTTTAATTTGGCTTATGCCCCCCATTTGGGGATGTTTCGACATCATGCAGGGAATGACCCTATTGATCAGCTCAATTTTATGGCAGATCAAGGATTTACTGCTTTTGAGGACAATGGGATGCGAACCCGTGAGGTCGCATTACAAGAGAAAATGGCTCAGACTATGGCCAACCGAGGTTTGCGTATGGGAGTTTTTGTGGCACACGAAATCTACTGGAAAAAGCCAAACCTTGCCAGCGGTGATCTAGCCTTAAGAGAAGAGTTTTTAGACTACATTAAGAAAGCAATTCCTGTGGCTAAACGAGTCAATGCAAAGTGGATGACTGTTGTGCCAGGACATGTGGATCTGAGACAGAATATGGCTTATCAAACAGCTCATGTAGTGGAAAGTTTAAAACAGGCCGCTGCTTTGCTGGAGCCTCATGGGATTGTTATGGTATTGGAGCCATTAAATTTTAGAGATCATCCAGGCTTATTTTTAGCAGAAAGTCCTCAGGCGTATGAGGTTTGTAAGGCGGTTGATTCACCCTCTTGTAAAATCCTTTTTGATATTTACCACCAACAAATTCAAGAAGGAAATTTGATCCCAAACATTGAAAAATGTTGGGATGAAATTGGATATTTTCAAATTGGAGATAATCCAGGTCGAAAGGAACCTACCACGGGGGAGATCAACTATACTAATGTGTTTAAATATATACACTCTCGTGGTTTCGACGGTATTTTAGGAATGGAACACGGCAACAGTCGCAAAGATAAAGTAGGTGAACAAGCTGTTATAAATGCGTATATCAGTGTAGATCAATTCCTCTAATGGCCAATTCCATAGCCCAGTTGTTTGGGATTCGCTATCCAATCATTCAAGCCGGCATGGTATGGGCGAGTGGATGGCGCTTGGCTTCGGCCGTCAGTAATGCTGGAGGATTAGGACTTTTGGGAGCAGGTTCTATGTACCCAGAAATACTTCGTGAACACATACAAAAATGTAAAAAAGCAACGGACAAACCCTTTGGAGTCAACATACCCTTGCTCTATCCTGATATAGATAAGTTGATGGAGATCATTGTGGAGGAAAAAGTAACGATTGTATTTACAGCTGCAGGAAATCCAAAACTATGGACGGAGTTTTTAAAAACGAATGGGTGTATTGTAGTTCATGTTATAAGTTCTGTCAAATTTGCGTTAAAAGCTCAAGTATGTGGAGTGGATGCCATTGTTGCTGAAGGATTTGAAGCTGGAGGTCATAACGGGAGAGAAGAAACTACTACGATGACATTAATCCCTTTGGTCAAAAAAGCCATAAACCTCCCTTTGATTGCTGCAGGTGGAATTGGCTCGGGTCAAGCCATGCTCGCCGCAATGGCATTGGGTGCTGATGGGGTGCAGGTGGGTTCGCGTTTTGTTGCCACTCCTGAAGCGTCTTCCCATCCTGATTTTAAATCCGAAGTGCTGAAAGCAGAGCAAGGAAGCACTGAGTTGACCTTAAAAGAATTGACTCCAGTACGATTACTCAAAAATCCTTTTTATGACCAAATCAAAAAACTTTACAATGAGGGAGCCAGTTCGGAAAAATTAAAAGAAGTGCTAGGAAGGGGACGTGCCAAAAAAGGAATGTTTGAAGGAGACCTAGTTGAAGGAGAACTTGAGATTGGGCAAGTAGCCGCTCAAATAGATACCCTGCTTCCTGCTGAATCTATTGTCAACGAATTTATTACAACTTACAATGCCACACTCAAAAGACTAACTCCTCTCGGTTAGTTACTTTTAGCTGTGGTCACTACCCTTGCTTTTGTTCAACAGGGGAGTACTCTCTTACTTATTTGATCTTATATGATCAAAGGAATCTCATTCGTTGAGACACGAATTTCAACACCATATGTGACCCCCCCCTTGAGGAAATTAAGGACTTAAAGCTACTGAAGTTGAGCTGTTAAATTTGGTAAACTTTTTAAATTAAGCGATGCTGCCGAGGCGATCGGCTGAATCCAAAGTAAGTAGCTCAGAAAAAATTTCGCAAAGCATATATGAAAATATTGGATATGAAAGTTTAGCTGCCTTGACCTTAATGATTGAGGGGCTCAAGGCATTAAAAAACTCCTAAGCTTCCACCTTTTCCTTAAAATCAATAAGCACTTGATTTTGCAATAAATCCTCAAAAGTTTCTTGTTTGCGGATTAGATGAGCCTGTCCTTCATACCAAAGTACTTCTGCGGGGCGAAAGCGAGAATTGTAATTACTCGCCATAGTGAAGCAATAGGCTCCTGCATTCTTAAAGGCGACAACATCACCTTCTGAGATTTCAGCAATCTTACGATTACTTCCAAAAGTATCAGTTTCACAAATATAGCCAACCACAGTATAAAAACGCTCTCTCCCCTCGGGGTTGGAGATGTTAACAATTTCATGATAGGAATTGTAAAGCATAGGTCGGATCAGGTGATTAAAACCAGAATCTACTTGTGCAAATACCGTAGAGGTAGTCTGTTTTACCGCATTGACTTTCGTCAAAAAATACCCTGCTTGACTAACTAAAAATTTGCCCGGTTCAAATGCGAGCTCTAAGGTTTTGCCATAGGTCTTACAAAACTCAGCAAAACGGTTAGCGAGTTTTTCACCCAATTCTTCAATATTAGTCTCAATATCTCCTTCTCGGTATGGAACCTTAAAACCGCTTCCAAAGTCAATAAACGAAAGATCTTTAAACTGGAGGGCTGTGTTGAAAAGAATCTCTGAGGCGTGCAAAAAGACTTCTATGTCTAAAATGTCACTTCCCGTATGCATATGCACCCCGTTAATGTGCATTTTAGTATTTTCTACAATTCGCAATACATGCGGAATCTGATGAATAGAGATCCCAAATTTAGAATCGATATGGCCTACAGAAATATTGCTGTTTCCTCCTGCCATTACGTGAGGGTTAATTCGAATACAGACAGGAACTTTAGGGTGTTTAGTTCCAAATTGTTCTAAAATGGAAAGGTTGTCAATATTGATTTGAACTCCCATTTTAGCAACAGTCTCAATTTCTCCTAAAGAAACCCCATTTGGGGTAAAAATGATGTCGGCTGGCTCAAATCCTGCTTCAAGACCCAATTGTACCTCTTGGATAGAAACGGTATCTAACCCAGACCCCATGTTTTGCATGAGTTTCAAAATGGAAATGTTAGACAACGCTTTACAGGCGTAGTTGATTTTTAATTGAGCGACTCCAGAAAAGGCATTTTTAAGCCTCTGGTATTGCGAATGAATCTTGGAGGCTTCATAAACATAGACAGGGCCATTGGCTCTCTTTGCTATGGTTTCTAAATCAAAATGTGTCATAATCATGATGTATTAGGTTCAAAAGTAGGAATCAAATCTAAAGTGGGCAAAGAAAATCAGGAAACAACAAAAAATTACAACTTTTTGTTTTATTTATAACAAAAAGTTTTAAGCCTTGAAGTTCTAAATACGCTTGGGATTAGCTATTTTTGCTCTGGATTTTAGAACGCATTATGAATTTACACGAATATCAAGGAAAAGAGATGCTCGCTGGTTTTGGGGTAGCCATCCAACGAGGGATTGTGGCAAAGACAGCTACTGAGGCTGTGACTGCAGCAAAGCAACTTACAGAAACTACGGGTACCGATTGGCACGTGATCAAAGCCCAAATCCACGCAGGTGGACGCGGTAAAGGAGGAGGTGTTAAGCTTGCCAAAAACCTAAACGAATTAGAGACCCTTGCCGATCAAATTATTGGCATGCAATTGATCACTCCTCAGACGCCACCAGAGGGGAAAAAAGTCAATCAAGTTTTGATTGCTGAGGATGTGTATTACCCAGGGGCTTCAGAACC
>JAQWHT010000090.1 GCA_029249225.1 Flavobacteriaceae bacterium
TGAAAGGAATCAAAGTCTAAATTAAACCGTATTTTCAAGTTTAAAACTTAGACTTCAATTGGAATCGTTACTACTTGTCTTTGCAAAAACACCCGTTCTTGGGAAAGTAAAAAGCCGTTTGGCAGAAACCCTAGGAGAAGAAAAAACCCTCTGGGTGTATCAACAATTGTTAGCGAAAACGGAAGCTGTTTTACAGCAAACTTTTTCAAAAGTTGTGGTGTTTTATGCAGGTCAAAGCGCCCATGATTTTAAAGGCTGCTTTAAAGATTTTCCAAAAAAACCACAAATGGGTACCGATCTAGGGAAACGCATGTCCAACGCCTTTGAATGGGGTTTTGCTCAAGGTTTTCCAAAGGTGATGGGTATAGGGACAGACCTTTGGGATTTAGATCCAGGGACCATTGAAGGAGCGCTGAGCGCCTTAGATGCGACCAAGGTCGTGTTAGGCCCTGCCAAGGACGGAGGCTACTATCTGATCGGCATGCGGGAATTTTACCCTCAGCTTTTTGAAAACAAAACCTGGAGTGGTCCAGAGGTGTTAAAGGATACTTTAGCAGATTTACAATCAGAACGTGTTGCACTTTTAGAAGAAAAATCGGATATTGACTCCTATAAAGATTTAGTGCTCCACCTAGACCTCTTAACCCGTTTGAACCAGTATTTTGATGAAGGAAAAAATTGAAGCCAGTGTCCGTTTTCTGAAAGAAAAAGGGATTGACAACGTAGAATTAGGAATCGTACTGGGAACAGGATTAGACGGACTGGCAGCCGATATTGAAAGGGTGCAAGACATTCCCTACTCCTCAATTCCTCACTTCCCTAGGTCTACTCAAACCTTTCAAAAAGGGCGATTACGCTATGGCCTATTAGAGGGTAAATCTGTCCTCGCTTTTCAGGGACGTTTCCACCTTTATGAAGGATATGACTTTTTCGAAATCACCTTTTGGGTACGTGTATTTGCTGCTTTGGGAGGTACTCAATTGATCTTGAGTAATGCGGCGGGTGCTGTCAATCTAGACTTTAATAAAGGGGAATTAATGTTACTCACCGATCACATCAACCTGCAGGGGGGTTCTCCCCTAGCCCTAAAAGGTATGGAAACGCTAGGTGAACGCTTTGTAGACATGAGCGAACCCTATGCAAAAAAATTAAGAGATCAGGCGATGGAAATTGCCCAAAAACAGCAAATTCAACTCCACCAAGGCGTCTATGCTGCGGTAGTTGGTCCTCAACTGGAAACTGCGGCCGAATACCGTTACCTGAAGATCATTGGTGCCGACGCAGTAGGGATGTCTACTGTGCCCGAAGTTATTGTAGCCAAACAGCTTGGATTGGAAGTCCTTGCCTTTTCTGTCTTGACTGATGTCTGTGATCCAGACGCCTTAGAAGCGATTGATATTCCTGACATTTTAGCAATGGCAAAAAAAGGGGAACAAGATTTAATAAAAATTGTTAAAGCTGTAGTCAAAAGGAACTAATTCTTTTACATTTAAAATAAAAAATCCATGAGTTACCTAGAAACCACCAAATCTATCTATAAAGATGCCGCGCTAACCCCCGATATTGGGCTCTGTTGTACCACCACCCCTATTTGGCAGTTTCCCGGCTTATCCATCCCTACTCGTATGCAGGAAATGAATTACGGCTGTGGAAGTACGGTACATCCCCGTGATTTAGTAAATGATCCTAAAATCTTATATGTCGGTGTAGGTGGCGGGATGGAATTGTTACAATTCAGTTATTTTTCCAGACAAAAAAATGGCGTAGTCGGAATTGATGTGGTGGATGAAATGCTTGAAGCGTGTCAAGAAAATTTTAAGGAAGCGGAAGCGCAAAACGAATGGTTTCAAAAAGAATTTGTAAGCCTTAAAAAAGGAGATGCCCTGCAGTTACCCGTGGCAGAGAATAGCATTGATGTAGCGGCCCAAAACTGCTTGTTCAACATATTTAAAATGGAAGAGCTTAAAAAAGCCTTACAGGAAATGTATCGGGTACTCAAACCTCACGGCAGACTGGTGATGAGTGATCCTATCTGTGAACAACCCATGAATGACCACTTACGGAATGATGAACGCCTGCGCGCGCTTTGCCTTTCTGGATCCATTCCTTTAAAGGATTATATCAAAATGCTGACCGATGTAGGGTTCGGAACGATCGAAGTGAGAGCCAAAAGACCCTACCGTATCTTAGACCCTGCACACTACCCTACTGATGAAATGATTTACATTGAAAGTGTGGAAGTTTGTGCGATCAAAGATCCCATGCCCGAGGACGGTCCCTGCGTGTTTACTGGAAAAGCCGCAATTTATTTTGGTAGTGATGCTTTTTTCGATGACAAAAAAGGGCATGTATTGCTTCAAAATCAACCTCTAGCTGTCTGTGATAAAACCGCCTCTGCACTAGGAGTTCTAAACCATAAAGATCTTTTTATTTCGCCTTCAACCTACCATTACGATGGAGGCGGCTGTTGTTAATTTAAATTTTACCCCCATGAAACCGCTCTATTTTCTCCTTTTTATTTTGTGTTCTCTTTCAGTAAACGGCCAAAAAAACAAACACAGTAGGTGGGATCAGCAACTTAAAAAATATGTTGATGAACAAGGCCTAGTAGATTACAAAAACTGGCTTACCGAAAAAAATGAATTGGACGCCTATATCCTAACCTTAGAAAAAATGCCTCCACTAGAAACGGCGAGTAAGGAAGCCAAATTAGCCTATTGGATTAATGCCTACAACGCCTTGACCGTAAAACTGATTTTGGAAAACTATCCAACAAAAAGCATTAAAGAGATTAAAAAACCCTGGGATACCGATTGTATTGAAGTCCGAGGTGAAGCCTATACCTTGGGCGAGATAGAACACGAAATCTTGCGCAAAATGGACGAAGCACGTATTCATTTTGCTATAAATTGCGCCTCTGCTTCTTGTCCAAACTTACTGAATGAGGCATTCAGCGAAAAGCAAATGGAAACCCAGCTTACAGCAGTTACTAAAGCCTTCTTAAAAGACTCTACAAAAAACAAACTCAATCCAAGTCATATTGAATTATCTCGTATATTCTTATGGTTTGGTAAAGATTTTGGTTCCAAAGCCGAACGTTTGGAATTTATATCTCGTTACAGCGAACTGACTATTAAGAATCCAAAAATTGACTATCTCCCTTATGACTGGAGTCTCAACGAATCCAATTGAATTATCCATTATCGTTCCTGTATTGAACGAAATTGAGGTGCTTCCAAAATTTATAGCCCACCTCAAAAAACACTGGAACCCTTCTCATGAATTATTGATCGTAGATGGTGGAAGTATTGACGGGAGCTGGGAATGGCTTAAAACACATTTGGATAGTGGAGTATACCAAACAGCTGCTGGACGTGGTAGTCAAATGAATTTTGGAGCTCAAAAGGCTTCAAAAAAATGGCTTTATTTTGTCCACATCGACAGCCAATTGCCCAAAAGTTACGACCTCCACATTACAAAAGCGATTCAAGAGGGTGCACAATCAGGTTGTTTTCGTCTAAAGTTTGATCGCGCCAACTGGTTGCTGAGAAGAGCAGCTGCGGGGAGTCGCTGGAACCACCCCCTTTGTAGAGGGGGAGATCAGTCTTTATTCGTCTCTAAACAAGGATTTGATACATTGGGAGGATACGATCTACGCTATGTAGTTTGCGAAGACATTAACCTTATTAAAAAGCTATATGCAACAGCTAATTTTAGGGTGTTGACACAGCCAATTCAAACCTCCTCTCGTCGGTTTTACAAAAACGGTGTCACGCGATTACTGATTCACTTTTGGGTATTGCACCTCAGCCATTGGCTTGGTGCTGGACCACATTTTTTGAAAAACTATTACTTGAAGTTTGTACGCTAATACAGTTCTCCAATGATCAGATAATAGATTCCGAAAATAAAAATCCAGAGCAGACCACAACAAATGATAAAAATGAGTGCATAAAGAGTGCCGCTAAACCAATCAAATTCATTCCTGAATTCATTTAGAATACGGATCAAAACAAGAAAACATAAGATGAAAAAAATAATATACAGTAGGTAGATCATGGGGGTAAGTATTGGGTTAAATTTTTTTGGGATTAAATCAGTTATAATTTTTTAGCCAGGTTGTTCAAAAAAATGCTGCGAGGTTTCAATCAGCAGTGGCATTACATATTTCCATCCTTGTTGGCAGCTTTCAAAAAGTTCTTCATCAAGATTTAACTTGACAAAATCTCCCTGTTTGATGGTGAGGTGTACACCCTCGACTTTGGGTTTCAAGATGTAGTGTAATTCCGACGTAACTTCAGGGCGTTTTGCTGTTGCTTGATGTACTACATTAAATGCTAAATGTTGATAAGGACTGTACACCAAAACTTGAGCTCTAACATGATCAATCCATTTTCCGTTTTCATCTAGAGCCGTCCACACTGCCTGACCTCCAATGTGCCAATCAGCATGAAGTTGACAGTTATATATATAGCGTTCTGTGAGTTGCGGTTCGGTGAGTAACCGCCAAACGTTGGCCTCAGAAGTCTTAAGAAAACCCGTGACTTGAGCCCAAGAATTCTTATTTCTCAAGTTCATCTTTAAAAAATAGGATGGGACAAAAATAGGTGTCAAAGGGGCGATATTCATCTATTAGGTTTTTGTTAAACTAAAGATACAAATAAAATTTTTGAGTCAAAAACTGTACATTAGTATCATGGATGAAAAAGGCCCAAATAAATCTATAGTTATTTTAGGAAATGGAATTTCTGGAATTACCACCGCACGTCATCTCAGAAAAAACAGCTCTCATTCAATTACGGTCATTTCTGAAGAAAGCCCCTATTTTTTTTCGCGTACCGCTTTAATGTATGTGTATATGGGTCATCTTCAATTTGACCACACTCAACCCTACGAAAATGATTTTTGGGAACAAAATAAGATTGATTTAGTTCAAAAACGAGTGCAGCGCCTTAACACCCAAGAGCAGACTGTGGTTTTTGATGATGGAAATACTCTAGCCTTCGATGCTTTAGTGCTCGCTTGTGGCTCCCTTCCAAATAAGTTTGGCTGGCCCGGCCAGGAGCTGAAAGGGGTACAGGGTCTATACCATAAAAAAGATTTAGAAAATTTAGAGACATTATCAGATAGCATTGCTACTGCGACGGTTGTGGGCGGGGGATTAATTGGGGTAGAATTAGCTGAGATGCTTCACAGCAGGGGCAAAAAAGTTCATTTTTTAATTCGTGAATCCAGTTTTTGGAATAAGGTTTTACCTCCCGAAGAATCTGCAATGATCAATCTTCATTTACTTGCACAGGGTATTGATTTACATTTATCGACAACATTAGACACCATTGAAGGAGATGCGACAGATCGAGTAGTTCGAGTTCACAGTACTCAAAAAGAAACGTTTGACTGCGAATGGGTCGGCTTAGCTGTTGGAGTCTCTCCAAATATTGATTTTTTAAAAGACAGTGGTTTGGCATTAGGGAAAGGAATACAAGTAAATCGATATTTAGAAACTAATCTTCCCAACATCTATGCCGTTGGCGATTGTGCCGAGCAGCTTGAGCCCCAAGCTGGTCGTAAAGCGATCGAAGCGGTTTGGTATACCGGACGTATCATGGGAGAGACTTTGGCCCAAACACTGACTGGAAACAAAACAGCTTACCAACCCGGACCCTGGTTCAATTCAGCCAAGTTTTTTGATATTGAATACCAGACCTATGGAAAAGTAAGTGCTCTTGCAAATCCAGAAAAAGAATCTCAACTGTACTGGGGGCATTCCAAAAAAAATTGCAGTATACGACTAAGTTATCATCCATACACCTTAACCTTTATGGGGGTAATTAGTCTTGGAATTCGGTTACGCCATGACTATTTTGATCGATGGCTTCAAACAACGACTTCAATAAATGAAGTGATTCAAGATTTAACTCAATCCTTTTTCGATCCTGAATTCACCCCAAACTATATGACAGATATTCTAAATGAGTGGGAAACTCAACTTTCTACTTTAGCACCAAATCCATAGAGAAATAAAAATGGCTACAATAAAAAAACAAAGCGGTATAGGAATTGGTTTTCTTGGTTTAATCCTTTTATCAACTGTGCTATTTACTACTTACGAAAACAAAATCCTTTGGCTGAGCCTTAGTTTTTTACTGATGACTCTGGGAGGTTTGTTTTATTTTCAAACAATCTATGGAAAACCCTTACCGGGCATCAAAAATGATGGTGTTTGGTTTAGCTCGCTTTCAAGTCGTGGTCTCTCGGGTTGGATACTGGGTATGGGGCTTACAGCCTTTTACATTGCCATTTACTGGTTTCCTGAAATTTTAGGTTTTAACTCAGAAGATAAGAGTAGTGGTCTGGTCGCTTTATTTGATCCGCTGAGTTACTTTTTGAACGGTCAAGCTGCTAGCCAGTGGTTTCTCTATGGTACGCTTTATACGTTTGCAATTCTTTTGTTTGGCGTTAAGTTTATATGGAAATATTGGGGCAATCGTTACCAACTTTTCAGAACCTTGTCGGTCATGTTCTTTCAATTATGCTTTGCGTTTTTAATCCCAGAAATTCTAGCAAAACTAAATCCTTCTACACCTTATTTTGCCAAAGACTTAAAAAATATGTGGCCGTTGAATTACTATTTCTTAGATGAATGGCATTTAACTAACATGATTACTGGTGGAAATTTGGGCTTATTTTTCTTGCTTTTTGGATTGGGAATGATTTTTATCGGCTCTCCCATACTGACTTATTTTTTTGGAAAGCGCTGGTACTGTTCTTGGGTTTGTGGTTGCGGTGCTTTAGCAGAAACCGCAGGAGATCCTTTTCGTCAACTTTCCAGCAAAAAACTTAGTGTTTGGAAATTTGAACGCTGGATGATACACGTGGTATTGGTTTTTGTTACAGTTACGACAATTGCTGCACTCTGGTCTTTTATAACTCAGAACCCTGAGATGAGTCTGCTGACTAGAGAGCAGTTTATAGGGGGGGTAGTTCTCTTTCTATTTGTTTTAATGACAATTCTCTTTTTTTGGAAAAAGAATGGATTGGAAAAAGACGCCAAATACACCCTTGTTAGTTTGGGAAGTATTTTAATTCTTTCTCTTTGTATTCAAGGATTCTCTGGTCAAAATAATATTTTATTTCTCAACAGTTACAGTTTTCAAAAGTGGTATGGATTTGGTGTAGGAGCAGCATTTTCTGGTGTTTTAGGTGTTGGTTTTTATCCCTTTTTAGGAAGTCGAGTCTGGTGTCGTTTTGGCTGTCCTATGGCAGCAATATTAGGACTACAACAACGTCTGTTTTCAAAATTCAGGATTAGCACCAATGGTGGGCAATGCATCTCATGTGGTAATTGTTCTGCCTACTGTGAAATGGGAATTGATGTAAGAGCTTATGCTCAACGTGGAGAAAATATCGTTCGCTCTTCTTGTGTAGGATGTGGAATTTGCTCGGCTGTGTGCCCCAGAGGAGTACTAAAGTTAGAAAATGACCGTTTGAAAAATAGAATTAATCCTACCATTTATCCCTTAGGAAATGCCATGGAAGTTAATTCTTAAGCCAATACATTGGTTCGGTTTCAATATCTTTACATTTCATGAGTTCCACAGCTGTAATAATTCCTGCATACAACGAAGCATCTGCTATAGGAAAAGTATTAGAAGCACTTCCAAACAGTGTCGATAAAGTGGTGGTGATAGATAATGGATCAACGGATGAAACTGCAACTGAGGCAAAAAAAAAGGGTGCAATCGTGTTACACGAGCCCCGACAGGGATATGGCTATGCCTGTTTAAAAGGGATGGATTATCTTTTAAAACATCCACCAGCCATAGTCGTATTTTTAGATGGGGACTATTCAGATTATCCAGAAGAATTAAACTCAATTGTAGACCCTATTAAAGAAGGAAATGTTGATTTTTCTTTGGGTGCTCGAGTACGATCTCTTCGTGAATCTGGTTCACTTACCCCTCAGCAAGTGTTTGGGAATGGTTTAGCCTGTTTGCTTATGCGATGGCTGTATCAAAGTCGCTTTACCGATTTAGGTCCCTTTCGTGCGGTAAGGTGGGAAACCCTTCAACAACTGGAGATGCAAGACAAAACTTATGGTTGGACTGTAGAAATGCAATTGAAGATTTTGAGAAGAAAAATACCCTATACTGAGGTTCCAGTACATTATCGCAATCGCATAGGAATTTCCAAAGTTTCTGGTACCTTAAAAGGAACCCTCATGGCTGGATACAAAATCTTAGGATGGATTGGTCATTTTTATTTTTCAGGATGGAAATAACAACTAGCCCCATACTCACTTTTCTAGTATATCTCGTTCTTGGTTTATACACCCTAAGTCTACTTTTAATTTTAATTTATAGCTTGACCCAGTTAAATATGCTGCGCTATTTTTTAAAATATCAAAAAAGAATAGATCTACCCGACACCACAGAGCCACTAGATGGATGGCCAAAAGTGACTATTCAATTACCTCTATTCAATGAATTGTATGTTGTGGAACGCTTACTAAAGTGTATTACGTCTTTAGACTATCCACACGAAAAACTTCAAATTCAAGTACTGGATGACTCCACAGACGAGTCTTTGGTGCTTACAAAAAAACTAGTTGCTGCCTATCAAGCAAAAGGCATTCCAATTGAACTTCATCATCGCACCAACCGGGCAGGCTTTAAAGCAGGCGCATTAAAAAAAGGACTAAAAACAGCAACTGGAGCATTTATTGCCATTTTTGATTCAGACTTTTTACCAGATTCAGATTGGCTCTACAAAACCGTACCTCAATTTCAAAATCCAAAAGTTGGAGTAGTTCAGACTCGCTGGGGACATCTAAATCGAAATTACTCCGTCTGGACCTCAGTTCAGGCTTTTGCTTTAGATGCACATTTTTTACTTGAACAAATCGGACGGAATCAACAACAACACTTTATCAACTTTAATGGAACGGCAGGAATATGGAGGAAATCATGTATTCTAGACGCAGGCAATTGGGAGGGCGATACCCTTACTGAAGATTTAGACCTGAGCTACCGAGCTCAGCTAAAGCAGTGGAAGTTTGTTTATTTGGATCAGGTGGTGACTCCAGCTGAACTACCGATCACCTTAGACGCCATTCGATCACAACAATTCCGATGGAATAAAGGCGGTGCAGAAAATTTTCAAAAAATGATTGGAAAAGTACTCCATACTAAAAAGCATTCGTTGAGTGTAAAATTAAATGCTATGGTCCATTTACTTAACAGTAGCATGTTTTTGAATGTATTGATTGTCTCGGTGTTGAGTGTGCCCGTTTTATTTATTAAGGCTGAATTTGAAGAACTTTCCGTTTACTTTAATTTAGGAAGCTTGTTTGTGCTTAGCACATTGATATTATTTTGCTGCTACTGGTTTGTTCATCGAACTGTTTTTGGTTCTGGACTGGCTTCCTTCTTTTTTTATACCCAACGCTTTATTTTATTTTACTGTTTAATTATCGGCTTCTCTTTGCATAATTCAGTTGCAGTACTGGAAGGACATTTAGGCAAAAAAAGTCCCTTCATCAGAACCCCAAAATTCAATGTCAGCGAATCTCAAGAAAGTGTCAAACCAAACAAATATAAAAACCAAAGAACCTCAATCTATACCTATATTGAATTAAGTCTTGCCTTGTATTTTTTATTTGGTCTCTACAGTGCCTTTGAACTTAGTTCTTCAGGCGATTTTTGGTTGTTTCCGTTTCACCTCTTGCTCTTCTTTGGATTCAGTAGTATTTATATATTTGGTATAAGAAAGTCCCAATAAATGTTTCACTCCATTATTCGTTTTCTATTACCTCTATTAATTCTTTCAGGATTTTTTGTGTTTTCTAATGGTTTAGACCGTTCTGAAACAACGGTCTTGCTGGGTGTATATTCTGGTCTTTTTTTGCTTCTTTGGTACTGGATAAAAAATTTTAGCACCCTGGGTAGTATTTTGTTTTTTGGAGTTATTGCCCGACTTCTCTTTAGTTTTCACCTACCGGAACTCTCACAAGATTTTTACCGATACCTCTGGGACGGTCAAATTCAACAATTAGGTATAAACCCTTATTTATATTCTCCAGAAGAATTGATTGATAAGGTACGCTTTCCCCAAGTTCAATTATTGTATGAGAAAATGGGTTCCTTGAGTAGAGGAAACTACTCTAATTATCCGCCTGCAAGTCAATTACTTTTTAACCTTGCTGCCTTCTTTCATCAAGATCAGGTATTAGATGGGGTTTTGGTTCTGCGCTTAATCTATTTTTTTGGAGAACTTCTTTTATTTTTTGTTGGAATTACTTTTTTAAAAAGACTACATCTTGAACCAGTCTATATTGCTTGGTATTTTTTAAACCCTCTAGTAATTATCGAGGGTATTGGGAATCTTCATGGAGAAAGTTTAATGTTTTGCTTTACCCTACTGAGTATGGACTATTTAATTCGAAAAAAAAGCCTTTATGGTGGATTTTTTTTAGGTATTGCCGTAGCAATAAAATTACTTCCGCTTCTTTTTATCCCCATATTTTATAAGTATTTAGGTTGGAAAAAATTCAGTGTTTTCTGCCTTGGACTGGGACTTAGTTCCGCCCTCTTTTGGCTCCCTTTTTGGGAAGGAAGCATGGCAAATCAGTATAAAGACACCCTAGATCTGTGGTTTACAACCTTTGAATTTAATGGAAGTCTATACAATATTGTTCGGGCTATAGGATACCAATACAAAGGATACAATATCATCCGTCAATTGGGAGAAGTTACCCCGTTTATTGTGGTGGGTCTTATTGCACTCTTTTCT
Source organism: Flavobacteriaceae bacterium (assembly GCA_029249225.1). Classification (GTDB taxonomy): domain Bacteria; phylum Bacteroidota; class Bacteroidia; order Flavobacteriales; family Flavobacteriaceae; genus MS024-2A. The sequence goes on from JAQWHT010000090.1 coordinate 10,792, forward strand.
TTTTTTAGATCAAATCGAACTACTCAATCACTCATTAAAAGTATACTATTTTTGTTGAGTTGTTATTTCTTTATGGCCACAACAATCCATCCGTGGTACATCATTAATTTACTCTTTTTTGGAATTTTAAGTAGCTATGCTTATCCTTTAGTATGGAGTTTAACCGTGTTTTGGAGCTATAGTGCCTATGGGGCTCAAGGATTTGAAGAAAACTCTTTTATTCTGATTGCTGAGTACCTTTTAGTTTATGGAATAGTGCTTTGGGAATTGATTCAAGGTCCTTTAGGGAAGCATTTTCAAAAACCCCACTTCTTTAGAACTTAGCTTCCTCCAATTGCCTCGTGGAAGGTCTTTTTTTGTTAAGCCTCCAAAAGTAACACGATCCATTTGAACTACTTTCAAACCAACAGCATCAAAAAGTTTAGCTAATGCCGCAGGACTTAGAGAATACACTTCGATCCCTACTTCATTTTTTGACTTCCCCTCAAGATGACTGATAGTATTGATTTTGGCTTCCTTATCAAAGACTAGCTGCCCTTTTTTTAATTGTTTAATCATCTCAGTGGTCACATTCTTATCCAGTATCACCTGATAAACCATAGGTATAGCGAGCGAATGACTCAATTTTTTCCTCAATCCTTCATCGTTGGTAAATAACAATAAGCCTGTCATGGGTCTACCCATATCACCTATTGGCGGAATTTTTGTCTTGGCTGCAGATCGGATCAGCTCTTGTACTGATTTTTTGATCACCCCTCCTTGAGCAGTGGCAACAAAACCTTTGGGTTTATTGAGGAGTAAATATAAAGGAGCTGTTTTTTGAATCCTAGAGCCGTCAAATTTAACCTCATCTGTGGGTCCTACCTGAAACCCCATTTCAGTGACTACTTTACCGTTAACATGAACCAATCCCATTTTAATGTTTTCATCAGCTTCACGACGGGAACATATCCCTGCGTTTGATAAAAATTTGTTCAATCGAACAGTTTCATTCTCCCCTCTCTTATACGAACTGGATTTTATTTTTGAAGCACCTTTTTTTGGTTTCATTTGAATCAATTACTATCGGAAAATCAATGCGATACTCAAAACGCCTATCAAAATCCAAAGTTTAATAAAATTATGAGTCCAAAGGTACGCCTTTTCCGTTTGGGCACGCCACAGAAAGATCAAAACAAAGCTTAAAAAAGGAAAACTTGCCCAATAGAAATTATGAATAGATCCTAAGGGTTGTTGTATAATAAAATACGAAGGGATAAAAGTAAATACAATACAAATTGTAATGATGGCCTTTGTTGTTTTGTGATCAAAAACTACCGGCAACGTTTTGTAACGTTGGACCCAATCTCCCTTGAAGTTTTCTAAATCTTTTATGATGTCTCTTGTAAGTATCAAGAAGAAAAGATAGGCAGCGTGGTAAAAAATTACTGGATCAAAATTTTTGAAATAAAGAGTTATCGCCCAAAAAGGAAGTATCATCAATAATGCTGAATATACATTACTCAACCAAAAAAGTCGTTTTACTGTGTTGGAATAGAACCAAATGGTTAGCATATAAAAAACAAAGAATAAGACCACCCGAATTGAAATGACACTTGCTATGATAAAAGCCGCCATATTGAGTATAAGATAAAACACAAGTTGAAATTTTTGTGAAATCAAATGCTCAAGTACGTATTTTTTGGGTCGATTGATCTGATCTTTCGCAGCATCATAAAAATTATTGATAATGTACCCTCCAGCCGTTGTGAGTGCAGAAGCAGTTACGATAGCAAAAAACTTAACATCAAGAAGCAATTCAAACCAAGGAGTTTGAGGAGTTAGAATATAGCGCGCGGTTAGGTACTGGGCTAAAATCAAAACGATGATGTTGTATCCTCTAACCAAACTGAACAAACTCAACATCTTGAGTAAGCCGCGCTTGTTAGAATCCGAAAGTGACATGGTTTATTTTAGAAATGATATACCACTTCAAGTGGATATTGCTTCAAGGATTTTTTAGCTTTTTCAAAATCCTGTGTAAAGCCAAGTATAAATCCACCTCCTCCAGAGCCACAGAGTTTGAGGTAGTAATCATTACTATCAATCCCTTTTTGCCACAATTGGTGAAAAGTTTCAGGAATCATGGGCTGAAAATTAGTTAATACTAATTTGGAGAGGGACTTAATGTTCTTAAAAAGAGAACTGATGTTTCCTTTTAAAAAGTCGTCTACACAAGCATCCGATCGTTTAATAAACTGATCACGCATCATGTTACTAAAGGTTTCTTTTTTCATGTTTTCCATAAACATGGAAACCATTGGTGCGGTTTCACCCGTTTTTCCACTATCCAATAAAAACACAGCGCCTTTCCCTTTAGTATGCTGAGAAGGTATCCCAGTGGTTTCTATATGCTCTTGTGAATTGATTAATATTGGTAAACTCAAATAACTATTCAAAGGATCTAAGCCTGAAGATTTTCCATGGAAAAATGATTCCATAAGGCTGAAAACCATTTTAAGATAACTCAATTTTTCTTTAGTCAGATTCTCCAAAACAGTAATTTTACAACATGCATACTGATCGTATATTGCCGCAACTAAAGCACCGCTGCTTCCTACTCCATAACCTTGAGGAATACTGCTGTCAAAATACATATTGTTTGCTAAGTCTTTTTCTAATTTCTCCCAATCAAATTGAACAATTTTAGGGTCTAAAGTCTTTAGATATCGAGCGAAATCAAATAACTTTTGATGAGAATCTTGGTCAAATTCTGTGGCTTCTGTTGGTATTTTTAATGCACCTCTATAGAAGTTGTAAGGTATGGAAAGTCCTTTAGAATCTTTAATTATTCCATACTCTCCAAAGAGTAATATCTTAGCAAAAAACAGGGGTCCTTTCATTAACTTTTTTTCTTTTTTTCAATCCGTCACTAAATATGGTAGATTTTGCAAAAATAATTTTTTTACAATACTCAAATTTACACTTTTTTCGCACCGTTACCAACTTCATCAAGGAGGTATTGTCTTTGTTGACAATACCCAGCTAACTCATCAGCTATAAAAGTTCGAACCCTATCCTTATTGGATTGGGGATAAAGTAAATGCACATTGGCTCCTGCATCTAGAGTAAAACACAATGGGATTTGAGTCTGTTTTCTATATTCCCAAACGCTATGAATAATTTTTAAGGTATTGGGCTGTATGAGAATAAAATAAGGATTGGAGGTCATCATCATGGCATGCAAAGACAAGGCTTCCGTCTCCACTATATTGATGAATCCTTCTAAATCACCACGCTTCATTATGGGAACTAAAGCCGTTAAATTATGGTTTGCTTGAGTGAAACGCTGATCTGCAAAAGGATGATTATACATTAATTGATGTCCTTGGGTGCTCGAAACCGCTTTAGTTCCCTTATCCACAAGAAGTATAGTATCTTGGTAGGTATTGAAAACAGAATGAAGCGTTGAGCCAAATGGAGAAGCGAACAAATCACTACTGGTCGAAAAGACTGAATTCTTACCCCATAAAGTGACCGGTCCTTCCACACTTCTTGCCGCACTCCCAGAACCCAACCGTGCTAAAAAAGAAGCTTTTTGATTAAACTCAGGAGTGGTGATCTGAGGAAACAGTGTTTTTTCCATATCCATTATACACATGCTCAAGGCTGCCATTGCAGAGG
>JAQWHT010000120.1 GCA_029249225.1 Flavobacteriaceae bacterium
TAATCAAGATCTTACAGGGTGGTGTGTAAAAAACATTGCATCTGACCCTTCAGAATTTGCAATTAATTCATCGCTGACCGACGAAAATAAACCTATTTGGGGAACTTGCCCCTAAGGAGCTATTGGAGGCTTATGTAAAGAGATGACTCAAAACATCAACACTTGAACTAGAAATTCTAGATGAATAAAACAGATTTGTGCAATGCTTACTGCATTTTTAAGTTAAGGAGTTAGCGCAACACTACAGATCTTTAGTGAGTTATTTTATTGTTTCATACTAAGGCCAAGCCAGATGATTCCAAATCCGCCAAGCATCATAATGACTGCAATTCCTTTTAAGAAAATTTTATTTTTCATTTGACTAATCTACAAAATTTTACTACTCATTACTTTTAGGATGAACAAACCAGCCGTGTTGCGATAAAATAGTTTAACAAAAAGATGCCTTTAGCCTATTTTATTGCTATTCAGCATAGTCTCTAAATCTTGGGATATTCATCTTTTGTAATTTCTGAAATCTCCTCTCCAGTATGTTTAGTACTGATAGGTTCAAATAACAGAATCCAAGTTTCTTCATCTGCAGAAGGTCGATGCTCAACACCTTTGGGAACCATTATCATTTCACCTGGTAAAATCTCAACAGCTTTATCTCTGAACTCCATTTTTAATTTTCCTTTAATTACATGAAACAGTTCATCCTCTTCTTTATGTGAATGCCAAACAAACACTCCTTTCACCTTTGCTAGTAAAACCTGTTGGCCATTTAATTCTGCAATGGAATGAGGACTCCAATGATCTTTAAATGTTTTATATTTTGACAGTATATTTATTTTTTCCATACTCAAAATTAATAATATCTATCAAGCTTTTAACGAGTTATCAATCAAGGTTTTTTTGTAGTTTTAGTTTAAATCCGTACAAATAGATAATGAATTTCAAAACCTCTTTAAAATTAACTTTTGCGCTTCTTGTTTTTAGAACAGCTAACAGTCAGACATTCGAGTTTTCAACAAATGAACGTCAAGTATTAGGGAATCTTAAAGAAAAAACAGCCTCAATTGATGCTGGTGATATTGATAATGATGGAGACATAGATCTTGTAGTAGCCAATGGAAGACATTGGCCTGGTCAAAACAGATTTTTTTTAAATAATGGAGATGGATTATTTACAATTTCTAAGGCGTTAGGTAATCAAAGAGATACGAGCTATTCAACTGAACTTGCTGATTTTGACAATGATGGAGACTTAGATGTTGCTGTTGGCAATGATCGGGCTCCAAATCGTATATATTTTAATGATGGGAATGGAAATTTTTCAACAGGAGCTAGCTTTGGGAATGCAAATTCTACGACAAGAAATATAGTTGTCTCAGATATTGATGGCGATGGCGATGTAGATATTATTATAACAAATAGAGGCGCTGAAAATGAAATTTGTTTGAACAATGGATCTGGATCATTTGAGAGTACAATTGGTTTTGGTTCAAAAAAAGATTCCACAATTGATGTTGAGGTTTCTGATATGAACAAAGACGGGAATAAAGACCTGATACTAGCCAATAGAGATGGGCAACAAAATTATGTATACATCAATGATGGAAATTTAAATTTTGTTACAAAAATTCCTTTTGGAAGCGGGAAAGACAATACACGTTCTGTAGAAATTGAGGATTTGAATCAAGATGGCATTAACGATATTGTAACTGCAAATATTGGTCAGGCTAATGTCATTTATTTTGGAAGTTCAGAAGGAACTTTTAACGATTCAGTTAAGTACGATTTAGATTTAGATCATTCCTACTCTATTTCTGTGGGTGATTTAGATTTAGATGGAGATGCAGATATAGTGGTTGGGAATGCAAGGGAAGTAAATACTATTTTTATCAATTTTGGCGCAGGTCGTAGTTGGGAAAAAGCATCATTATCCAATAAAAAATTCCTCACTTATGATATCTTAATAAATGATTTAAATGCTGACGGTAAACCAGAGATCATAGAAAGTAATTCAGACGAAAAAAATTTCTATTACATTAACCGAACTATTAAATAATTCCAATTCATCCTCCATGGTATTGTTCAACTAAAAAAGTGTGTAATTATTTTTTTAACTAATTAGTCTACACCTCGAGTATTTGCCCTAGAGTTGAGGAGATTTCCGAAAATTAATCAACTTTTATTCTTTTAAAAGGGCAACCTTCTAGTAAACACTAGGGGGTTTTTTTATATTTGATTTCATCTAATTTTAAATCAAAAAAAAATGAAATCATTCTCTTTACTTGTTTTAGCATTGCTGATGACTCAGGGCATAAAAAGTCAAACACTTCGTTTTGGAGACGATATATCAGAAGGATCCTTGACTGAAACTAAAAATGTTGAAATGTTATACAATTCAAGGGCTAAATTCAACACCAAATTTAAAGCGAGAGTTGAAGAAGTTTGTCAAGCAAGGGGATGTTGGATGAAACTGGATCTTGGTGGAACTAAAGAAATAATGGTAAAATTTAAAGATTATGGTTTTTTTGTGCCAAATGATATAGCTGGAAAAGAAGTGATTGTAAGTGGTGAAGCGTTCAAAGAAATTACTTCTATTGATGATTTAAAACATTATGCAGCTGACCGTGGAGATTCAAAGGAAATTATAGAGGGCATCACTGAAGCTGAGGAGGTGCTAAGCTTCACAGCTGTTGGAGTTGTTATTTTACCATAAAAATAAAACAAAAATGAAACTATTAGATCTAATTAAATCTCGTCGGTCAATTATGCCAAGTCAGTATAACGATATGCCGATAGACGATGAGCAAATTAAATTAATTATTGAAGCTGCTAATTGGGCACCAACTCACAAGAAAACAGAGCCATGGAGATTTAAGGTGCTAAGAGGAGAGTCTAAAAATAATCTTGGAGATTTTTTAGCTGAAAAGTATAAAGAGAAAGCTCCTAATTTTTCAGAATTTAAACAAAAAAAGCTCAAAGAGAAAGCAATCAAATCCTCAGCCATTATCCTCATTTGTATGCAAAGAGATCCACTTGAGTCAGTTCCGGAGTGGGAAGAGATAGCTTCGGTCTCTATGGCAGTTCAGAATATGTGGCTAATGGCTTCAGAGCTTAGCATTGGTTCGTATTGGAGTTCACCAAAATTAATTGATTTTATCCACGAATTTATTCCCCTCCAAGCAGGGGAGCGCTGTCTCGGTATTTTTTATATGGGATCTCATGACGGTGTGATCAATTCAAGGGAACCTAGTCCTATAGCGGACAAGGTGCTTTGGTTTGAATAAGGAACTCATAAGTTCTCTTAAATTGAGGTCCTTTACAAGTATCTTTTTGTTTGATTTTTTAGTTTAGTGAGTTGAGTTAAATAAACGGATAATTCTTCTTTTAAAAGCTTAAAAACTTCTATGGCTCCTGAGGTTGGGAGCCCATCACCGCTTTCTACACTTTTTCTGAGGTAAGCCAGTCGATTATTTACTTTAATAGGGAAGTTTAAGGGATCTTGACCACTCTGATTCTTCACCTGATAAATACTAGATTCAATTTTTTCTAAATCATTTATCAGGCCATCTATTTTTTTAGAACCACGAGAAGATTTGGAATCAATTAATGAGTTTAATTTTTCTTTCAGCGCTCTAATCTCAATTATGCTTTTGTTGGCAAGGTCTGTTTGATTCATAATTTCCATGGCAAACTCAAATTGCTTTTGAATGGTTTCATCTGCAATTTCAATCCTAGGATCTTTTCTCACCTCAATAGTCGTATTATGGACTTGATTGTTTACCGTTAGTTCTACATTATATTGTCCTGGAGGTGCAATTGGCCCCAAGGAAGGTTTTGCAGACCAGATAATCATTCCTTCAAATTCAGTTGCTCCAGGATACCTCAAATTCCATGTGTAGGTATTAAGCCCTTCTTTCATTGAAGGATTTTTATTGTCTACCCCAAACCATGAAGAAGTAGCTTCTTCTGAATCACCTTCCAGGCTGCCTTTTTTTTCAAGCACAATCCTACCTTGGTTGTCGATGATTTTCAGTGATAAGGTTTCAGGTGTATCGGGTAAAAAGTATTTAATCTCTGCATTTTGGACTCTTCTTGTGGCAGAATAAGCTTCGTATAGGTGTGATTTTCTTGGATCAAGTAAGGTCATCTCTCTTATTGGAGAGATATCATCTAAAATATAAATTGACCTACCGTGTGTACCTACTACTAAATCTTTATCAGTCACAATTAGGTCAGAAATTTGTGTGTCTGGTAGATTCAAGCTTAAAGATTCCCAGGATTCGCCATCGTTGTAAGAAACCCATACTTGATGCTCACCCCCTGCATATAAAAGACCTGGGGTTTTGATGTCCTCTCGGATCACGTGTAGGAAATCATCAGCTCGAATACCTGTAATTATTTTTTTCCAGGACTTCCCATAATCGTTTGTTTTCCACAAATACGGTTTCCTGTCGTCCATTTGATACCTTTTTGCGGCAATGTATATTGTTCCAGGATTGTGAATTGATTCTTCAATTATACTAATTCGCGTATCCTTAGGCATATCTGGAGGGGTAATATTTTCCCAAGATTTACCATGGTTTCTGGTCAGGTGAACAAGACCGTCATCTGAACCTGCCCAGAGCGTATTTTCATCATGACTGGAAGGAACCAAAGCAAAAACTGTGGCATAAATTTCTGGACCGTTCATGTCATTCGTAATCACTCCACCAGTTTTCCCTAGGGTTTTAGGATCAGCGTAGGTAAGATCTGGACTTATTTTTGACCAACTCTGTCCATCATCTTCAGATACCCAGACGTGTTGTGATGAAGTATAGAGCTTGTTGTGATTTAGAGGAGAGAATACAATAGGAAAGGTCCATTGCCAGCGTTCTGGAAGCGCACTTGCGGGTTCTCCTGAAAAAAATCTGGGAAAAACCTGTATATCTCTATTAAAACCAGTTTTCCGATCAAACTTTGTAAGTAAAGCGCCTTGACTGCCTGCATAAAACCAATCTAAATTTTCTGGGTGTTGTGTTATATATCCTGATTCACCTCCTCCTACTGGATAATAGTATTGTTTATGAGGTCCTCTAGCTTGTTTAAATTTCCACCCCTCTGATGGGATACACATGGTTGAGTTGTCCTGTTGGGCACCGCACACGTAATAAGGAAAGTCTTTGGTAACCATAATGTGGTATAACTGTGAGGTAGGAAAATCGAGATCAGTCCAAGTTTCACCTCCATTAACCGAGACACAACCTCCACCATCATTTGCATTGACCATACGAGAAGGATTTTCTGGATCGATCCATAAATCATGATTATCTCCATGCGGAACGATGATTCTTTTATCGAAGGTTACACCTCCATCGGTCGATTTATAAAAACCTGTATTGAGAGCATAGACGATATTTTCATCTTGTGGATCAGCGTAGATTCTACTGTAGTAAAAGGCTCTTTGTCTTAATTTACGGTCTTCATTTACGAGTTTCCATGTTTTTCCGGCATCTTCAGAAGCATAAACTCCACCATTTTCAGATTCTACTAAAGCCCAAAGTTTATTGGAGTTTGCACCTGAAACAGTAATTCCTATTTTTCCTAAGGGTCTTTTCGCAAAACCTGGGTTTTCAGAAAGCTCTTCCCATGTTTGTCCTCCATCAGAAGATTTATACAAGCTGCATTCTGGACCACCACCTAACATCTTGTATGGAGTTCTGTAAACTTGCCAAAAAGAGGCATAAATAATTTCAGGGTTATTAGGGTCAAGAATTAAATCTATTGCTCCTGTTTTTGAACTTTTAAATAAAATGTTCTCCCAGGTTTCTCCTCCGTCAATAGACTTGAAAACACCTCGCTCTTTATTCTCCCCATAAGGATGTCCTAAAGCTGCAACATACACTGTATTAGGGTTTTCAGGATGCACTCTGATTTTGGAAATGGCTTGGGAGTCTTCAAGTCCCATATGGTTCCAGGTGACACCAGCGTCTATTGATTTATACACTCCATCGCCTTGCATGATGTTTCCTCTAAGTTCTGTTTCCCCCATCCCGATGTATAGAATATCTGGATTAGAATTTGCAACTGCTACAGCTCCTACAGAAGAACTTTTAATTTGTCCATCTGTGACTGGATTCCAGTTTACACCCCCATCTGTAGTTTTCCATAAACCACCTCCAACAGCTCCAAAATAATATTCGTTAATCCTTGAAGATGATCCGGATACTGCCAAAGATCGCCCTCCTCGGTCAGGGCCAATATTTCTCCATTCCAAGTTTTCTAAAATTGAACTATTTTGACCTTGTGTGTTGAATTGAAAAAATAGAACTGACAGAAATGTAAAAAGGAATTGATGTCTCATTTTGGATCTTATTTTGCTAAATATTGTTTTTGTAAAATTTAAAAAAAATAAATGAATAAATGAAATCATTTACTTTGGTTTGATTTTGAGAATTAATTAAATCATACTCATTTTCTTTTTATGTATTTGAAAATAAAAACACGCTAACCGTGAAAAAATTAATCTCAAGTACCCAAAATAAACAGAGTCTTTACTATTTCTCTAAAGTTTACTTTAAAATTACAATAAAAAGGAAGTTGAAATCTACTGAACACAAGTGTTGTAAATAGAAGCATCAAAGAATTTAAATCTGTAACTCAACAGATAACTTTATGACTATACAAAATAGAGGACGCTTTACTTCAGTTAAATAGGGTTAAGATGATTAGTTTTCTATTAGGGTTTAAATTGATATACTCCTCTTTTTTTATTGGAATCAAGTTGATAAAGTTTTGATACAATCGTATCATCCAGTTGTTCAAATTGTTTATTACTTAGAAGTATGTAGAAGGTTTTCTGAGAGTTGACAGCACTTTTTAGCTGATCAATTTCGATCACTTTGACTTTACCTTGGGTATAAAATTGACTGGAGTAACTTTTCTGGTCCAATACGAAGATTGTTGAGGTTTGGTCTAGAGAATGGATTAAATATTTATCTGTAGTATGGCTATACAATGGTTTCGCCATCCCGCTAAGATGTACAAAAAATAATGCCATAGGCAGGCCAATTGCTGTTCCAATGTAGATTTTTTTGTTTTTTATACTCGACCAGTAGTAGCTAATAAAGAGTGCTACAGGAATACAACTGGGTAAAATATAGGGATGTATCAAGCTTTTGGAAGAGGTGAAGAACAAAGGCGTCCAAAGGGCCCAAAATATTAAGAATAATAACCAAGATTCTTGTCTTATAGAATTCCATTTTCTGACTAGAAGTTGAATAAAAGCAAGAGTCCAAGGGAGTAAAAAAACGATCAAAAATATCCAAGCCATTCCTAAAGGCTGCTGTTTTGGAAAACCGTACTTATCTCCTTTCCACTCCGAATTAAAATAGCGTTCAAAATGTTCTCCTACAACAAAGTAGTCTATAAATCCAGCAGTACGAAGTTCAGCCAATAGATACCAGGGTAAACTGATTGCTAGGAGGAGTGAAATTCCACCAATCCAAGGAAATTGAAACCACATTTTTTTTATGCTGTTTGTAATTAAAGCCCAGAGCAAAATAGGGGGGAGGGTGAGTATTCCGATAATAGGTCCTTTGGCAAGTAGTCCAATTCCAATTCCAGTAAAGAAAAGATACTTCCAATAAGTGTTAGCTTTTTTTTGCATCGCCTCCCAAAAACCAAACATGGTAAGGGCGATGCTAAAACACAAAAAAGTATCGGTGGAGACTACTCCGGCATGAAGATAAAACTCCGGGATTGTAAGCAAGATAATCCCCGGAAAATATACAGACTGGATCATTTCTTTTCTGTATTTTCCAATAAAAATAGCTAGTAGAACCATTACAATAAGATATGGAAAACGAACAAAAAATTCGGATGAACCAAAAAGGGATATGGATAGGGCAGAGGCCCATGTGGATAAAGGAGGTTTTGCCCAGAATGGGAGACCATAATCGATTTGGGGAGTGATCCAATTGCCTGTCTCGCTCATAAGTCTTGCGATTTCTCCGTAACGTGCCTCAGTTTTATCCATAAGAGGAAGCACCCCATTAAAATACATCCGAATCGCAACCAATATCCAAAATGCTGCTGCAAAATGAATACTGTTAAATCGTTGTCTGAGTAGTTTGATCATTGGTAAGTGCGTTTAATTTTAAACAAGTCCATCCACATTTTAAATCCATAAGTCCATTGAATTTTTGAACCTCCTTGATCTTTCCAATGTTGAAGTGGAATTTCGGTACTCATTGTTCTAAAATCTGAAGTACCGAAATGCTTTTTCAATCGAAAAAAAATCTCTACATCAAAAAGCCAAGTGGATATAAAAGGTTTGTCAAAGGCAATTTCAGCATTCTTTCTACTAAAAATTTTACAGCCACATTGAGTGTCATATACTGCTAGGTTGAGGGCTCTAGAGATTGCGGTAGCAATTATTCTGCCGATTATAAATCGAAAAAATTTTCGTTCTATGGAATTATCAATTTTTTTAATTCTTGAGCCAAAAACGAATTGTATTGAAGTGTTGATTTTTCTGGCTAAAAGAGTACATTCTTCCAAGGATGTGGAGAGGTCTGCGTCTAAAAATGCAAAAGCGTCGTAACTTTTATGGATCAGTGCGGCATGCATTCCTTCTCTCACTGCATTGCCTTTACCACTATTATGTTTTAGGTTGATTATCTGGACTTGTTTGGGATACTCATTTTTAAGAGAACCTAAAACTTCAGCTGTAGCATCTAAAGATCCGTCATTTACAAAATAAAGATTCACTTGAGTTAAGTGACTAAGGAAAATTCCATAATCTTTTAACGAAATCCGTTTGGCTTCATTATAACAAGGGACAACAATGCATAAATTCATAAAAGAAACTTAAATGCTTAAGTCTAATTTTGTAGTTAAAAATTCCTACGCAAAGAAACTAAATTAAGATAGATTAAAACGGGAAATAAAGAGCATCATCCCATTATAATCGAAAAAAATAATGATCTGAAATTGAAATAGATAGCATTAAAATTCGGCATTAAAAACTTCAGAGTCTCAAATTAGATCAAAATTTATGGATTTTAATTAAAAAAAATACGTAAAAGAAACAATGAAATGAAAAAAATTAATAAATTTGCGCTCCTAAAAATAACAAAGAAACAACAATAATTATGGCTAAAGAAACATTTGACCGGTCGAAACCTCACTTAAACATTGGAACAATTGGTCACGTTGATCACGGTAAAACTACCCTTACCGCTGCAATAACAAAGGTATTGGCAGACGCTGGATTCTCTGAAGCTAGAAGCTTCGATCAAATCGATACCGCTCCTGAAGAGAAAGACAGAGGGATTACCATTAACACGTCTCACGTAGTATACCAAACAGGCAATCGTCACTATGCTCACGTAGACTGTCCAGGTCACGCCGACTATGTAAAGAACATGGTTACTGGA
>JAQWHT010000123.1 GCA_029249225.1 Flavobacteriaceae bacterium
ATTATGGACACGCGCCCCTTCAATGCGAATAGTATTTTTAGTTCCGATCATAGTCAATTAGCTGCAAAAATAAGATATTATTGCAGTCTTTATAGTAAAGAAAATAATTAATAAAGCGGAACCGCTGAATCATCACCTCTAGGGTCTGCCCCTGTTGAGATTACATTCTCTTCTGAAATATGAATTGCATCTACTCTCCCAATTATTCGAGTATACTCTTCTCTAATATCATACCCTTTGGCTTGAAGTTTTTGAATAAAAACAGAATCAAATCGTTGTGGCTCAAAAATCACAACATCTGGAAGCCATTGGTGATGGAATCTTGGAGCACTAACAGCCTCCTGCACATTCATTCCAAATTCGTAAACGTTTAAAATAGTTTGCAGTACAGAAGTAATAATTGTAGATCCACCAGGAGTTCCTACGATCATGGATAGTTTTCCGTTTTTCTCTACTATGGTTGGAGTCATCGCACTTAGCATTCTTTTTTCAGGAGCAATTGCATTGGCCTTACCGCCTATGAGACCGAACATATTGGGCACTCCGGGTTTGCTGCTAAAATCGTCCATTTCATTGTTCAAAAAATAGCCTCCTGTTTCAACAAACACCTTAGATCCATAACTCCCGTTTAGTGTTGTAGTTACTGCAACGGCATTTCCCATGGAATCTAAAATAGAATAATGAGTTGTCTCTTCGCTTTCTTCCCATACTATAGAACCTGGACTTATGTCAGAAGATTTAGTGGCTTGATTGAAAGTAAAACTTTCCATACGTTTTGCTAAATATGACTTATCTAACAAACTATCTTGTGGAATATTGACAAAGTCAGGATCACCCAGATACAAACTTCGATCAGCATAAGAGCGTCTTTCTGCTTCAACCATTATTTGAATAGCTTCTAAAGAGTTTTGTGAATATTGTCCAATATCGTAAGGCTCTACCATTTTCATTATTTGCCCTAGGCAAATCCCTCCACTAGAGGGAGGTCCCATAGTATATAAATCTAGATCTTTATATTTAAAATGAATAGGATCTCTCCAAACGGGTTTATAGGCCAGCAGATCTTCTAGAGTCATAACACCGCCTGTTTCTTGGATACGTTCAATCATGGCTTCAGCATTTTTTCCCTGATAAAATCCTGCACTCCCTATTTCGGCAATATACTCTAAAGTAATCGCCAAGGCAGTATTCACAACTTTATCACCTGCTGTATAATCTTGAGCGTAAAAAGTAGAATCCCCATTCATTTTGATAAACTCCTCTTTTTTGGCTTCAAAACTCTTTTGTTGTTTTGCAGTTACGACGTATCCATTTCGTGCCAAATCGATTGCAGGTTGTACTAAATCTTTCCATGGGAGGGATCCAAATTTTTTATGGATAGCTTCCAATCCCGCAACTGTGCCAGGAACGCCTACAGCCATCCCTCCAAAAGTGCTTTTACCAGGAATAACGTACCCTTCTTCGTCTAGATACATATCAGCGCTTGCAGCCAATGGAGCCTTTTCACGATAGTCCAAACTTCCTGTTTGTGAATTATCTAAACGATAAACCATAAAACCACCCCCGGCAATATTACCTGCATTTGGATAACAAACTGTAAGGGCTAAATCTGTTGCAATCATCGCGTCAAAAGCATTTCCTCCTTTTGCCATAATGGCCACTCCGATTTTTGAAGCCTCTTCACGTGCGCTTACAACTGCCCCTGTAGCTGTAGGGGTTTTAGGATTACAAGAAGAGAGGATAAAGCTAATAAGTAAGCTCAAGCCAAGAAACTGATTCTTTGTCATAATTGAGATAATTGTTGTTTACTAAAAACGATTAAGGGATTCATAAAATTTAGAAAATGACCCTCAAAGTAGGAATATTTTTCAATTAATTCAGTAGTTGATCCAGCCAAATTTGAATTGAATCGAGTGCGTTTATCCATTTGAGCTAAGATCATTCCTAAGCCTTCGATGGTTTTATACTGTTCAAACCAATTATATGTGATAAGTGCAGTAATGAAACGATTAAGTTTTTCCGAAAATTCAATTTCAGATTGATTTAATTCATCAAAGAAAAGATTAGAAAATTCAGTTAAAGGTATGGGGTGGTAGCTATTCCAATGCACAGCTAAAAAATGATCAAAATACATGTCAACGATTACCCTGCTGTAATGCCTGTAGGTAGGGAAAAGTTCTGTTGCACATGCTTTAAAACACGGATGGGTATCAGTAAAATGATCTATAGCACGATGTAGATGTATTCCCTTTTGAACTTTTAAGGGGAAACTTTGAACTTCATAACCCTTTACTTGGTCTGCTATAAGATTTCCTACAGCTACAGGAAAGTCACCCCCAGATAAGAATACATGAGCTAAAAAATTCACAGTGCAAGGATATTTTTTAAAAAGAAACTTAAACACATAAACTAATCAGTAACGAGTTGAAAACTGCCTTCTAATAAAAATTGACTTTTTAAATCTAGCATCTGAGCATTTAGAATTTGAATCGAGTTTTCATTCGTCTTACCCAGGTTAACTTCAATTTTCTCAAAAGTGTATTTTTGATCAGTGAGATCACGTAATCTCAATACATAATTCTTGCCGTCTATTTGAGCAATTGCTTCTTTTGGAAGAGCAAATTCAACACTTTTATCTGTTTGAACGAAAGCTTCTACAAAAAGACCTGGAAGAAAACTACTATTCAGATCTTCTGGAGCTAGATCTGCATGAATGGTAATAGTTCTTTGCTCGGAATCAATGGATTTATTAATTAAATGAACTTCAGCAGTGTAGGTGTTTTTGGGGTCGTTCTGAAGGTTATACAGGATACGTTGTCCTTTGTTGATTTTTGAAAAATCTTTCTCAAATATAAATAGCTCCAGATGCAGCTTATCTGTATTTATGACAGTTAAAGCCTCCTCTGAGGTATTTAAATTAAGACCATTACTCGCTTTTATTGAACTCACAAAGCCAGACAAAGGGGCTTTAATATTTATTGAACTCGTAATGTTGCCATAAGTTAGTTCTTGAGGATTAATGTGCAGAAGTTTAAGCTGTTTGCCTACAGACTCCATAATTATTTTTGCTCGAAGGTATTCAGATTCGCTTTTTAGAAAGTTTTTTTCTGAGGTCAAGCTGTCTGACAAAAGACTTTGTTGACGTTCAAAATTACTCTGTAAATTTTTGATTTGTCCTTTTGCAGTAAGATACGCTTCTTGAAGTTTTATTATTTCTGGAGTTTCAATTTGAAATAAGTCTTGACCCTTAGTTACTTTATTGCCAAGAAGAAGATTGAGATTTTTTACACGCCCACTTATATAAGAACTTATTATGACTTTGTTTTTTGGGGGTATTTCAAAAAACCCATTAGAATGAACAGATTCATAAAAAGTGTCTTTAGCAAATGTCCCTAAACGTAAATCAGAATAATCGTATTGTTCTTGGCTTAGGGTAACCAGTTGATCTGCTAAGGGCAATTCATCTTTTTTTTCGGTTCTAGAATCTTTACAACTGAAGAAAGCTAATGATAAGAGAATAGCCAGATTGATCGTTAATGAGCGTGTCAAGTAATTTTTAGCTAGGGATATTTTCATAATCAATTAATTAAATAATTAATTTCTAAAACAGTTTTATTATAATTCAATAAAGCGCTAAGGAATTCTGTTTCTATAAGAGTAGCATCTTCAATAAGTTGCAGGAATTTTGAAAAGTCAATCTCTCCGCTTTTAAATGCTTTATTGGCTAGAGAAACTGTTTTTTGGGAAAGTTCCTTTCCGTTTTGATGATAGTTATTCAGTATGGCCTCATACTTTTTTAAAGTTGAAAGCAGGGTATTGTAATTTGACACATACTTTCTCTGAAATTGAAGCATTTCAAGACCTTTGATGTCTTGTGCAGTTTTAGCAGCATTAATTTTAGACTTTTGACCAAATACCCAAAGTGGTAATGCGACTCCAACTTGTATTCCATTATAGAGTTCTGCATCTGGATATGAATTGGTCCCTCTAAAAAAAGAAAAGTTAAGATCGGGTAATAGTTTTTGTTTTTCAAGTTGAGTTTCTTTCAGAGAAAGAGTTATTGCATTCGAGTAATATTTTAAACCTGGATTGCTGATTGTGTCTAAAGGTTTTAAGTTGATTCTTTCAAAAGTTCTAGATATAGGCTTATAATCTTTTTTTGTTTGTAGTTTTTGATTTAAATTAATTTTAGCTCTATTAATTCCCTCCTCTATTTCAATGGTTTTAATGGCGATTCTGTTCTTTTTTGCCTTTACATTTAATAACTCTAATTGTGAGCGTTCCCCCAATGCATTTTCTCTTTCAAAACCTTTTAGGAAAAGACCGTACAAACTATCTAAGACGATTTGTTTTTGCTTTAAGCGCTCCCAGTACAAGATCTCATAATAGCTTAAAGAAACATTCTTTATCAATCGCTGTTTTGTCAATTCAAATTCATCTTCTGCTAATTGGATGCGTTGTAAAATAACCGTTCGCTGAGCATTGTAGAAAGTTGGAAATTTTACAGATTGATTTATTCCCCATACTCTAAGAGGAAAAGTATTAGGAGCTATATTGTTTTGATCATTATTGTAAAAAAACTCTGTTTTATCCAATGCATATGCACCTGGCAGTAATAGTCGCTGCTGATCAATTCTTTTTGAAACAATATTTAATTCAGAATTATTATTTGTTGCAATTTCTATTGCATCTTCAAGTGTAATGGAAGTTTCTTGAGTCAGACCAAAGGCAGGAATTAAAAAGAAGCTAAATAGGATTAAAGGATTTAGCTTGATCTTTCTGAAGGGACTACCTTTTTCAATGAAGGTGTAGAGTACAGGTAGGATTAAAAGTGTCAAAAGAGTTGCACTAACTAAACCTCCTACTACTACGGTAGCTAATGGTTTTTGAACTTCAGCACCTGCCGAGGTCGAAACAACCATTGGCATAAATCCTAGAGCAGCAGCTGAAGCGGTAAGTAAAACCGGACGCAGTCGATTCTGTGTACCTAACAAAACAACTTCTTTAGTATCCTTGATCCCTGATTTTTTTAAAGATTTAAATTCCTCAATCAATACGATCCCGTTAAGGACAGCGATGCCAAATAAAGCAATAAAACCGACACCCGCAGAAATGCTAAAGGGCATTTCTCTTATGATTAATAACAGGACTCCACCTACAGTTGCAAATGGAATTGCAGTGAAAATGATCAAGGCTTCTTTAAAAGATTTAAACGCAACATACAATAAAATAAAAATCAAAAATAGAGCCAAGGGAACTGCAATTAACAGTCTGCTTTTTGCTTTTTGGAGGTTTTCAAACTGTCCTCCATACTCTATAGTATACCCCACTGGCAAATCAATTTTAGAATCAATTCGTTGTCTTACATCATCTACGACCGACTCCAAATCACGATTTCTTACATTGACGCCTACAAAGATTCGCCTTTTAGTATTATCCCTTGAAATTTTTGCGGGTCCCGTGGTGTATTTAATTTCAGCTAATTCACTCAGAGGAATTGCAATGTTCATAGCAGTTTGAATTGAGGTGTTTTCTAATACTTGTTCACTAGAACGATGCGACTGATCAAATCTCAAAACCAAATCAAATTGTTTTTCCCCTTCAAAAACAGTTCCTGCTGGTCTTCCTCCAAAACCAGAAATGATTAGATCGTTTACTTGATCAATATTAATTCCGTATTTAGCCATTTTTGATCGATCATAATCAACAGTCATTTGGGGTAAGCCTATAATTTTTTCAACCGTAATATCATCCGCACCTTCAACATTTTGAATTAGCGTTTCAATTTCTTGGGCCTTAGCGTAAAGAACATCAAGGTTTTCACCAAACACTTTAATTGCCAGATCAGCTCGTACACCCGTGATTAGCTCATTAAATCGCATTTCAATAGGTTGTGTAAACTCATACTCAATGCCGGGTATAATTGAGAGAGCTTCCTTGAATTTTTCTGCTAATTGATTTTTTGTTTTTGCAGTTGACCAACTTGGTTTTGGATTGAGCTTGATAATGATATCACTCTCTTCCATAGACATTGGGTCAGTAGGGACTTCTGCAGCTCCAATACGAGTCACCACTTGGTCTACTTCAGGAAAAGTTTTTAAAATCTCCTCCATCTGAGTAATTAAACCAATAGTTGCACTTAATGAAGTGCCCGTTTTAAGTACGGGTTGGATCACAAAATCACCTTCGTCTAGTGTGGGAATAAATTCTCCTCCCATTCGACTAAATAAAATTACTGTACAAACTAAGATTGACATGGTAATTCCTATAGCCCTCTCTTTGTGTGACAGGATATGATTAAGCAACAGACGGTAGTTGTCTTTAAGATAGGATAATACCTTGGTATTTTTTGAATATTTGCTTTCCTTTTTAGAGGGTCGAATAAAAAGAGAAGCCATCACAGGGACGTAGGTAAAGCATAGCAAAATTGCACCTACAAGAGCAAAACAAAATACAAGGGCCATAGGTCTAAACATCTTTCCTTCAACGCCAATCAAAGAAAGAATAGGAATGAATACAATAATGATAATCAATTGTCCAAAGACTGCTGCATGCATCATTTTTTTGGTGCCAGATACGGTTATTTCATCTACTTTGGTTTGTTTTTCAGAAGGGGAGAGGCCAATTAATTGAATTTTGTTCGAACTTATTTTAAAAGCAATATACTCCACTACAATGACTCCTCCATCTATGATGATTCCAAAATCTATCGCCCCTAAGCTCATTAGATTTGCATTGACCCCAAAAAAATACATCAATGAAAGTGCAAAAAGCAAGCATAATGGAATTACCGAAGCAACTACAAGTCCAGACCTGAAGTTCCCCAAAAATAAAACGACTACAAAGACAACTATTAAAAAACCAAGAATTAAATTCTCAGCGATAGTATAGGTTGTTTTGTTTATCAACTCACTTCGGTTTAAAAATGGATTGATCTTCACCCCAGCAGGAAGCGAAGAGCTGATCAATTCTACTCGCTCATTTACTGATTCGATAACGTCTTTTGCACTAGCCCCCTTAAGCATCATTACCTGCCCCAAAACTTTTTCACCTTCACCGTTACCAGTAATTGCTCCAAAACGGGCTGCATGTCCAATCTCAGTTTTTGAGACGTCTTTAATGTAAACAGGAATACCGTCACGAATGGTCACTAAGGTGTTTTCAATATCATCAATGGATTCAATCAATCCCTCTCCTTTAATGAAATAGGCCTGATTTCTTTTTTCAATATACCCCCCTCCAACAATAGAGTTGTTTGATGAGAGGGCCTTATACACCTCAGAGAGAGAAATTTTTAGACTCTTAAGTTTTTGAGGCTGTATGCTTACTTCATATTGTTTGAGATGACCTCCCCAAGTATTTACTTCAACTACGCCAGTAATCCCAGATAATTGCCTTTTAACATACCAATCTTGAATGGTTCTTAAATCTGTTAAACTATAACTGTTTTGGTGAAGACTGTCAACTTCAAGTGTGTATTGATAAATTTCTCCAAGACCTGTAGATATTGGGCCAAGAAAAGGGGTGCCAAAATTTTTTGGTATTTTTTCTTCTGCCGATTTCAACTTTTCAGCAATCAATTGTCGAGGGATATAACTTCCCATTTGGTCTTCAAAGACTACAGTAACTACAGAAAGACCAAATTTAGAAATAGACCTAATCTCTTTAACGTTAGGAAGATTTGCCATTTCTAATTCTATAGGGTAGGTAAGGAACTTTTCAACCTCCTCAGTTGCAAGATTGCGTGAGGTGGTAAGTATCTGAACTTGATTGTTGGTAACATCAGGTACAGAGCCAATTGGTATTTTGGATAAGGAGTATAAACCTAAAAAAATAATTCCTAAAACAAACAAAAGAACGATAAGTTTATGTCTTACACTGTATAGAATTATTTTTTCAAGCATTGGTTAAACATCTTTAAACGATTCTGAAATTAGAAAATTTAAATCGCTCTAATATACTTCTTTCACTATTTAATTTACAATAAAAAAACATGAATACTGAATTCTGTTTCTAATTTGAATCCTTTAAATTTACCCGTTCAATCTAAATTCCAATAAATGACATTAATTAAATCTATTTCAGGTATTCGCGGAACCATTGGAGGTGTCTCAGAAACAAATCTTACTCCTTTAGATATTGTTCGTTTTACTAGTGCTTACGCTCAATGGCTAACTCAAACGAATAAGGGGAAATTAACAGTTGTAACAGGAAGAGATGCTAGAATCTCTGGGGTTATGGTTCACAATTTGGTTAATCAAACGCTTGTGGGCATGGGGATTAATGTAATTGACTTAGAATTATCAACAACTCCAACAGTTGCTCTTTTAGTCGCTTTTGAAAACGCTCAGGGAGGTATCGTGCTGACAGCAAGTCATAATCCAAAACAGTGGAATGCCTTAAAATTATTAAATGAGAAAGGAGAGTTTATTGATGCCAAAGCAGGAGCCCAAGTATTGACCTATGCTAACGAAGAGTCTTTTGAATACGCTTCTGTAGATGATTTAGGAAAAATCAGTATTCGAACCAATGCCATTCCACACCATATTGACGATTGTTTAAATATGAACTTGGTGCAAACCGAAAAAATTAAAGAAACATCATTTAAAATTGTGGTGGATGGGGTGAACTCTTCGGGGGGAATAGCAATCCCTGCTCTACTTGAATCTTTAGGCGTAGAAGTGATCAAAATACATTGTACTCCTGACGGAGAATTTCCTCACAACCCCGAGCCCTTAAAGGAACATTTAACTGATTTATGCGAAGCAGTTGTTACTCACCAAGCTGATTTTGGCATAGCAGTAGATCCTGATGTAGATCGACTCGTTTTTGTGGATGAAAAGGGAGTATTATTTGGTGAAGAATACACTCTTGTCGCTTGTGCAGACTATATTTTAGGCAAAAAACTAGGAGCTACTGTTTCTAATCTATCGTCAACCAGAGCATTAGAAGACGTTACAAAAGCCCATGGACAAAACTACTTTGCAAGTGCAGTAGGAGAGGTTAATGTAGTTACTGAAATGAAAAGGTCTAAAGCGATCATTGGAGGTGAAGGAAATGGTGGGGTAATTTATCCTGACTCACATTACGGAAGGGATGCTTTGGTTGGTGTGGTCTTATTTTTATCTCTTTTGGTGGAGCGAAAACTTAGCGTATCTCAACTAAGGGCAACCTATCCTGATTATTACATGAGTAAAAACAAAATCAACTTACGAGAAGGAATGGATGTTGATGGTATTTTAAAAAAATTAGAACATCACTATTCCAATGAAAGAGTAACCAACATTGATGGTTTAAAAATTTATTTTGAAAAAGCTTGGATTCATTTGCGTAAATCAAATACAGAACCTATTATACGGATTTACACAGAGGCTAAAACGCAACAAGAAGCAAATGCTCTAGCTACACGATTTGATAAAGAAATCAAAGCTCTTTTTTGAATCTTGCGTGTTTGAAACGTTTATGCGTCCAAAAATATTGAGTAGGATCGTCATTGATCTGTTTTTCGAGCCAAGTGGTGTAAATGTCTGTAATTTCATTTTCTTTGGTCGCTTTTGATTCATTAGAAAGAAGTTTAAATTCCAGCTCATAATAACCTCGTTTTACTCTTTTAATTTTACCAAAAACAACAGGGATATTGAGTTCTCTAGCTAGACGTTCTGCTCCTGTAAAAACGGGGACTTCAATTCCCATAAAAGTTCTCCAATATGATTTAGATGTTAATCGTGGAGACTGATCACTGGCAAATCCATACACACCTCGTTCGTTATTCTGTTCCTTGTTACGTATGATTTCAGCTGCTTTCTTTTGAGGAATCATAAACGCATCGTGTTTGCTTCTAATTCGTTTAATTAATCGATCAAAATAAGGATTCTTTATTGGTCTATAAATACCGTAACCCAGGTGGTTCATGTGATAACCTAAAGACATCATCCATTCCCAACTAGCATAATGGCCACACATAATAAAAGCGGATCTGTGTTCTTTTTCAAACTGAGTTAGCACCTCAATGTTTTTAATGTTAAAACGCTCTAACATCTCATTTTTTTTCATACCCATGGATTTAATAATCTCTAAAAATAAATCACACAAATGGCGATAAAATTCTTTTTCAATAAGCTTAAATTCTTCTTCTTCAAGTTCAGGAAAACAAAGTTTCAAATTTGAACGCACTATCGATTTACGATAGCCTACAATACGGTAGAGTATAAAACAAATGCCATCTGATAACATATAGAACAAAGGAAAAGGTAATCTCGAGATGAGAAATAAAACTGGAAAAGCAAAAAAATAGACTAAGGCGTTCACAAAGTAGAATTAGAATGCAAATTTAGTTTTTTATCTCATTTTTTTTGTTAAAAACTTTTCTAACTAAAGCTATTGTTTAATGAAAAAATATAAATTCATAGTTGTATTTTTGTTATAAATAAAACATAATTAATATAAATTGTTATAAATGGAAAATATTTTAATGCTTGGAATGGGTAAAGTAGGGAGTTTAGTTGGACTCTTATTGAGTAAAAATTTTAAGGTAAAAGCAGTAGATCAAAAGCTCCCTCATTATGACTACAATTTTCCTTTTGAATGCGTACAAGCCGATGTGACTGATATGCAATGGCTCGAAAAAGAGATTTCCTCTCATGATGCAGTTGTGTCTGCACTTCCATACTTTTTAAATAAAAAAATTGCAAAACTGGCCCATGATTGCGGTGTTCATTATTTTGATCTCACAGAAGATGTTCCTACTACACAATTTATTCAAGGGCTTGATGGAACTTCAACCAAAATCCTTGCGCCACAATGTGGTTTAGCACCAGGATTTATTGGCATTGTTGGTAACGATTTATGCTCTTCTTTCGATCGTTTGCGTGATATTGAACTTCGGGTAGGAGCACTTCCAAGATATCCAAACGGTCAGATGGCTTACTCATTTACATGGTCTCCTCATGGTGTTATTAATGAATATATAAATGATGCTGAAGCAATTCACAATGGCAAAAGAAAATTAGTCCCATCACTAGAAGGTTTTGAATACATCAATATCGAGGGGCAAGAATTTGAAGCTTTTACAACTTCCGGAGGATTAGGAACGCTTTGTGAAACTTTTGAGGGTAAGGTAGATACCTTAAATTATAAAACCATACGCTATCCTGGACATGGAAAATTGATGAAATTTTTAATGTACGAACTCATTCTAAAAGACGATAAGGAGCAATTGGAACAAATATTAAGTAACGCAAAACCTCCTGTTGAAGAAGATGTGGTCTATACCTATGCCGTCGTAGAAGGCTGGCATAAAGAAGTACTTTCTAGAAAAGAATACTATAAGGCCTTTTATCCTCTCGAAATTGAGGGTAAGAAATGGCGTGCCATTTCATGGACCACAGCAGCCTCGGTAGTCGCTGTTGTCGAAATGGTCGCAGCTAAAACATTACCTCAAAAGGGATTTTTAAAACAAGAGGAAATTCCCTTCGATAAATTCTTGAAAACTCCAACAGGAAGTTTATTTTTAACCTAAATATCAAAAAACCCTACTATGAAGTTTAAAAATAGCACCAAGATGACCCAGATATTAGACGGCCTTTTTAAAGTCTATGAAGAGCGTGTGCCTGATGTCAGAAAAATCACCCAGGCCATGATTGACAAAGGGATGGTTAGCGATCAAACAGCAGTGGTAAATGATCACATAGCGTTCCGAACCATGGGAGTTTCCCACTTAGGTATAGCTTCATTCGAAAAGATCTTCTTGGCTCATGGCTATTCTAGAAAGGATTTTTATCATTTTGAAGCTAAAAAGCTTGATGCTTATTGGTATGCTCCTCCTAGCTCAGATTTACCAAGAGTTTTTATTAGCGAACTAAAGGTTGAGTTACTCTCTGATTCTGCACAGCAAACTATCAAAAAATATACTGATTCTGTGATTTCCGATCCGGTTGATGCATTAAATCTTGATGATATAAATCAAGTTACACGTTTTTTTCAAACACCTTTATGGTCATTACCTACTCTTCTTGACTATGAAAATTTACTTAAGGAAAGCGAGTATGCAGCTTGGGTTATCTTCAATCGTTATTATTTAAATCATTACACGATTAGTGTTCATGATCTGCCAAATGATTACAATACCCTTGAGCCTTTTAATTCTTTTTTAAAATCTATTGGGATTCAATTAAATACCGCAGGTGGTGAAATTAAAACAAGTAAGGACGGTTTGTTAAGACAGACAAGTTCTGTTGCAAACCAAGTGCAGGCTAAATTTTCAGGAGGAGAAACAAAGAAAATAGCAGGGAGTTATGTAGAGTTTGCTGAACGCAGTGCATTGCCTGAGTTCAGTAATTTAGAAGTTGGAAAACTAAAAAGAAAACACAGAAGAGAAGGTTTTGAAACTTCAAATGCAGATAAGATTTTTGAAAGTACATTTACCTCACAGCTAAAAAAATAGATAATGAAAACAATCATCAATTTACTAAAAGAACTAAATATTGAACCTCAACAAATGGGATGTCACTCTGGAGGATCCTGGTACGGATCAGGAGAATTGATTGAGTCCTACAGTCCTGTTGACGGCAGTTTGCTGGGTAACGTTCAAGCTGCAGGGGTAGAGGATTACGAAAAAGCGGTGACTAAAGCAGAACATGCCTTTTTGAGTTTTCAAAAAATCCCAGCTCCTAAAAGGGGTGAGATGGTTCGTCAATTCGGCAACAAACTAAGAGCTAAAAAAGAAGCTTTAGGTCAATTAGTTTCCTGGGAAATGGGGAAGTCACTTCAGGAAGGACTGGGTGAGGTACAAGAAATGATTGACATTTGCGATTTTGCTGTTGGTCTTTCAAGACAATTGTATGGCTCAACTATGACCTCTGAGCGTCCATTGCATCGCCTCTACGAGCAATATCACCCTCTTGGTATTGTAGGGAT
>JAQWHT010000124.1 GCA_029249225.1 Flavobacteriaceae bacterium
GAACTTATCATTCTACAGCATCTTTGCCTGATATTGTTTTTATGCTCTTGTTCTTCTTCATGGTTGCTACTGTGATGCGAGACAGTACGCTGATGGTAATTAATAAGTTACCTGCAGCAGATCAAGTCCAGAAGCTAGATAAGAAAGATCGTGTGATGTATATTTATGCTGGTAAGCCCTCAAACCGCTACCAAGATAAATATGGAACGAGTGCAAAGATTCAGTTGAATGATAAGTTCGCAACGGTTAGTGAGGTCGGTGCTTTTATTTTAGCTGAAAGAGCTGCTAAACGTCAAGAACTCCAAAACGTATTAACTACTGCCCTTAAGGTAGACAGTGATACTAAAATGGGACTCGTACAGGATATAAAGCAAGAACTTCGAAAAGTTAGTGCTTTAAAGATCAATTACACTACACGTTTGGGAGATTATACTCAAAACATAAATTAGTTTTTTACATATAATGCTATAAAAAAGTGCCTCTTTTAGGCACTTTTTTTTATTTTAACAATTCATGTCTTCAACATCTCCTTTTTTGAGTACACTGAAGTGTTATTTTGCACTTGTTTTTTTATTTGGTGCCTGCTTCTCTGCCTGGAGTCAGGAGGATGCAAAATTTAAAGATGATTTTTTTCGGGAAGATCAATTTTACTTGGGTGCTTCCTTTATGCTTCTACAAAGCAATCGAGAAGATTTTAATCCACAAGGTTTATCTAGACATTTTCAATGGGGTTTTATTCGAGATATTCCACTTAGCTCTTCTGGAAAATTTGCTACGGGAATCGGGCTTGGAATGAGTTTTGAACGATTTAATACGAATCTAAACCGCGCTACAACAGAAAATAACCAAATACAATATTCTATTGCCGATAAAAACAATACCCCTATGTTTTTTTCGTTACACGCTGTTGAACTTCCGTTCACCCTTCGATGGCGTAATGCAACTCCAGATAATTTCGCTTTTTGGAGAGTTTATGGGGGGGTATCATTTCGATGGAATTATTACAATAAAATTCGTCAAAATACTTTTGAATTAAAAAACAGTAATGATCTAGAGAATTTCAGTAGTATAGCTCATATGAGTTTTGGCTACAATACTTGGAATTTTTATTTAGCGTATCATTTAAGTCCGTTCTTTGACCAAAAAAGCATAGATACTAATGCGTTTCCCTTAGAACTTAATTCACTGAAAATTGGATTAATTTTCTATATTTTATAACTCTTTTCGCAGTCTAGCTACCGGAATATCAAGTTGTTCCCGATACTTTGCAACGGTTCTCCTAGCAATTATATATCCTTTCTCTTTCATTAATTTAGAGAGTACTTCATCGGTCAAGGGTTTCTTTTTATTTTCTTCGGCAATGAGTTGGCTCAAAATATTTTTTATCTCAATAGAGGATACATCTTCACCTTCTTCGTTTTTTAACCCTTCAGAGAAAAAGGTTTTGAGAAGCTTTGCTCCATAAGGTGTATCGATATATTTACTGTTGGCTACCCTAGATATGGTTGAAATATCCATATCAACCTTATCTGCAATATCCTTTAAGATCATCGGCTTGAGTTTGCGTTCGTCTCCAGTCAAGAAATATTCTTTTTGATGGGAAATGATAGCATTAATGGTCAAGGTTAAAGTTTGATGTCTTTGCTGTATAGCATCGATAAACCACTTGGCTGCATCGAGTTTTTGCTTTATAAACTGAACAGCATCTTGCTGGGATTTTGATTTCTTTTCACTTTTTTGGTACCCTGACAGCATTTCTTTATAAGCATCAGAAACTTTTAGTAGGGGAGCGTTTCTTCGATTGAGTTGTACTTCAATTCGACCATCTTCAAGAGTTAAAATAAAATCTGGTACTACGTGAGTGTTCTGCACTGTACTCGATAATGCTCCCCCTGGTTTGGGGTTCAGTCGGCTGATTAGGTCTAAAGCTTTTTTTAGTTCTTCTTTACTTATTCCAACTCGATCCTGTAGTTTACTGTAATGTTTGTGGCTAAAGTGATCAAATTCATTTTTTATTATTTCTAGTGCATGAACAACTTCTGGGCGATTTTTTTTCTTTTTTTCAAGCTGTAATTGAAGACATTCTTTTAACGAGCGGGCACCAACACCCGGGGGGTCTAAAGTTTGTACAGCACGTATAATTTTATCTAGCTTGTTTTTATCTGTAAAAATATTTTGTGTGAAAGCTAAATCATCAATAAGTTCATCGTCGCTTCTTCTTAAATAACCACTGTCATCAATACTGCCAATAAGAAATTCAGCAATTAGCATTTCATCGTCATTTAAGATGAGATTTCCCATTTGTTGCAAAAGACTTTGATGAAAACTAATACCACCACTCAATGGGACTGTCCTCTCGTTTTCATCACTGCTATAGTTGTTACTATAAAGTCTATAAGAGGGGATTTCATCATCACTTAAATACTGATCGATATCGATTTCATCAGTTTCGATTTTAGTGTTTTCTTCAAATTCATTATCTTGATTTTCAGATCTAGTTGATTCAGCCCCACTCTCTAATGCAGGATTTTCTCCAATTTCACTTTCTATCTTTTGTTCTAAATCTAGCGTAGAAAGTTGTATCAGCTTCATCAACTTGATTTGCTGAGGAGAGAGCTTTTGGGATAGTTTTATTTGGAGCTGTTGTTTTAGCATAGGGTAATGATTGATGTAAAGATAGATATTTTACTTTTTAATCATCAAAATGCAGCATTTTGGGGAGTCCTTGGGAAGGGAATTACGTCTCGAATGTTACCCATACCTGTAGCAAATTGAACTAAGCGTTCAAACCCAAGACCAAAACCACTGTGGGGAACACTTCCGAACCTTCTCAAATCTAGGTACCACCAAAGTTCTTCTGCATCAATATCCATTTCTTTAATGCGCTCTTCTAGAACCTCTAAACGTTCTTCACGTTGCGAACCTCCAACAATTTCTCCAATTCCTGGAAAAAGAATATCCATGGCTCGAACGGTTTTTCCATCATCGTTTCTTCTCATGTAGAAGGCTTTTATGTTGGCGGGGTAATCAAAGAGTATAACTGGACAATTAAAATGTTTTTCTACTAAAAAACGTTCGTGTTCACTTTGTAAGTCGATGCCCCATTCATTTACTGGGTATTGAAACTTTTTCTTTTTATTAGGTTTTGAGTTTCTTAAGATATCTATTGCCTCGGTATAACTAACCCTTTTAAAGTCATTGCTAACCACAAAATTAATTTTCTCTAATAGCCCCATTGTACTTCGTTGTTGTTGGGGCTTGGTGTTTTCTTCTTTGTTAAATCGCTCATCCAAAAACTTTAAATCTTTTTTGCAAGAGATCAGGACGTGTTTTAGGACGCTGGTTATGAATTTTTCTGCCAAATCCATATTGTCATATAGGTCATAAAATGCCATCTCGGGTTCTATCATCCAGAATTCTGCCAAATGTCGAGTAGTATTGGAATTCTCTGCTCGAAATGTAGGCCCAAAGGTATAAACGTCGCCTAAAGCTAGAGCGTAAGCTTCTGCCTCTAATTGTCCTGATACAGTTAAATTGGTTTCTTTTCCAAAAAAATCTTCTTTAAAATCTGGATTTCCGTCCTTATTTAAGGGTGGATTTTTAGGATTTAGTGTCGAGACTCTAAACATTTCTCCAGCCCCTTCAGCGTCACTTCCTGTAATTATAGGGGTATTGACATAAAAGAACCCCTCTTCTTGAAAAAACTGATGTACAGCAAAAGATAGGGCAGAACGAACGCGCATAACTGCAGAAAAAGTAGCTGTTCTAACTCTCAAATGTGCTTTTTCTCTTAGGAATTCTAAACTGTGTTTTTTAGGTTGAATAGGGTAGCTCTCTGGATCGGAAGAACCTAAAATTGACAGTTCAGTAACTTGAAGCTCAACTTGTTGGCCACTACCTTGGCTCTCAACTAGTGTTCCACTAAGCTGAAGAGCAGCACCAGTATTTATTTGTTTGAGTAAATTCTCATCGAGTTTTTCAAAATCAACCACACACTGAAGGTTTTCTATAGTAGACCCGTCATTGAGGGCTATAAAACGATTGGCTCTAAATGTTCTAACCCACCCTCTAACAGTGCATTTCTCGTCATTAGGACTAGACTCTAATATCGATTTTATCTTTTTTCCGTTCATCGTAATATTTTTTTTCAATTAAGATTGGAGTTGAGTGTTGTGGTCTTAGACCCCAATTGATTTCCAAGCTTAAGATTTTCGGTTGTGATTATTAGCGCTGCAAAGATAAGTTTATTTCAGAAAAACAGTCCTACATAGTGAGTTGCAGTTAGGCATCTAAAATTTCAATTTTTGGTTTTTTAAGGACTTTGTCATTACTTATGGTATCCTCCAGAGAAATAAGGAGTGAAGGGAGTAGAATAAGATTCGCTAACATTGCCATCAAAAGTGTAACAGCAACCAATCCTCCTAGCGCTTGAGTACCTCCGAAATTTGAAGACATAAATACCGAAAAACCAAAAAACAGGACGATGGAGGTGTAAAACATACTGATTCCAGTTTCTCTTAATGCTGCAAATACAGCTTTATTAATTTTCCAACCATTTGCGATAAGTTCTTGCCGGTATTTTGCCAGAAAATGGATTGTGTCATCAACAGAAATTCCAAAAGCAATACTGAACACTAAAATTGTTGAAGGTTTTAAAGGTATTCCAGTAAAACCCATAACACCAGCAGTAATTATCAGTGGGAGTAAATTGGGAATTAATGAAATAATGATCATTTTAAATGAGCGGAAAAGAAACGCCATAAATAAAGCAATTAAAAAAATAGCTAGACTTAACGAAAGGATCAAATTGTTGATCAGGTATTTTGTTCCTTTCAAAAAAAGTAGGGCTTTACCTGTAATTTCTGCTCCATATCTACTTTTAGGAAAAATCTTAGCCATGGCGGCTCTAAGATCAGCTTCGATACGTTCCATCCGATCCGTTTCAATATCCTTCATATAGGTAGTAATCCTACCAAATTGTCCTGTGGAATCCACATAACCGTTTATCAATTGATTATTTCCCTTGGCGTTGTTGAGATAAGGATAAATAAAACTATTCTCTTGAGAAGTAGGTAGGGAAAAGTAATTTGGATTCCCATTGTAGTATGCCTGCTTTGCAAACTTTATTGCGTTGACTACGGAAAGGGGGGGAGCAAGTTCTGGTATTTCTTCTATTGTTTCTTGTAGTTGATTCATCCGTTGGAGTGTTGCCGGCTTTACTATACCATTTTCTCTTTTACTGTCAATCCAAATTTCAACAGGGACAATACCGTTAAAGCTTTGATCAAAAAAACGAATATCTTGAAAAAACTCTGCAGATTTAGGCATATCTTCTATTAGACTTCCAGAAATTTTTATTTGATATATTCCTGTAATCCCAATGATGAGTCCAATTAGAGAAACAATATAAACATTGACTCTTTTTTTTCTGACTTTATTTTCCATCCAACGTACGAAATAGTCAATGGATTTATTCTTTAAATGTTTGAGGTGTTTCTTTTTTGGAAGCGGCATTAGGCTATAACTGATTGGAATAATAAGTAGCGAAAGAGCAAAGATGGCTATGATATTTATTGAAGCAACTACCCCAAATTCTTTAAGAATTTTACTGTTGGTGAGTATGAAGGTTGCAAATCCCGAAGCTGTAGTAAGGTTAGTCATCAATGTTGCATTACCAACTTTAATGATTACGCGTTGTAAAGATTTTGCCTGATTGCTGTGTTTAGCAATTTCCTGCTGGTATTTATTAATAAGGAAAATACAATTTGGAACTCCAATTACAATGATTAGAGGAGGGATTAAAGCAGTTAATACCGTTATTTCATAACCTAGCCAGCCCAAAATTCCAAATGCCCACATAACTCCAATCGCTACCACGAACAGTGATATGAAAGTTGCTCTAAAAGACCTGAAAAATAAAAAGAAAATCAGTGATGTGATCAATGTAGCTCCTAAAACAAACAGGCCAATTTCATCTACAATATTTTGAGCATTTAAAGTTCGAATGTAGGGCATCCCAGAAACATGAACATCTGAGGATGTTTTGTTCTCAAAGGATTCGATTAAAGGAATAAATTGATCAAAAATAAAATCTTTTCGCTTGGAAGTATTTACAATATCTGGATTCATATAGATCACAGATCTTATGGTATTGGTCTCTATGTCAAAAATTAGATTTTTATAAAAAGGGAGTTCTAAAAATAATTTTTCCTTAAACTTTAAAATGGCAGTTGAGTCCTTTGCAACACTTAGTGGAATTTTTTGGAGAACTAACTTTTGGTTTTTTTGATCTTTGATTAATTCCTGTAAATTATCAGTAGAAAGAACCATTTCAATTTCAGGAAAAGCTTCAATTTGATTGTTTAGTTCTCTCCAAGCGTTTCGTTTATCTGGAGTGAAAAATAAGCTGTCTTTAAGTGCGATTACTATAACATTTCCCTCGTCTCCAAAGGTTTCGGTAAATGAATTGTAGAGAATATTCTCTGGATGATTATCGGGAAGTAAGTTTGCTTCTGTGAACGTAAATTGCATATACTTCCACTGGGTAGCCAAAAAAAAAGTCATGCCGAGTATAGCCGCTAGCAGGATAAATCTATTTCTTAATATAAGCCTTGCTACTAGGCTCCAAACATTTGACTCTTTTTTCTTTTTCATGAAGCCTTTAGCAACTGTAAATGCTGGAAGTATCTATACTGTTAAAATTTCTTTTTCTTTAATAATGAAAATTTTATCAACTCTTTGTATGTATTCATCTGTTAAATTTTGAATGTCAATTTCAAAATTATTTTGAATATCTTCAGAGCTATCTGATTTTTTAATATCATTATTGGCATCTTTTCTAGCAGCTCGAATAACGATCTTTGCATTTTCAGATTCAGATTTTGCTAGTTTAGCTAGATCGCGACGACGCTCTTCAGTTAATGGGGGAATATTGATGATAATAGACTCACCATTATTCATTGGATTAAATCCTAAATTTGCTACTAAAATTGCTTTTTCAATATCAGCTAATAGATTTTTTTCCCAAGGTTGAACTGTTAGAGTTCTAGCGTCAGGTGTATTAACATTAGC
>JAQWHT010000125.1 GCA_029249225.1 Flavobacteriaceae bacterium
GCAAGAAAGTTCAATTTCTGTGACCTTTGAATTCAATTATAATTTTGATCAGGACGGATTAAAGCAGTTAGAATTTGGCAGGAATGATCAATGGCAAAAAGTGTCTCGTACAGCTGAGGACCTAAACGGTAAATGGCTAATGGCAGGAAGGATGACTGAAGAGGGAGAGCAAAGACGAGACACTTTTTGCCATTGATCATTCCTGCCAAATTCTAACTGCTTTAATCCGTCCTGATCAAAATTAGAATTGAATTCAAAGGTCACAGAAATTGAACTTTCTTGCATAGTGTAAAATCCACCTCTGGTCAATATAAATTCAGCGGGTTCACTTATAAATTGTGTTTCAATAAAATAAGAGTCATCCATCAAAATACGATGTGTAATTGTTTTTTCGTTTTGCTGTGTGTAATAAGTAAATACTTGTGCTTGAGCAAAAAGTAAGTTCATAATCAAAAGCACCGTTAATCTAAATTCCATATAATTTAATTTCTATAGTTTAACGCGGGTTTACGATCTCCAAGCATAGGTATATATTGAAAATCTTTTCCTCTTTTCTGAATAAAATTTTCCTGAGCAGCTTTAATAATCTTTGGATTGTCAATCAATTGCATCCCAGTTAACGCCAGTGTTTTTGCAGCAATAATCATTCCTTTATTCCCTATACTAGTTCCTCCAGCAGCAACAGCTTGCCAACTATGAGCTGGGGTTCCAGGAACCCATGTAGCAGCTCTTAGTCCTGCTGTAGGTACAGCAAAACTAACATCCCCCACATCTGTAGATCCTCCAGCTTTAGCACTTTCACTGTAAGGTGCCACTCCTTCAACGAATTGGACATCAAGAGGTTCCCCTAAACTTTCGGCAATTTTTTTAGCAAATACCTTTTCCTCAGCTGTATATTGGTAACCTCCAATACTTTGAAGGTTTTTGTGAACCATTGGTTGTAGGACATCATTAAACAACAACTCATGGGTTCCTCCAATCATCTCGTATTCCATTTCAGTCCCTGTTCCTAAAGCAGCACCTTTGGCTGCATTTACAATTCGATCAAAAACATTAATTACCTCAGCTCTAGTTTTGTGGCGTGCATAATAATATACTTCTGCAAAATCTGGGACTACATTGGGGGCTTCACCTCCACGTGTAATTACATAGTGTATTCGGGTACTTTCTGAGACATGTTCCCTCATCATGTTTATCATGGCGTTCATAGCTTCAACAGCATCAAGCGCAGAACGACCTTTCTCAGGTGCTCCTGCAGCGTGGGCAGAAATCCCATAAAAACGAA
This sequence comes from Flavobacteriaceae bacterium, assembly GCA_029249225.1. GTDB lineage: Bacteria > Bacteroidota > Bacteroidia > Flavobacteriales > Flavobacteriaceae > MS024-2A. The sequence goes on from JAQWHT010000125.1 coordinate 1,286, forward strand.
ATTTGGCGGATTTATTTGCTAAGGCCGGACGTACACTAGCAGCATTTTTATTGTCTGCATGCCAATGGAGAACCACATCTACATCGTCGAATAAACCTGCCCGAGTCATATAAACTTTTCCAGAGCCTCCCTCCTCTGCTGGGCATCCGTAAAATTTTACAGTTCCCGATTTCCCTTCCTTTTCAAGATAATTCTTAATAGAGATTGCAGCAGCGGCTGAAGCGGTCCCGAAGAGATGGTGGCCACATGCATGACCTGCTTTACCATTATTTGAAGATTTATAGGGAACTGCTTGCTGGGATAAACCAGGCAAAGCATCGTATTCTCCGAGTATTGCAATTACGGGTTGACCTGATCCATAACGAGCTACAAAGGCAGTTGGAATTTCTGCAACTCCAGTTTCTATCTCAAAACCCTGATCAGCTAAAGTTTTCTGTAGCAGTGCGCTACTTTGTTCTTCTTGATAACCCATCTCAGCATAGGACCATATCTGTTGAGCAATTTTAGAATAAGCCTCCCCATCATTATCAATATCTTTTAGTATTGACTTATAATTTGACTGAGCCGAGCTGACAGTAAAAATGAATAAGGAAATAATATTTAAATATAAACGCATAACTTAAGGTTTGATAAATCATTTCAAATGTATTAATTTAGTACGTTTAAACCTAGGATTCCTTGGTTTCAAACACCTTAACAAACTTAAAATTCTCTCATGAAAAAATATTCCTCACTTCTTATGTTCATGGCCGGTTGTTTGCTTCTCAACGCACAAAAAGTGTCTTTTGAAGAATATGATCTCAGCAATGGCCTCCACGTTATTTTACATCAGGATAAAACTGCTCCAATGGTGGTTACCTCGGTACTTTACCACGTAGGGGCTAAAAATGAAGAAAAAGAGCGAACTGGTTTTGCCCATTTTTTCGAACACTTACTTTTTGAAGGGACTAAAAATATTGAGCGTGGAGAATGGTTTAAACTAGTAACTTCAAATGGAGGAAGAAATAATGCTTACACAACAGACGATTTCACCTACTATTATGAAGTCTTTCCATCAAATAATCTAGAATTAGGTCTCTGGATGGAATCAGAACGTATGCTCCATCCTGTGATTAACGAAATAGGAGTTGAAACTCAAAACGAAGTGGTGAAAGAAGAAAAAAGACTCCGATATGATAACAGCCCTTACGGAAATTGGATTTTCGAAGTTCGAAAACACATGTTCGATAAACATCCATATAAAAATATTCCCATAGGAAAAATGGAGCATCTAGATGCCGCTACCTTGGATGAATTTATTGCCTTCAATAAAAAATACTACATCCCTAATAATGCAGTTTTAGTAGTTGCTGGTGATTTTGAAATGGAAGCGACTAAAAAAATGGTCGCTGATTATTTCGAAGAAATTCCAAGGGGAGTTACTGTGAATTTTGAAAAAATTGAAGAAAAACCAATCACCAGTCCTAAGACTGCAGAAGCTTTTGATGTAAACATTCAAATCCCTGCACTTTTTACTGCCTATAGAATTCCAGAAAAAACGTCAAGAGATTCGAAGGTTTTAGACATGATTTCTTCCTATCTAAGTGATGGAAACAGTTCGAAATTATACAGAAAATTAGTAGATGAGAAAAAAATGTCTCTCCAAGTTGCAGCCTTTAACATGAGCATGGAAGACTATGGCCTCTACGTCATTCTTTCGCTACCCCTAGGAGAAACTACTTTAACTTCAATAAGTAAGGAAATTGACGAGGAAGTTAAAAAAATTCAATCTGATCTGATCAGTGAAAAAGACTTTGAAAAACTCCTCAATAAATTTGAATCTGACTTTGTAGACTCTAATGGTTCTGTAGAAGGAATTGCAAATTCGTTAGCAGAATATTATGCTATATATGGAGACACTGAGTTGATCAATTCAGAGATTGATATTTATCGTTCAATAACACGTGAAGAGATCCGTGAGGTTGCAAATAAATATCTCAACCCAAATCAAAGACTAACCTTAAACTATCTTCCTAAATCTAATTAATATCCAAATGAGATCAATTATCACTTTTTGTTTTATCCTATTTTTCACTTTCTCTGTTCAAGCGCAAATAGATAGAACACAACAGCCTAAACCCGGCCCGGCACCATTAATCCAACTTGAAGATCCTGAAGAGTTTGAACTGGAAAATGGTATGACGGTTCTGTTGGTAGAGAATCATAAACTTCCCAGAGTTTCGATAAGTCTTACTATTGACCATCCACTTATAGTCGAGAGTGAAAAAGTAGGCGCAAATAGCTTATTAGGTAGCATGATGGGTAAAGGGTCTACTTCCATTTCAAAAAATGATTTTGAAGAAGAAATTGATTTTATGGGAGCTCGATTGTACTTTAATTCTAGTGGTGTTCAAGCCAGTTCTTTGAGCAGGTATTTCCCAAAAGTTTTAGAATTGATGGCAGATGCGACACTAAATCCAAATTTTGTGGAAGAAGAGTTTCAAAAAGAAAAGGAAAAGCTAATTACTGGTTTAGAAACTGCTGAAAAAGATGTAAAAACAGCAGCTAGAAGAGTTGAAAATATACTTTCGTACGGGCCAAACCACCCCTACGGAGAATACATTTCCAAAGAAAAGGTTAAAAATTTAAGCCTTGTAGATATAGAAAAAGCCTACGATTACATTTACAGTTCCCTCAATTCATATCTGGTTGTGGTTGGTGATTTTGATCCAAACCAAACCAGAAAATTGATCACAAAATATTTTGGAAATTGGAAGGCAAAAGAACAGCCTAAAATTGCTTTTAAAGATCCTACAAATGCAGAACAAACAGAAGTTGCCTTTGTAGAAATGTCAAATGCTGTACAGTCTGAAATAAGTTTTATCAACACTGTTCAACTCGATAAAAAAAGTGACGATTATTTTGCTTCATTACTGGCAAATCAAATTTTGGGAGGTGGTGGCGAAGCTCGTTTGTTTCTAAATTTAAGAGAAGATAAAGGTTTTACTTATGGAGCTTATTCAAGTCTTGGTAATTCACACAAAACAAAGGCGCGATTCAGAGCATCAACCAGTGTAAGAAATGCTGTTACCGATAGTGCTGTGGTAGAAATACTTCATGAGGTTGATAAAATTAGAAATGAATTAGTCACTGATGAAGAGTTAGATTTAGTCAAAGCTAAATACGCAGGGAATTTTATTATTTCACTTGAAAACCCAGAAACAATAGCTGATTTTACACTCAACATCAAAACTCAGAACCTTCCTTCAAATTTTTATAAAGAGTTTTTGAAAAACATTAACAAGGTTACTAAACAGGAAGTGTTAGCAGCAGCTAATAAATATATTTTAAGTAACAATGCAAGGATTGTAGTTACCGGTAAAGGAAGTGAAATCTTAGACGGGTTAGAAAAAATATCGCATCAGAATACACCACTTAAAGTCCGCTATTTTGACAAATGGGGAACTGAAATAAAGCGACCGGATTATTCCAAAGCAACCCCTGAGGGCATTACCTCAGCGATAGTGATTGATCAGTATTTAGAAGCAATCGGAGGTCGAAGTACGTTAGAAGGAATTCAGACAATTAAAGAAAATTCTAAAGCTGAAGTACAAGGAATGGTGCTGGAAGTTTTTGCTCAAAAAACAAATCAAAAGCAAGCCTTAACTGAGATGAAAATGATGGGCAATGTTATGCAAAAACAAGTCGTAAATAAAGATTATGCCTATATGGAGATGCAGGGGCAGAAAATAGATATGGAAGGAGCTGTATTGGCTCAAATGCTTGATGGAGCTGCTATTTTCCCAGAATTAAATCTGGATATTAACTCAGTAGAATTACTTGGTATTGTTGATCTAGACGGTAACAAAGCATATGAAATTAAAGTTTCTGAAGGATTAATTAATTATTATGATGTGGAAAGTCACCTAAAAGTCCAAGTCTCTCAAACCATCGAACTTATGGGTAATTCCCAAACTACCATTATTAAAATGGGCGACTATAAAGCTGTGGATGGAATTCTTTTTCCTCACAAATCGAGTATGAGTTTAGGCCCTCAAGAATTAGATTTAATTACACAGAGTATTGAATTAAATAGTACTCTAGATCCTTCAATTTTTAATTAAATTTTTAGAACGCTCCTTCTTTTTGGAGCGTTTTTTATCTGTAATCAAATAGACTCCGAAAAGTATCAATCCACAACCTAGCCATTGGATCAACGTGAATTGTTCTCCGTCTAAAATGCCCCAGCCAATAGCTACTATAGGAAGTAAATAGGTAATTGAAATTGAGAAAACTGGAGTTGAAATTGACACTAATTCGTTAAACATAACCTTGGCCAAAGCAGTTCCAAAAAGGGATAGAATAAAAATATAACCTAAAGAGGTACTCACTACAGATGAAACTGTAATTTCTGACCATGGGAATTCTACAAAAATAAGTACTCCTAGAGCCGGAATAATAATTGAAACAAAATTTCCTAATGCAATTGCTAGTGCAGGGATTCCAACGAGTTTATATTTTATTAGATTTACATTTATTGAATAGCACAAGGTTGCTGCGACGACTAAAAAGGCATATAAACTATTTACACCAGAACGAACAGTAAATTCATTTGAAACCAAAATAAGTGTCCCTCCAAAACCAACAAGAACACCTAACATTTTAATCCATTTGAATTTTGAATTAAAAAATAAAAGCCCCAAGATAAGAGTAAACAATGGGGTCATTCCATTTAACACTGCAGCCACAGAGCTATCAATCACGGTTTCAGCAAAAGCAAACAAATAGCTGGGGAAAAACGTACCAAAAAAACCGGTAAACACAATCCATTTCCAGGCCTTTTTTGGAATTTTTTGGAGGTGTTTCCACCCAAAAAATGAAAGGATGAGAGTTGTCATCACTATTCTAATTGAGCCTAATTGAAGCGGAGTTAATCCAACTAAACCTTTCTTAATTAAAATATATGAACTCCCCCAAATCATGGAAAGTATAATAAGGTATACCCACTTTTTAATAGTAATAGTCATTGATACAAAATTGCACTTTTTTAGAATGCTTATTACACTTATATTTGTCTTTTTAAAAGAATTATGAAAACACCCTTTTTTTCAAGTTTATACATACTCTTTCTTTTATTAGTAAATTGTCAAACAAATCCTAGGCCCAAAACGATTATAGTCGATACCCCAAAGGAATCTTCAAGACAAATATCTACTGTGACTACAAAAGATTTTGCAAAAATGAAAATTGAAGGAATGACTTGTGCTATTGGGTGTGCAGCTAGTATCGAAAAAAAACTCAATCGTACCACAGGTATAGTTTCTGCTACGGTAGACTTTGAATCAAAAACTGCGTGGGTTGCTTATGATGCCGAACACCAAACACATGAAGGTCTCATTGCTATAGTAGAATCTGTAGGTAAAACTTACAGTGTTTCTAGCATAGAAAACACAGTAAACCCCTCCGAGAAATAAATTACTTCCATTGTAAGGATTCCATCAGGTGAATGATATCCTTCTCTAAGTATTTCACTGCAGGTAAAATCGAATCATAATTGGGTCTTGCGTAAAAATAAACCGACCCAACCAGAAAATGGTCTATACTGTCTGTAAGAAAAAACTGATATTGTGATGCTGCATTTCCTACAACTGAAAAAAGAGTTCCATATACCCTATTTACGGGGTTTACAAAAACTTTTTCTGGTATAGATTCTGCTTTGGAAATATGTTTGTAAGGAAGTTTATACGCGTCATTTAAAAGTGAATCAAGATTTTTTTCTACAGCATTATAATTGAGATAAAGGGTTGCTTTCATTTCAGGATAAACCACTTTAGAGTTGGCATTGTTTTCTGCTAAAAATACTTCTGCAAAATCATTGAATTCAAATGAAAAGCTAGGTGATTTAATGAAATATTGATAGTTAGGTTCAGGATAGTTTAAGCTTAAATATCCCCAAGGTTTTGGCTGAATGTCTGAAGAACAACCTAAAAATATAGTCAGACTGAAAAAAAAAATTCTATTGATCATAGCTGTCTATTTTTTTGGAAGTTGAACTTTGACTTGTTTGATACGCATTTGATCAAGTTCCTCCAAAGTGAATACGTACCCTTCAAAATTAATTTTCTGTCCTTTTTTGGGGAATTTTTTTGCAATTTCAAGGAGTAAGCCTGCCAGCGTTTCAGAATCTCCTTTTATAGATTCAAAAATTTCTATTTCCTCAAGATCAATAACCCTAAAAAAATCTTTTAAACTAATTTTTGCTTCAAAAACAAAGGTTGTTTCATCTAATTTAGAATAGCTTAAATCCTCCTCATCAAATTCATCACTAATATCACCTACAATTTCCTCCATAATATCCTCAAGTGTGATTAATCCTGAAGTTCCTCCATATTCATCCACTACAATTGCCAAATGAATTTTTTTCTGTTGGAATTCTTTGAGCAAATCATCAAGTTTTTTGTTTTCAGGAACGTAGATTGGAGGTTTTAAGATGTCTTGCCATACAAAATTTGGATTGTCCAGATTGGGCAGCAAGTCTTTGGTGTACAATATACCTTTGATATTATCCTTCTTTTCTTGGTAAATTGGAATTCTAGAATAGCCCTGCTCTAGAATAGATGGAATAATCTCTTCAAGACTTGAATCATCTGAAAGTGCAAACATATCCATTCGAGGACACATCACTTCTCTTGTGTCAGTATTTCCAAAATTTACAATGCCCTCCAAAATTCGTTGTTCATCTGAAGTTGTTTCATTATCTCCAGTAAGTTCCAAAGCTTGAGAAAGCTTATCGACAGAAAACTGGTTTGATTGGTCACCTAAGCGTTTTTCAAAAAAACTTGTAGTTTGACTCATCGGATAGGTTATCCAAAACAAAATATAACGGTCTAGGATTGAAATGACAGGTGCCATTTTTTTTGAGAAAAATAAAGCATTCCTGTTGGCATAAACTTTAGGTAAAATTTCTCCAAAGATTAATATCAGTGAAGTTATTATTCCAACCTCAATGAATAGTTCGAGTACAGGATTCATTTCACCTAAAAAAGAATCGCTCAAAGAAGTAAAAACAATGACGATCGCAATATTTATGAAATTATTGGTGACCAAAATTGTAGCCAAAAGTCGTTTGGGTTTTTTTAATAATAAAATGACTCGCCCTAATGCAAAGTCAGATTCACTCTCCTCTTGATCTTCCAAAGATTTAAGTTGGAGCGAAAAAAAAGAAACTTCAGTACCCGAAATCAGAGCCGAACACAATAACAATACAGCAACAACTATCCATTGAATCCATAGCAAATTAATGACTGAAAAAAATGCACTTACTAAAGGCAAAGGGTCTGGATCCAATGAATGCTAACTTTTAAAATGGTAAATCATCTTTTTCTGTTGAAGGGGCTTGAGTATCTTCAGGAGAGGATGAACCTGTAGAACCTTCTCCAATGGAGCCTCCTTTTTTTGTGTTAAGAAAAGTGAATTCATTTACATTTATTTCTGTAGAATATCTATCGTTTCCGTCTTCTCCTGTCCACTTTCTTGTTTTGATTCGGCCTTCTATGTAAATTTTGTCTCCTTTGCTAAGGTATTTTTCGCAAATTTCAGCCGCTTTATTTCGGACTACAATGTTGTGCCATTCAGTATTGGTAACTTTTTCGCCTGTGCTTTTGTTTACATAAGATTCGTCAGTTGCTAAAGGAAAACGGCCTAAAGAACCTCCACCTTCGAAATGATGCATTTTCACATCATCACCAAGATGTCCTATTAGCATAACTTTATTGAGTGTACCGCTCATAGTTAAAAGATTTTGAGTTTGATGTAGTAGTAAATTTACAAAAAAATAAGTATATAATTCAAAAGAATTTTTTCATAAAATTGTCTAGGACAACCGGAACCGCCAACTTTTTGAGCGACTCCTCAGGAAGAGTATTGGTTAATTCTTTTTCCAACTTGATATACCAAAAATTAACTTCCAATATCTGATGGCTCAACTTGTGGATAATTGGAGAGCTATTCCATAACTTGATAGTTTCACCCTTCGGGATATATTCCTCCGGAAAATCGGAATGTTTAAGAAGCGTTTTTTCTGTATTGATAGCCTCCAAAGATTCCATTAAAGGAAACTGATACAAATTTTGCCATATCCCTTTATTTGTTCTCTTTTCAAAAATATAACGGTCATTGGAGTCAGCAACCACTAAGTAATTAAAGTACCGCTTTGAGATTTTTATACGGTTTGTTTTGACTGGTAGTTTTTGGATTTTGTTATGAGTAAAAGCAATACAGTTTTTAACAAAAGGACAGCTTGAGCACTTTGGTTTTTTTGGTGTGCAATGCAGTGACCCGAATTCCATCATTGCTTGATTAAATGTCCCTGGGTGTGACTTCCCCATCAAGTCTGTCGCCTTCATCTTAAACTCTTTATGTGCACCACTTGAATTAATTGGTGTGAAAATTCCAAAATAACGAGATAAAAAGCGATACACATTTCCATCAACAACCGCTTGAGGTAAATCAAAACAAATGGAGGCAATGGCACTTGCGGTATAGTCTCCTACTCCTTTAAGCTCAATGATAGTTTCAAATGTATTGGGAAAATTTCCTCCAAGTTCATGGTGAATGTGTTGGGCTGTGAAATGAAGATTTCGAGCTCTCGAATAATATCCTAAACCTTGCCAAAGTTTTAAAACTTCGTCCTCTGTAGCCAAGGCTAATGCTTTTACTGTAGGGAAAGCTTCTAAAAAACGTTTAAAATATGGAAGGCCTTGTTCGGTTCTTGTTTGCTGAAGAATCACCTCAGAAAGCCAAACTTTATAAGGCTCTTGAGACTCTCTCCATAAAAATGAGCGCTTATTTTCAGCATACCAAAGAAGCAGTTTTTGTGTCAAAGACAAAATTATAGACCTAAAAGTTAAGTGTTAAAAATAGAGAAAGCATAACAATATAAAAACTTTATACAGAGCATTTTATAATTAAAATTTATATATTTGCGAGCCTTAAATTTTAAGCGATAAATAAAACAATATGACAAAAGCAGACATTGTATCTAATATTTCAGATCAGCTAGGAATAGATCGAGCTGATGTACAAGCCACTGTTGAAAAATTCATGAAAGAAGTGAAGATTTCTCTTGAAAAAGGAGAAAATGTGTATTTGAGAGGCTTTGGAAGTTTCGTGATTAAAACCCGAGCAGAAAAAACTGGACGTAATATTTCAAAAAATGTGGCCATCAAAATTCCGGCACACAACATTCCCTCTTTCAAACCTGCCAAAATTTTTGTTCAAGGGGTAAAGTCCAAAGTTCCCGTTTCAGAATAATTTATAAACCTTTAACACCAACCTTTATATGCCAAGCGGTAAAAAACGTAAAAGACATAAGGTGGCGACGCACAAGCGAAAAAAGCGAAGAAGAGCGAATCGTCACAAGAAAAAATAGTGTGGGTCAAAGCACTTAAAATATTTACCAAAAGTTCATTGAAATGGCAGTATTCAAAAAGCTTGAATCCTGCCACAGGAAAAATCCTGAAAAATATTGTTTAATCCGTCACTGCAAGTTCGCTTGTGGTAACACAAAATAATTCAGAGTGAATAAAGAATTAATAATACGTTCGCATTCCTCTGCTGTTGATTTTGCACTGCTCAAGGATGGAAAATTAATTGAGCTAAATAAAGAAGTAGAAGACAATAATTTTTCTGTAGGCGACATATTTGTCGGTAAAGTCAGAAAAGCAATGCCTGGGTTAAATGCTGCATTTGTAGATGTAGGACATGATAAAGATGGTTTTCTTCACTATCATGATCTCGGGCCAAAATTTCCTTCGCTAGTAAAGTATATTAAACAGATAAGCACAGGTAAAAACAAAGATTATCTATTAAAACAATTTCGATACGAAAATGACATTGAAAAAGACGGAAACGTGGGAGAAACAATTTCTTCCAAACAAAAAGTTTTAGTTCAAGTTGTCAAAGAACCAATCTCAACTAAAGGACCACGATTAAGTTCGGAAATCTCTTTAGCCGGTCGGTTTATGGTATTAATGCCTTTTTCAGATCGAGTTTCAATTTCACAAAAGATAGAAGATCGTGCGGAAAAGAATCGACTTAAAAAATTGGTTCAAAGTATCCGACCCAAAGGTTTCGGTTTAATAATCAGAACTGTAGCCGAAGGTCAAAAAGTTGCTGCACTTGATGCAGATATTCAACAACTGCTTACGCGCTGGAAAAACTTATCAGCAAAACTTAAGCAAATTGATGTATATCCAACCAAAGTGTTAAGCGAAATTAATCGCTCATCAAGTATCTTACGTGATATATTTGACGATCATTTTACTGGTATTCATGTAGATGATGCTTCTATGGAATCTGAAATCAAAGACTATTTGGAGACTATAGCACCTGAGAAAAAGTCGATTGTTAAAATGTATGATCACCACCTACCAATTTTTGAGAAATTCGGAATAGAACGGCAAATCAAATCTGCATTTGGAAAAACAGTTTCCATGCAAAAAGGAGCCTATTTGGTGATTGAGCACACTGAAGCATTACACGTTGTCGATGTTAACAGTGGCAATCGGTCTAACCGATCAAAAAGTCAAGAAGATACAGCTATGGAAGTCAATATGATTGCTGCAACAGAGATTGCTAGGCAATTGCGACTTCGTGACATGGGTGGTATCATCGTTGTTGATTTCATTGATTTAAATTCCAATGCAAATCGAAAAAAACTTTTTGAACACCTTCGTGAAGAAATGAGTACGGACAGAACTAAACACAAGATTCTGCCACCCAGTCGTTTTGGTCTTATTAAGATTAAACGCCAACGTGTACGTCCTGAAATGAATATCAAAACAAAAGAGCCTAATCCCAACGTCAATGGGGAAATAGAAGCTCCAATAGTAATAATTGACAAAATCAACACAGAGCTTAGTAAGATTACTAAGAACAAGCACAACCAAAAGGAAAAACTTTTTTTACATGTTCATCCTTTTATAGCCGCTTACCTTTTAAACGGGACTCCATCCCAACGTTTAAAATGGTATTTTGAATACAAAAAGTGGATTCGTATTGTTCCACGCCACGCTTATCAATATTTGGAGTTCCGCTTCTTAAACAAAGACCGCAGAAGACTCCGTCATTAATATATAATACCACCCGTCTCACGATTGGGTGGTTTTTTTATGTCAATTTTTGAAATAATTAAGGGGAATACTCTACCACTTTTGTCTTTTTTTGAGTTTTGTTTTTTAAATTGAATTATGTGTGATAAACAACAATCCTTCTCTCTTACTGAGGCTCAAAAAAAATTAGAACACTATTGTGCTTATCAGGAGCGTTGCCACAAAGAAGTTGTAGAGAAGCTTAAACAGTTGGGAATGATCCAAATTGCTATAGATACTATAGTAACCAAGCTAATTGAAAATAATTACCTCAACGAAACTCGTTTTGCTCAAAGTTTTGCTCGAGGAAAGTTTCGAATTAAAAAATGGGGGAAAAATAGGATCAAAAGAGAACTCAAAGCGCGTCAAATTTCTGATTACAACATCAAAAAGGGGATGAAAGAAATTAACGATACTGACTATGAAAGTACCTTTTACGAACTCTTTGAAAAACGAAAAAATGAAATCGCTCATTTACCTAAATCAGAACAAAAAAGAAAACTCTTTTCCTATCTTTCCTATCGTGGTTGGGAACAACAACGGATTTATAGTGCCTTAAACGATCATTTTTAAAAGATATATCGGAGAGAAACACTTGCATTTCGTCCTGGCATGGGAACTAAATTGGTCTCTGAGTATTCCTCATTCAAAAGGTTATAGATCGCCGCCTGAAGCTGAAACGATTTTATTTTCCAAATTGCATTCGCATCAACCACGGTATAACTATCCTGTTTTGCTCGCTGACCGTATTTTATTCCCGTAAAAAATTGAATAGATGAACTAATCTGAGCGGTGTAAGCAGCGGTAAAATGGTGCCGAAGTGAATTGATACTGTACCGAGAGAAATTGACGGAAATTGCTCTCAAATCATCTGCTAAATAAGTGTATCCTAGCTTAATATTTTGAGATAATGTATTCCAAGTCAAAGGTAGGCTGATTTCTGTCTCAAAACCATGGCTGTCCAAAATTTGAATATTAGTGGCTTCCCAAAATGCATCTTCAACTGATTTAACATAGTCAATTAAATTCTCGGCGCGTCGGTCAAAATAAGCGATGTAAAATCGAAAAGAAGGAGTATTATGACGAATCCCCAATTCGGTCGCCAAGGCTTCTTCTGGTTTTAAATTTTCATTACCTACTGTAGTCCGATCAGCGTAATACAAATCTGTGTAAGTAGGAATACGATAGGTGTACCCCAGATTTGCATAGGCAGTCCAATTTGTGCTGAGTTGAAATCCAAGATCAATCCCTGGATAAGTAAAACCTCCAAAATCTGAATAGTAGTTTACAGCCACTCCTGGTGTTAAATCCAATCGTTTACCCAAAACAAATTGATGTTCTAAAAAAAGTGTCACTAATTGGCGTGAACGGTACCCCAAATTGTTACTTGCAATTGAAACGTATGAAAGATCAGCTCCCATTCCTGTATTTCCCCAGGAGGATGAGTAACTACTATTTAGACCCGCACCTATTTTATGCGTTATGTGCCAATTTTCATATACTTCAGGTTGATTTCGCAGATATAAATAATGATCTTGCCCTCTACGCCAATAGATAGTGGGTTTTAAAATCCAATCTCCTTTTTGAACTTTGGATCGAACAGCAAGGAGACTTGCCTCTGTTTCTTCGTATTGATCCTTAGCTTCCCGAAAGGCATAAAATCCGTTGGCTCCAAATTTTCTTCCTGAAAAGAAACTTAAGATTTCTATAGGCATCTTTCTTTGTTTAGCCATACTTGCTTTAACAAAGGCAGTACTGTTTTTAAAATCTGTATTGTAACGGTACCCTTGTGATGATAACCTTGAAAAATGGGTAAATATCCCTCCATTTTCTGTATGCTTAACTAGGCTGAATTCTCCCCTTAGCTGACCGTAGGAGCCCCCTCCAATTTCAGCAGTCCCTTTGGTCGTAAAATCTTTTTTGGTAACAATATTGACTGCTCCTGTAAACGCATTTTGTCCAAAAACACGAGCAGCAGGCCCTTTAATAATTTCAACACGTTCAATCGTCTTAAGGGGAGGTAGAAAATTCAGACTGTGATGTCCTGTTTGAGCATCATCTAGCTTCATTCCATCAATGAGTAAGAGAGTTTGATCGAAGCTTCCTCCTCGAATGTATAAATCTGCTTGAGCACCCGTAACACCTCTTCTTCGTATATCAACTCCAATAATTTGTTGAAGTGCATCTGAAACTGCCAAGGCGCCTGAGGCTTTAAGTTCTTCAGATGAAATAATCTGAATTGTACGAGCATTTTCACTAAAAGGAATTTCAAGTCTTGAGGAAGAAACTATGACCTCCTTAAGGTTTCGATAAATTTGAAGGGTGTCTGTTTGGGCTTGGAGATATGATGTTGTGAGCAAAAGCCCAAAAAGAATTAATCTCATGAAATTGTAGGATTTTTTCGATATAAAAAGGGAACTTTGAGTAAATTATAATGGATATTATTCAGTTAGAAGGATGACTTTATTGTCACTCAACTCAATCGCTCCAGACTGTATATCAAGATAGGTGTGCTCTCCCTCCTGTATAAATTTTGATCTGTTGGGTTCATCTAAACTAATTTTACCCTGAATTTTAACGCGCCCTTCCACTAGAGTAGAGACTATAGGGGCGTGATTATTAAGGATCTGAAAAGATCCTGAAGCACCCGGTACGGTAACGCTGGATACTTCACCACTAAATAGTTGTGCTTCTGGAGAAACAATTTCTAGTTGCATAATCTTATACTTCTGCTAACATTTTTTCACCGGCCTCAATAGCCTCTTCTATGGTACCTTTTAGATTAAAGGCCGCTTCAGGTAGGTGATCTAAGTCTCCTTCCATGATCATGTTAAATCCTTTGATCGTTTCTTTAATATCAACCAGTACACCTGGAATTCCTGTAAACTGTTCTGCTACATGGAAAGGCTGGGATAAGAAACGCTGTACTCGTCTAGCTCTAGAAACAGCTAGTTTATCTTCTTCAGAAAGCTCATCCATTCCTAAAATGGCGATGATGTCCTGTAATTCTTTGTAACGCTGTAATAATTCTTTAACTCTTTGAGCGCAATTATAGTGCTCATCTCCTAAGATTTCTGCAGTAAGGATACGAGAAGTAGAGTCTAAGGGATCTACTGCTGGATAAATCCCGAGTTCTGCAATTTTACGTGACAATACCGTAGTAGCATCAAGGTGGGCAAAAGTTGTTGCAGGCGCTGGGTCAGTCAAGTCATCTGCAGGGACATATACCGCTTGAACCGAAGTTATGGATCCTTTTTTCGTAGAGGTAATTCGCTCTTGCATTGCACCCATTTCTGTTGCTAGGGTGGGCTGGTATCCTACCGCTGAAGGCATACGCCCTAATAGAGCTGATACTTCTGATCCAGCTTGAGTAAATCTAAATATGTTGTCTACGAAGAAAAGAACATCCTTCCCCTGTCCGTCTCCTGCACCATCACGAAAATATTCTGCAATTGTTAGTCCAGACAAGGCAACACGTGCTCGAGCTCCTGGAGGTTCATTCATCTGACCAAATACAAAAGTTGCTTTAGATTCTTTCATGGCTTTGTTGTCCACTTTTTTCAAGTCCCAGCCCCCTTCTTCCATTGAATGCATAAAATCATCTCCATAGTTGATTATTCCAGATTCCAACATCTCGCGAAGTAAGTCATTCCCTTCACGGGTTCGCTCACCTACTCCAGCGAATACTGAAAGTCCTCCGTGACCTTTTGCAATGTTATTGATGAGTTCTTGGATCAAGACTGTTTTCCCTACTCCTGCACCACCAAATAGTCCGATCTTTCCTCCTTTAGCGTATGGTTCTATAAGATCTATAACTTTAATTCCTGTAAAGAGTACCTCAGTAGAAGTTGAGAGGTCTTCAAATGCGGGTGCTTCCCGGTGAATAGGCAATCCGTTATCCTTATCTTTTGGCAAGTTCTCCATTCCATCTATAGCGTCACCAATTACGTTAAAAAGACGACCATAAATATTGTCACCGATTGGCATTTGAATGGGACTTCCAATAGCTTTTGCATCAGTGCCTCTGCTAAGTCCGTCTGTAGAATCCATTGAAATGGTTCTTACAGTTTCCTCACCTATGTGTGATTGTACTTCAAGAATTAATTTAGTTCCATCAGAATTTACGATTTCTAATGCATCATAAATCCTGGGAAGTGGATTGTTTTCACCACTAAATTCTACGTCTACAACGGGACCGATTATTTGAGATACTTTACCGATACTTTGAGCCATTTTGTATTTCCTTAAAATGATATAAATATTTTGAGTGGCAAATATACGGACTTACATGTTAATTGGTAAGTTAGAATTATTTTTTTTAATCAATTTATACAACAAAAAAAGGCAGCTTGAAGCTGCCTTTTTATTTTAGTTCATTCTAGATTAAAGCTGGAACGTCGCTCTTAAATTCACTCTTCTTCCAATAACCGGCATATTTGGAAATGCTCGGTATTGTTGATTAAATAGATTTGTTGAAGAAAGATCTAGTTTGACACCATTTGATAATCTGTATCCTAAACTCGCATCAACAAGGTTTTTAGCCTGTACTGTTCCTGCGTAAAACCCTTGATTTGATTCAAATTCATCATCATGCTGGAACGACAAGGATGCTTGAAGACCGCCTTTAACATTATAGTTCATTCCTAATCTGTATTTGAATATAGGAGCATTTAAAAAGTCTTGGAAAGGCAATCCATCATCATCATCTTGTCCTGGAATCCACTCATTTTGACTCAACCATGAAGCATTTCCCCAAAATGTTAGCTCGTCTGTTGCGAAATACTCCATTGAAATGTCGCTCCCCCAGTGTGAACGAGTTACATCTTCAAATATTCTATATCCTGCAGAAATGTGAGTGATCCCATCGCCCTGAGGTACTCTTTGAGATTCTATAGCACCTACAGCATCTGTATTAATAAGACCTGTGTAAGCCTGTCCAGCTTGGGTAAACGCACCTCCAACAAGTGCTGCAACTTCAGCATTTGCTGAAGCTATTGAAGGAGCAATAAGTGGTGCAGCGGTAGCTGCTACAGCTGCAGCTACAGGAGCAACTGCGGGCGAGCCTGGAAATAGCGCATTCGCAGGTGCTCCAGTTTCCCAAATGGATTCTGGAATTCCATTGGCAGTATATTGAGCTTCAACACCTGCTTGAACTTGTGCGTTTACACCAGCTGTTACAGCTTGAGTAATGGCAGCGCTTATTACAGGATCTGAAGCAAAATCTGAAGCTACCTGAGCTCCAAGAGCACCCGGAATCCCTGATGCACCGCTGAGTCTGAATAAAGGACCTATTCCTGTAAACTGGGTAGATCCTGTTCTTGAGTAAGAATACACATCAATTCCCAAAGCAAATTTATCTCCTAACAAACCTTTATACCCGAATTCCAACGATTTTGTAGTTCCTAAGAGTGCTGATGAAGTGCCTACCGCAGTCGGCAATGGACTTCCATTAAAAGGATTATATCCTTCAATTGTACCTGATGCTCCAGTAGGAACATAGGTATTAAAGAAATTCTGAATCAAGGGTAAAAGAGGTGCATAGGATGGATCCGCTGCAACACCTGCATATAATGGAGGAAGAGTCAATCCTGCTACTGCTCCATAGGGAACAGCTAGAGGCCATTGAGTGGTTCCAGCAGGAAGAGTTGCTCCACCACCACCAACTATTTCAATTGGTGCATTTGCATCAAAATTTTGTGCAGTCGCTTGACCAGACAACCAAACATCTAAAACTCCTGGCGCTTGAATCTGTACTGGGAAATCAACATAAACCTCAAGAGCACTTGGTCCAAATATAGCTTCGTTATACGTTATTCTAAAGCTATTTTTACTGTTCGGCTTGTAAACTAATGCCAATCGAGGTGCAATTTTACCTTTATCTATAAAATTGGGTTTGTCATAACGAAGGGCATAAGTCAAATCAAGTTTGTCTCCCAAGCGAGAGGTTCCTTGACCATAAAGACCATAAAGTATATAATCGTTGTTTCCATCGTTTCTTCCGAACAATGTATTTTCAGAATCAGTACCGATGTCTCGATAATCCAACCCAAAAGTATAGTTAGAGTTTAAAAAGTTTTCCGCCTCAAAATTGTATTGTAATTGACCTTCTAAAGCAGATCTTTTCGTGATAATGCGTTGGGCAGTTAGATATAAGTAAAAGGGATTGTCAACATTCCCTCCGTCATTGTAGTTGTAGGAAAGTTGTCCAAAGAAACCTCCTGAGCGAAGTCTTGCTTGCGCCCAATAATCGTTCCCAGAAGCATATCCTGGTCCTTGAGATTGGTTAATTAAACCGTCACCTGCATTCCATCCTCCAGAGACTACAGCATCGGTATTGTCATTTGGTCTAAATTCAAGATGTGCATTTACGCTATAATTTTCATACTCTCCCATATAGGCATTTCCATCACCATCGGTATCAATTTCATCACGAGTCAAAATAGGAGTTGAGGGGGTTTGGCTTGGGTCTATTCTATTGTTTACAATAATCGGTTGGAAAATTCCATTGGCCGTAGACGCATTAATCTGATTAATCCAATCTCGATCTTCCACTGGGTCAAGACTAAATTCATCACCTTTTTTGTACTGAGCATTAATTTTAAATCCAAAGGTCTTTTTATCATTTGCATAAGCATGTCGGATCGCAGCAGATAGTGTGCTTAGATTTCCTCCTATCAATTCAACAGAAGTCCCCGGATTATCGATCGCTTTTTTAGACATAAAATGAACTACACCTGATTCTACTCCAAATCCGTATAGAGCTGAAGCAGCTCCTCTTACCACCTCTATCTTGTCAAGGTCTAGGTTTGATAAACCAGACTGAAAGTTAAAAAATGAACCTGATGCAGGAGATTGAATAAACCGATAATCTAAAATTGGGAAAGCTCTAGTACCGAATACACCAGAACCAGCTCTCATCTCAAAATTAAGCGTATTTGCTGATTGTTGTTGGATTTGTATTCCAGGTACATTCACTAAATTTCTTATAGGATCATTAACGTTTGCTGAGTTTTCAATATCCTGAGAAGAAACTATAGATATTGAAGCAGGTGCATCTAAAACTTTTTCAGTTCTTCTTGAAGCAGATATTACTACCTCGTCTAAGTTTTGACCATATTCAAGGGAGACGACAATCGATTGGTCAGCTGAATTTAATTCAATTTTTTTAGAGCCAAAACCAATATAGCTTACTTCTATTGTCAAAGGAAATTCTGCTGAGGTGTTCAATTTAAAATTCCCATCAAAATCTGCCACAGCTCCAGTGTTTGAGCCTACAACAATAACATTTGCTCCAGGAATTGCCTCATTATTTTCAGAATCCACAACAGAACCGGAAATTGTTGTCTGTGCCATTGCGAGGTTTGCTGTCAAGAATAATACGGCAAGCAATCCTCTTGTTAATACATTTTTTGTTTTCATAATTTTTTGTTTTCAGTTACATAAGAACATTGTTAGGCGAATAGACATTTAAGTAATTTCGGGGATGATTTAAATATAATCGCCTCTAAGTTAGTATATTTTTATCATGCTGCTCAAAATATTCTTCAAGTCTTGGTTAATTATTCCCATTTTTAGTTTGGTTTAGGAACTAATTAATACAATATTGTTCCTAATTTTATCCCTTATTAAATGATTAGGTTATCCGTATTATATCTCCTATTTTAGGGACTCTGAAAAATATTGTTTTGAAAGCCTTTTTTTATTTTTTTGTCAAGCGACTGCTTCACTATTATAACTACGTTTATTTTAGGGATATCAAAATTTATGGTCAAGAAAATATCCCTAAAGATGGAGGAGTTTTGTTTTCCCCTAATCATCAAGGCGCATTTTTAGATCCTATTATAATTGGATCAATGACTCCAAAAAAAATCACCTCACTCACAAGAAGTGATGTTTTTGGAGGGCCCTTTCAATGGTTTTTAGATGCCTTTCAAATGCTTCCAGTATATCGAATAAGAAATGGTTATAGTAACCTCAAAAAAAACGACCTTATCTTCGAAAAATGCTACAAATTATTAAGCCAAGGAAGGTTTATGATGATGTTTTCGGAAGGTGGACATCATGATGAATATTTCTTACAGCGACTTTCTAAGGGAAGTAGTCGTCTTGTATTTCAGGCACTTAAACAATATCCTGATAAAAAAATTTATTTGATGCCTGTTGGCATAAATTATGGCCATCACAGACAACCCAGATGTAGTTTACATTTATTTTTTGGAAAACCAATTTTTGTTAATGCCACAACAGATTCCAATTTAACTGAGGCAGAAAACATTAATAAGTTGAGAGATTTGTTAGAGGAGCGAATGAGCGAATGTCTTTGGATTTCAGAGAATTCTGAGCATTACGCTAAACAAAAAGAAAAAATCAATCGATTAACAACCCAATTGCCTTTTGACGAACTGAAAAAAGAGTTGAAATTTAACTTCTCGACACTCCCAAATAGAAAAAAATTCAACACAATCAGTTTAATTGCTGGTACGCTCTTGAGTATACCAAATATTATCCCCCTTTGGATCACGCGAATAGTGATTTCAAAATTCGATGATATCGTATTTGTAAGTTCAATGAAATATGCGATGGGTGTATTTTTCTTTCCGATTTGGTGGTTTTCTAGTGGCCTTGGAATTGCATATACGTTTGGGAATACAATAATGACATGGTATTTTCTGATTTGTATTTCAAGTCTATTCCTAAGGCAAAGGATTTTACTATCATAAATAAAAATTTAATAGTTTTTGTCTATATTATAAATATATATAGTTATAAAAATGATTTATTAATTCTTGTAAATAGATAATATCTATGCAATATGATTTATTTATAGGTATTTGTTATTTATTTTGTTTTAAAACAAGATTTGTACCTTCGCGCTATGCATGACGTAATTATCATCGGTGCAGGACCTATTGGTCTTGCGTGCGGAATTGAAGCTGAGAAAAAAGGATTAGATTATTTGATTATAGATAAAGGCACTTTGGTCAATTCATTGTACCATTATCCTATGAATATGACGTTTTTCTCTACTTCGGATAAACTTGAAATTGGTGCTATTCCTTTTATTTCTCATAATGCCAAACCAACACGTGCAGAAGCACTAGAGTATTACAGAAGAGTTGCCTCTCATTGGAAACTGAAAATGAAGCTATATGAAGAAGTCAACTTCATTGACAAACAAATTGACCATTTCATTTTAAACACTTCGAAAGGAAACTACTTAACTTCAAATCTAATTATTGCTACTGGATTTTACGACCGCCCTTTTCTCCTAGGGGTACCAGGTGAAGATCTTCCTAAAGTTAAACATTATTACAGCGAACCGCATCCGTATTTTGGCATGAATATAGTTGTGGTAGGAGCTGCAAATTCAGCAGTAGATGTAGCACTTGAAACCTACCGAAAAGGGGCTAAAAGTGTTACTATGCTCGTTAGAGAAAAGGAAATTGGTGAAAATGTAAAGTATTGGGCACGCCCAGATATCATAAACCGTATCGAAGAAGGAAGCATTAAAGCCTTTTTTGAGGCTGAGATTGAACACATTACTCCTAGTGAAGTTCATTTTAAAGATCCAAGCGGCCAACATCATATCAAAAATGATTTTGTTTTAGCCATGACAGGTTACGAGCCTAATTTTGAAATGTTGGAGCAACTGGGTGTTAACTTTCAAACCGATGAATTTAGAACACCCGTTTACAATTCAGAAGACATGCAAAGTAATGTAAAGGGGGTCTATCTAGCAGGAGTTGTATGTGGAGGTTACAAAACCAATAAATGGTTTATAGAAAATTCAAGAATCCACGCCACACAAGTCATTAAATCAATTTCAAAAAATTAGCTTTCTCATTACTCTTCTATTTGCTAAATTGAAGAAATTATTTAAATGGAAGTTCTCATTATTCCTGACTCGTTCAAGGGTAGCTTAAGTGCCATTGAAGTTGCAAAAATTATGGAGGAAACTGTGCAAACAGTATTTCCACAAAGTAAATGCTTCTCAATGCCATTTTCAGATGGCGGTGAAGGCGCATTAACCGTTTTGAATTCCTACGCTAATGGAGTACTCAAAGAATGTTTGTGCTATGATGCGCTTCAAAGACCTATAACCGCTCCCTATTTTCTTTTTGAAAACCAAGAAAGCGCTTGGGTAGAATTGTCACAAACGGCTGGTATTACTCAACTAAAAAA
Organism: Flavobacteriaceae bacterium; assembly: GCA_029249225.1. Taxonomy (GTDB): domain Bacteria; phylum Bacteroidota; class Bacteroidia; order Flavobacteriales; family Flavobacteriaceae; genus MS024-2A. Next base: position 22,597 of record JAQWHT010000125.1, read on the forward strand.
GACCGAACAACAACCCTTAAATACCTCTACATGGGGTACAGGAAAAATGATTGAACATATTCTCAATCAAGGATGCAAAAAAATTTATTTGGGTTTGGGTGGAAGTGGAACGCAAGATTTAGGAACAGGAATTATTTCAGCCCTTGGAGGACGTTTTTTAGATGATGAAGGGAACGAACTTCCTGCTGGTGGCGGACATCTATACCGCTTGAATAAAATTGATTTAAGTAATTTAAATCCTAACGCACTTCTTTGCAGTTGGATAATTGCTTGCGATGTCCAGAATCCTCTCCTAGGTAAAAATGGAACTGCTCATACCTATGCAAGACAAAAAGGTGCCTCTAATCAAAATATTGAACAACTTGAAAAAGGAGGAAAAAAATTCGCTAAAGTGGTCAAAAAACAATTTGGTATAGACCTTAAAACATTAGAAGGAGGGGGAGCTGCTGGCGGTGTGAGTGCAGGATTGTTTGCCTTGTTAAATGCGTGTATAAAAAACGGTTTTGATCTTTTAGCTCAACTAACAGACCTCAGATATAGAATCTCCAATACGGACTTGATCCTGACTGGAGAGGGATCTTTTGACAAACAAAGTCTATTTGGTAAGTTACCTCTTCAAATAGCTTCCATTTCTCAAGAGGCTGGAGTGAAATGTTTGTTAGTTGCGGGAAAAGCGAAAGTCAAAAAAGTGAAAGGCTTACCACTGTGTAAAATAGTAGCGTGTACACCTCCTGAATCTTCAATTGTTGAGGCCATGGAAAATGGTAAAATAAATTTAGAACGCACATTAATTCAAGAACTTCAACTTATGAAAACTAACCATCCATGATATTTTCACTACTCTGTATCCTAATTACCATTCTTTGGATTGTCCTTGGGACATCTATGACTAAACTGCATCCTTTTTTGGTTCTATTTTCTGCAGCTTTAGTTCTAGCATTACTTTTAGGATTACCTCCAGTTGAAACGTTAGATATTATCAAGAATGGTTTTGGAAACATCATTGAAAAAATTGGATTACTAATTCTATTTGGAACAATAATTGGGGTCGCCATGGAACAATCTGGAGCAACGCTCTCAATAGCTCAAGGTATTTTAAAAAAAATGAATCGGCTACCACTACCCTATGCCATAAGTAGCATTGGTTATTTAGTCTCTATACCCGTGTTTTGCGATGCTGCCTTTGTCATTTTATCCCACTTAAACAAAACCCTATCGAAGCAAACAAAAACTCCTTTGGTAGGGCTAACCGTTGCATTATCTACGGGTCTTTTTGCTCCTCATGTTTTAGTTCCACCCACACCGGGACCACTTGCAGCAGCTGCAAATCTTGAGCTAGAAAATTTATTTTTACTTATTATGGTTGGAGCAATCATTGCTTTTATTCTAATTCTTGTAGGCGGAGCTTATGGACACTATTTAACGAAAAAAAACAAGTATGAAGCACAGCATGAGGAAAAACACTACAAAGACTCATTATCTGCTAACCTTCCTAAATTTACCAAAGCAATACTCCCCATTCTTGTCCCAATTTTGATGATGTGTGTTGGCACTTTGTTAAAATTTGCTCCTTCAGAATTCCCAGGTATAGAATACTTTTATTTTCTCACTAAACCTACCACTGCCCTAGGAGTTGGGATGGTATTTGCCTTTAGTCTTGTTCATACAGGAAGAAAAGATTTTTTAAATACAGCTGTAACAAACGGAATTAAACAGGCAGCGCCTATTCTTATCATTACCGGAATGGGCGGAGCTTTGGGAACTATTATTCAAACAATACCCCTCAAAAGCTACGCTGAATCAATCTCTACACTAGAAAATCTAGGGATTCTGATCCCTTTCCTTATTGCTGCCCTCCTCAAGACAGCTCAAGGTTCTTCTACAGTTGCTATCATCACAACTTCATCACTGATATTTCCACTATTACCTCTTTTAGGTTTGGATTCTGAAATGGGAAAAATCTGGGCTATCATGGCCTTAGGAGTTGGATCAATGACCGTTTCACATGCTAATGACTCCTATTTTTGGATAGTCACTCAAATGAGTGGAATGGATATTAAAACAGCCTATAAAACACACACTTTAGGCACATTAATTCAAGGCAGTGTGGGTCTGCTTGTAGTTTGGATCAGCTATTGGGTTTGGAGTGTAATTTAATAGGAAGAATAGGTCAGTTCTAATTGAACTTTTTTATCGTCTAAAATTTGTGAGGGGTTGGAGCCAATTAATACTGTTCCAAGTGGATTTAAGACAGCTGCTCTAGGATATTTTACGTTTGAATCGTCTGAATCATTCTGTAAAGCCACTAAAACACTAGTGTCGTCAATATTTGAAGTGACCACCAATCCCAAATCTATATTTAAAGAATCTTTCCTAATAATATTAGAAATATGATAAGTTAAATCAAATACGTACCGGTAAGGCCGATTATTGTCATCATACTCTAAAAGCCCTCCAAAGACATTCTTACTTCGATTAACAGCTGTTGTTACAACAGAATTGTCAGTCGTATAATCTACAAGAGGAGTCCCATCGTCTGCTTTAAACAAGTAAACACGATTGGCAATTTGGCTAGAGGTTTCCTCGCTTAATTGGGGATCAACATAAAATACGAGTTTTGCCTGATTGATAAGCCAATTCTTTTTTCTTAGCTCATTTAACACTGCTTCACTCTCTCCGTTTTCATTCGAAAACAGTCTAATTTTTCCATGATATTTTCCACCTTTAACAAATAATTTATCTGTGGGGATGTCTAGTTTTGAGTTGGATACCAGTTGTTGTATTTCAGGAACTGATGTGTTGTTCTTGAGTGTATTGATTTGAATTCCAGATAACCCTAAAGAAAGTTCTTTTTTTGCTTTTTCGGTAAAATCATCCGTTTCATCGTCAGGGGTTCCGTTCGAATTGTATTTATCGTATTCGTACTCAACTTTTATAGAAGCATCTTGCAAGTCGAGTAACATATACAGGTCCTCTGAAAAATTTTCTGTCCGAATAATAATTCCTCGTAATGCCTGTTGGAAAGCAGTGTTGGTCTTAAGTGAAGGTGATCCTTCTAAATCAATAATTCGTTTTTGAAAAAAATCCGTGTCAAGGGGAATTCTAATTCGAGGTGATAATCGAGTTTCTACTCTAGTAGTTTCATCTATATCTTCAGTCTCAGGGTCGTCCTCCTCAAAGTTAAATCTAAGTTCTTCGAAATTTAACTGTTCGCGACCACTAAATAGTGTAGTATCATAAAATCCTCTTTCGAAATAGTCTACATCAGAATAATAAATTTTATTGGACTCAAAATTCTTAGCCGGATCTAAAGCATTCAAATAATAGGTTAATTCATAAACTTTTAGATCAAAAGTAGCATCTAGGTTTCCATAAATAGAATCAATCTCATAAACCTTATTATCAGCTTCATAGGCTTCGTTTTCGGTGTCTTCATGATCTAAGACTCCATCACCGTCACTGTCTGAACTCAAGGGGTTTAACCCAGCCTGCGTTTCAATTAAATCCGTTAATTCGTCATCATCAGAGTTACTTTGCGGGTCTTCAGGATCGGCATCTAAAGAATCGATTACTCCATCATTGTCTCTATCTGCCCGGTTATTGAAAAACGGAAGCTCTAAATAAACTGCTGTTACCGTCTCTTCCTCTTGGATTACAGCTAATGAAAATGGATCTTCTGAATCTTCAGCTTCTTGTCGTAAATCGCCAAAAAAAACGTCATTGGCAATCGAAATTTGTGAAATAATACTTGCTTCTGACTTGCCAAACACCGGGTCTTCAATCTTACCTAGTTGTAGCATATTTTGGATACTAGTCTCTACTTTTTCTATAGATTCTTGAAAGGTAGAAACTTGAAATTTTTCACTTACGGTTTTTAATGTTTGATCAGCAAGTAACTCCCCTCCAACTGGATAAAAATCTTTGTTACAAGAGAGAACCAAAGCGAAAAGGCTAAGACTTACGAAAAGGTTTAAGTAATTACGCATAAGAAACTTTGGGGAATTATAACTTTTTAGAGTAAAATTCAATATATACTTCTTCATTTTTTGAATCAGCAAAATTAAGTTGAGGTTTTTTACTTTCTTCAATGTAGTTAACTACAGTTTCTGGAAGATTTTCAGAGGCCATAATAAGTCCATCCGAATGAGAAATTGCCAAATTTACTAAAGCCTCATAATTTGCATTTTGCAAATCTGAGGTGTGTTTTGAATCAATTTTATCAAAGGCTACTTTTTGTTCAAAATTTTTAGAGAAGGTACCCTCAAAATCAGGAGCATAGATTGAGCTTAATATTTTACTATCGGAAAATAAAGGTTCATCTCCGTAATACGTTTTTAAATACAAGGGAAAAAGCGCAGTAAACCAACCATGTAAATGAATAATATCAGGAGCCCAATTCAGTTTTTTAACTGTCTCTACAACTCCTTTGGTGAAAAAGATCATCCTTTCGTCATTGTCTTTATGACATTTGCCTTTATCGTCATGAAGAATGGATCTTCTTTTAAAGTATTCTTCATTGTCTATAAAATACACCTGCATTCTTTCTTTAGGAATTGAAGCCACCTTAATGATTAAAGGCATGTCCATGTCATTGACAACAAGATTCATCCCTGAAAGACGTATGACTTCGTGTAGCTGATGTCTTCTTTCGTTAATCAACCCGTAGCGAGGCATAAAAATTCTTGTCTGCCCACCATGCTCATTTATAACTTTTGGGATTTGAAATGAATTAACAGCCTGTTCTGTTTGAGGAAGATAAGGCACCACCTCTGAGGAAATAATTAAAACTCTTTTATCTTTCATAAAAATTTTATCAGTGGGGAAAAGCAATGCAAAAATACAAAATTAATGCACATATACTCAAAATCTGCCTACTTTAGCTGCGTTAATCATTTGCTAAATGTTAATCTTTCATACTGCTAAAGAGTTACGAAAAAACTTATCTGCTAAAATTTCATCCCTTGGATTGGTCCCTACCATGGGAGCACTGCACTTAGGCCATGTGTCTTTAGTTGAACGAGCTGTTAAAGAAAATAATAAAGTTGTGGTCAGTATTTACGTAAATCCAACTCAATTTAATAGTATTGAAGATTTAAATAGCTATCCTGTAAATCTGGAAAACGACTTGAAGCTGCTTAAACCTTTTAAAAAGCAACTTATCCTTTACATACCAAAACACAACGATATCTATCCAGAGGGTATTCAAAGTAAAAAATATGATTTTGGGTCCCTTAGCCAATACATGGAAGGGGCATTAAGACCAGGGCATTTTGATGGGGTAGCTACTATTGTAGAAGCACTATTCAGAAACATAATGCCTAACAAAGCCTACTTTGGCGAAAAAGATTTTCAACAACTACAAATTATTAAGTCATTGAGTAGGTCATTAAATCTTGGTATAGAGATTGTAGGTTGTCCTTTATTAAGGGGAGAGGATGGACTCGCTTTAAGCTCCAGAAATGATTTAATGCCAGAGGATCTAAGAGCTGAGGCTTCAGTAATTTTCCAAACGTTAAATTATATTACTGAACAAGCCTCAGATTGGAGTATTAAAGAAATGGAGTTGTACTTTAAATCTAAAGTAGAAGATAAAAACGGTTTTAAAATGGAATATTTTTGCGTTGCCAATCCTTCTGATTTAATTCCTGTTAGCCATTTAGATTCTCGTAATGAACATAGAATTTTCGTTGCTGTTTTTGCTGGTAAAACAAGACTTATAGACACCGTCAAATTGTTCAGAAAATAATACCTTTGCGCCATGCTAATAGAAGTATTAAAATCTAAAATTCACCGGGTTACTGTAACGGCCGCTGAACTGCACTACATCGGAAGTATTACCCTAGATAAACTTCTTATTGAAGCTGCAAATCTTGTGGTGGGAGAAAAAGTTCAAGTAGTAAATATCAATAATGGTGAACGTCTTGAAACTTATGTTATTGAGGGAAAATCTGGCTCTGGTGAAGTTACTCTTAACGGTCCTGCAGCACGTAAGGTTCAGCAAGGAGATGTGATCATCATCATTAGTTATGCTCAAATGGAAATGGAACGTGCTAAAGTATTTAACCCCACGTTAATATTTCCTAATGAAAAAAATAATTTACTCGAATAAGTCTTGAATAAAATTAAATCCTTTTTTAAAATTATAGTTCCCTTGGGTATTGGTCTTTTTTTCATCTATCTTAATTACACCGCTACCTCAAGTGAAGAACGCGAATTAATTTATGATCATATTCAAAAAGCAGATTTGCGTTTTGTATTTCTCTCTGTCTTGTTTGGAGTCTTGAGTCATCTGTCTAGAGCCTATCGCTGGAAATTTCTACTAGCCCCTATTGGTTATAAGCCTCGGTACATCAATTCTATATTGGCTGTATTAATTGCTTACATTTCAAATCTTGGTATTCCTCGTTCAGGAGAAATCCTTCGAGCTACAACACTAAGTACTTACGAAAAAATTCCATTCGAAAAAGCCTTTGGAACCATTGTAGCAGAGCGGCTTATCGACCTCCTTCTTTTACTTGGTTTTGTCGTCGCTTCTTTAATCCTTCAGTTTGATCTCATTTGGGGAGTCCTCTCAGAAAAAAAGATTTCACCCATTCAAATCCTTATTTTTATAGCGATTATCCCAGTCGGTTATTTTCTTTTAAAAAAAACTCTAGCGCTTAGTAAAAGTCCTTGGGTTCTAAAAATCAAAAACTTTATTTCGGGTTTAACAGAAGGGATAATGAGTATCAAAAAAATGCCCAATAAAGAAGCTTTTATAGCGCATACCATTTTTATTTGGGCCATGTATTTAGCCATGTTTTATGTGGTTAAGTGGACTGTTCCTGAAACTGCATCTTTAGGCTTTGATGCTATAGTACCTGCCTTTGTAATTGGTGGTCTTACTATATCGGCCACAAATGGAGGGATAGGAATTTATCCATTTTCAGTTGCTTTAGTATTGGCTGCATTTAATATTTCTAACGAGTCTGGCTTAGCGTTTGGCTGGATAATGTGGTCCTCCCAAACCCTTATGATCATTCTCTTTGGAAGTCTTTCGTTTTTTGTATTACCTTTAGTTAATCGTCAATCAAAGGGTGAAAATCACTAAATGGCTAAATTAAAAAAGGCATATTTCTGTCAAAACTGTGGTGCCCAACATGCACAATGGCAAGGACAATGCAATTCATGTAAGTCATGGAATACACTCGTCGAAGAAGTAATTGAAAAAGAAACTGTCAAACCCCGATGGTCTGCAAATGCTAAAAATACTGTTGCTGGTCCAATCCCAATTAATGAAGTAGCAATTGCTCAGATCCCAAGAATCAAAACTAATGATCCTGAATTGGATCGTGTACTCGGAGGAGGTCTTGTTCCCGGAGCTATAGTTTTACTTGGAGGAGAACCAGGTATTGGAAAATCTACTCTGCTTTTACAACTATCGCTAAGCCTCGATAAAAAAGTACTTTATGTGTCTGGGGAGGAAAGTCAACAACAAATAAAACTAAGAGCAGATCGAATGGGCTTGAGTACAGATTCCTGTTATCTTTTAAGCCAAACAGACACTCACAAAATTTTTGAACAAATACCCCAACTAAATCCTGATTTATTAATTATTGATTCAATTCAAACTCTACATACTCCTCATATAGAAAGTGGTGCAGGGAGTGTGTCACAAATAAAAGCAACAGCAGCAGAGCTAATTAAATATGCAAAAACTACCAACACACCTGTTGTTTTAGTTGGTCATATTACTAAAGATGGTGGCATTGCAGGCCCTAAAATATTAGAACATATGGTGGATACCGTTCTACAGTTTGAAGGAGATCGAAATCACATTTACCGTATTTTACGTGCTCAAAAAAATCGTTTTGGAGCGACTTCCGAAATAGGTATTTACGAGATGCAAACTCAAGGGCTTCAACAAGTCATCAATCCAAGCGAAGTGTTAATTTCAGCAAAAGATGAAATCCTAAGCGGACATGCCATTGCGGCAACTGTTGAAGGGATACGTCCAATGATGATTGAAGTTCAAGCGCTTGTGAGTTCTGCTGTTTACGGAACACCCCAACGTAGCTGTACAGGTTTCAATGCAAAACGCTTGAATATGCTTTTGGCGGTTTTGGAAAAAAGGGCAGGTTTTGCTTTAGGCAGCAAAGATGTTTTTATTAATATCACAGGGGGAATAAATATTGAAGATCCGGCTCTTGACTTAGCAGTAATCGCCGCTTTATTGTCAAGTTATCACGATGTCCCCATAGCGCAACAGCTCTGTTTTGCTGCAGAAATTGGACTTTCAGGAGAAATAAGACCTGTTGCAAAAGTAGAACTTCGTATTCAAGAAGCAGAAAAGTTAGGCTTCGGAAAAATTGCAATTTCTAAATTTTCAAAATTAGGGACTCCTCCAAAAAAAATCAAACCTCTTGCTTTTACGAAGGTTGAATCCTTGGTTGATTTTTTATTTTAAAGCATCAAAATCACCAAAAAGAAGCTATCTTCGAGAGAATAAACTTCAAACTAAATGGATAAAATTGTCTCTCAATTTTTAGCTCAAGTAAACGCTCGAAATTCGAACGAACCTGAATTTATGCAAGCTGTTACTGAAGTAGCCGAAACAGTTATTCCTTATATCGTAAAACATGATATCTATTATGGCCAGAATATTTTATTGCGAATGGTGGAGCCTGAACGGGTTGTTTCCTTTCGGGTTGCATGGATAGATGACAATGAGGAAATTCAAGTCAACAGAGGTTATCGAATTGAAATGAATTCTGCCATAGGCCCCTACAAAGGAGGACTGAGATTTCACCCAAGTGTGAATTTAAGCGTCCTAAAGTTTTTAGCCTTTGAACAAATCTTTAAAAACAGCTTAACAACCTTGCCAATGGGTGGAGGCAAAGGAGGCTCCGATTTTAACCCAAAAGGAAGGTCTGATACTGAAGTAATGCGATTTTGCCAAAGTTTTATGACTGAGCTGTTCCGTCACATTGGTCCAAATCGGGACATTCCTGCCGGAGATATTGGTGTTGGAAGTAGAGAAATAGGTTACCTATTTGGTCAATACAAAAGATTGAAAAATGAATTTACTGGAGTACTAACGGGTAAAGGTGTTTCTTGGGGGGGCTCCTTAATTCGTCCTGAAGCTACAGGCTATGGTGTAGTCTACTTTACTGAACAAATGCTCGCATACCAAAATGATGGATTTGAAGGGAAGAACGTTGTTATCTCTGGCTCAGGAAATGTTGCACAGTTTGCAGCAGAAAAATGCATCCAATTAGGAGGAAAAGTCATGACCTTGTCAGATTCTTCTGGTTATATCGTTGACCCTGATGGTATAGACGAGGAAAAGCTAGCCTTTATCATGGACTTGAAAAATGTCCAACGAGGTAGAATCCATGAATATACAGAACAGTACCCTAATGCCTCATTTCATGCTGGAAAAAGACCCTGGGAAATTCCTTGTGAAGTAGCATTACCTTGCGCTACTCAGAATGAATTAAACGGAAAAGATGCTGAACTTTTGATCAAAAACGGATGTAAATGTGTCGGCGAGGGAGCAAATATGCCCAGCACGCCAGAAGCCATTTCGCTATTTGTAAAAAATAATGTCCTCTTTGCTCCTGGAAAAGCATCCAACGCGGGAGGTGTTGCAGTTTCAGGCCTTGAAATGGCTCAAAATTCCTTACGTTACAGCTGGACACGAGATGAAGTAGACCAAAGACTCAAAGCCATAATGAAAGATATTCATCAATCCTGTATTCAATACGGCACTGAAAAGGAGCAGGTGAATTATGTAAAAGGGGCAAATATTGCTGGATTTGTTAAAATTGCAGATGCCATGCTTGCTCAGGGAGTAGTTTAAGTTCTTTTAATTTGATGAACAATACAGTTCAAGCAATAGCTTTAGGTACGTTACGCTATGGAGACAGTAGTCTAATTGCTGCCTGCTATACTCAACAATTTGGACTTCAATCTTATATGTTGAAGGGAATCCTTTCGGCCAAAAAGAAGAAAAAACTTTCTAAGTCTTTTTTTGAACCCTTGACTCTTTTAGAGTTTGAAGCAAAAAAAAATCGTGATGGTAAGTTAGGCTATCTACAAGAAGTAACTTTACTTCAAGCTTATACATCCATTCCTTTTGATTTAAGAAAAAAGGCTGTTGTCTTTTTTTTAGCAGAAGTAATTCATCAAGTTGTCAAAGAAGAGCAACAAGAACCCAATCCTTCTCTTTTTGAATTTTTGAAAAAACGGCTGCTCTGGTTAGACAAACACAGTGAAATTGGATTATTTCACCTCAAAACCATGCTTGACTTAACAAAGTTTATGGGATTTTACCCAAATATTTCTCACAACGACGCTCCTTATTTTAGTTTAGAAGCTGGGTGTATGAGCGCATACAAACCCAGATTTCATTTTATCGAAGGAGATTTAAAAACACTTTGGATAAACGTTTTAGGCACGAAATTTGAGGCGACAGGGAATATTAACGTATCACGAGAAGAAAAAATGGTCCTTCTTGAATATGCAATAAATTATTTCAAACTACATTTACAACAATTCAAACCACCAAAATCTACTGAAATATTGAATGCGCTTTTTAAAGTTTCATAGCATACTTATTCTACTTGGTGCTCCAATATGGCTCTTAGGTCAAGAAGCATTAGTTCTAGATGGTGTATCCGGATTTCCTCTGGAGGGAGTAGCGCTATATGACAATACAAAAACTAAAGCTGTTCTTACTAACGTTGATGGTAAAGCGCCTCTGAATATATTTGAGGTAAATGATTCAATCACAATTCAATTTTTTGGGTTCGAAAGCTTAAAAATAAAAATTGAAAGTCAAGAACTTGAAAATGGTGTAACCATAAGTTTAAAACCAAAAGATCAAACCTTAGATGAGGTGATTCTATCGGTCGCGAGAAATGCGACAACTCGAAAACAAATTGCTGAAAAAGTAACAGTAATCGATGCAAAAACAATAGCACTTCAACGTCCTGCCACTGGGGCAGAACTAGTGGGTTTAAGTCCTGGAGTTCGGATACAAAAATCTCAAGGAGGTGGGGGTAGTCCAGTAATTAGAGGTTTTGAAGCAAACAGAATTTTAATGGTAGTAGATGGTGTTAGGATGAATAATGCGATTTACAGAAGCGGACACTTGCAAAACGCTATTACTATTAATCCTAATATTATTGAACGTGTTGAGGTTGTTTATGGATCTTCCTCTGTCGGATACGGTTCAGATGCCCTAGGGGGAGTAATACATTATTACACCAAAACCCCACTAATCAACAGTGAAAAGAAAACATTATTTTCTTTTTCAAGCGATTTTTCATCTGCAAGTAATGCATCTATCAACTCCTTTTCTTCAGAAATAAGTTTTAAAAAATGGGCAAGTTTGAGTAGTGTAAGCTATTCTGGTTTTGGAGATATTAGAATGGGTAAAAATAGAACTCATGGTTTTGATGACTGGGGGTTTACCCCTCTCTATTCAAATAATTCAAGGGATACCTATAATGCTCAACCCTTAGTCAATGAAAATCCACTAATTCAAAAAAATACAGGGTACAATCAGTTAGATCTTTTTCAGAAATTCCTCCTTCAGTTGAATAATCAAAGTCAATTTATACTTAATTTACAGTATTCGAATTCCTCTGATATCCCTCGTTATGATAAATTAATTGAAGAAAAAAACAATACACTTCGTTATGCCGAATGGTTCTATGGCCCTCAAAAAAGAATCCTAGTGGCTCCCCAACTCAAACTCTTTCCACAAAAGAAATTTATGAACTCTGGTCGCCTCACTTTTGCCTATCAGGTGGTTGAAGAATCCAGAAACATTAGAAATTTTGAAAGTCTCATTAGAAAAATACAAAAAGAAAAAGTTAATGTAATGAGCTTAAATGGAGATTTTGAGTTCTCCTATACTGATAAACACTCCTTTTCATATGGTTTTGAAGCTACTTATAATGAAGTAAAGTCGTTTGCGTATGGAAAAGAGTTGGTCGTTGAGCAAAACCAAATTATTGATATTGTTCCTTCGCTTCCATTTCCATCTCGATATCCAAGCAAGGGGAGTTCTTATGATAGCTTTGCAGGATTTGTAAACTGGATTTGGGATTTCAAGCCCAAATTAACTTTGAATTTTGGAGCACGTTTAACCAATACCAATCTTGAAGCTAAATGGAGAGAATATTACAATGTAAACGCACTTTTAGACATCGTAAATCTTGATGCAACCGCATTGACCAATACTTTAGCATTAACTTACCGCCCGTCTGAAAAAATTCAATGGAACACTATCATTTCCAATGGGTTTAGAAATCCAAATATTGATGATGTTGGAAAAATAAGGGAGAGTAAAGGGCTACTGGTGGTCCCTAACGCTTTCTTGTTTCCAGAATACGCATATAACTTGGAGTTTGGAGTGATAAGATATTTTGATCAATCAAAAAATTATGTTTCATTTCGTGCTTTTACAACCTTAATTTCAAGTCATATTGGAAGAAATAATTACTCCATTTTTGCAGATACCTCAACCCCAGACAATAGCACAATAATTTACAATGGAGAAGAGGTTGTAACTATAGCAAACAACAATTTGGGCAACCGATATCTTTATGGAGGATCTATTGACGGTTATTTTTCAATAAATAAATCTCTATCCTTGCGAGGAAATTTATCCATAATTGAAGCAGCTAAAAGCAGAAAATACGGGCCTTTACCCTCAATCTCTCCAACATTTGGGCGTATTTTTATTCAATATCAAAAAGAAAATTGGTTGAGTCATCTCAGCTATCAGTTTAGTGATAAAAAAAATATAGAAGATTACAGTAACGGAGGTGAAGATGGTCTAGAGGAGACCCCACTCATTTCTGAAAATCCTTTACTGTATGCAGGATCACCAGCATGGAGCGAGCTATCATGGCTAGCTCAATTCCACTATAAAGAACGTACTGTTTTTAGAGTTGCTCTAGATAATATTTTAGATGTCCATTACCGACCTTTTGCATCAGGAATCTCAGCACCAGGTAGAAATCTAAAATTAGGAGTTAATTACACCTTCTAGGTCTACTAATTCGTCTACTCAACATTTGTTTTTCATTACGCTATTTCCTTGAAATTAGTTACTTTCGCACATTGAGTTAATTTACAAAGGTTTGAGACCTTAGTTTGAGCCAAAAAATAAATAAAAATTACGTTTAAGGTGAAGTTTAAAGAATATAAACAACTGGATTTACCACACATTGGAGAAGAAATTCTGAAACAGTGGGAAAATCAAAACACCTTTTCCAAGAGTATTAAAAATAGAGAGGGAAGCACCCCCTTTATTTTTTATGAAGGTCCTCCTTCAGCAAATGGAATGCCAGGGATTCATCACGTAATGGCGCGTGCAATCAAAGATATATTTTGTCGGTTCAAAACACAAAAAGGATTTCAAGTGAATCGCAAGGCAGGTTGGGATACCCATGGACTTCCTGTTGAACTTGGAGTAGAAAAAGAACTTGGGATTACAAAAGATGCAATTGGAAAACGTATTAGCGTAGAAGAGTACAATAACGCTTGCAAAAAAGCAGTAATGCGTTACACTGACGTGTGGAACAACCTCACAAGAAAAATCGGTTATTGGGTGGATATGGAAGAGCCCTATGTAACTTACACTTCCAAATACATGGAATCCGTCTGGTGGCTTATCAAGCAGATCTATGAAAAAAATTTACTGTACAAGGGATATACTATCCAACCCTATTCACCTATGGCAGGAACTGGATTAAGTTCGCATGAACTCAATCAACCTGGAACCTACCAAGATGTTACAGATACAACCGTCACTGCCCAATTCAAAGCGATCAAAGCTAGTTTACCCGAATCCTTAAAACACGACATCCCTCTATATTTTTTAGCATGGACTACAACTCCATGGACATTACCCTCAAATACTGCACTCACTGTTGGGAAAAAAATTGATTATGTAGTAGTAAATACCTACAACCAATACACTCACAAACCGATTCGAATAATCCTTGCAAAGGATCTTATTTCCAAACAGTTCGGCAAAAAGTATATTGAGAAAAAGGATTTAAACAATTTTCAAATTGGTGATAAAAAAATTCCTTATTGTGTTGAGAACACCCTAAAAGGAAGTGAACTACTCAATATTCGATATGAACAATTGTGGGAAGAAGCTCCCCTCCCTCTAACAGATCCAGAAAATGCCTTCCGAGTAATTGCAGGTGATTTTGTAACCACCGAAGATGGAACGGGTATTGTTCACACTGCACCAACCTTTGGAGCAGACGATGCTAAAGTTGCAAAAGAAGCTGTCCCAGAAGTACCTCCTTTATTGGTAAAAGATGAAAATGGAAATCTTGTCCCCTTAGTTGACTTGCAAGGTCGATTTAGAAAAGACGTTGGTCGTCTTGGAGGTCAGTTTGTAAAAAATGAATACTATTCTGAAGGACAGGTTCCCGAACGATCAACCGATGTAGATATTGCAATCCAACTGAAAGAAGAAAACAAAGCCTTCAAGGTAGAAAAATACGTACACTCCTATCCTAACTGCTGGAGAACAGACAAACCTATACTTTACTATCCTTTAGACTCTTGGTTTATTAAGGTTACCGAACGTAAAGAAGAAATGGTTTCCCTCAACAAAGAAATTAATTGGAAACCTAAAGCTACGGGTGATGGCCGCTTCGGTAACTGGCTAGCAAATGCAAATGATTGGAATCTGTCTCGATCTCGGTTTTGGGGAATTCCACTACCCGTATGGAGAACTGAAGACGGGAAAGAAACCCGAGTCATTGGTTCCGTTGAGGAGCTAAAAAATGCTGTAGAAGAGTCGGTATCAAAAGGGTTCATGGATAAAAATCCTTTACAGGATTTTACCGAAAATGATTTTTCAGAACAAAACTATGATAAAGTAGACTTACACAAACACAGTGTAGATCAATTGATCCTCTGTAGTGCAAACGGAGAACCGATGTTTAGGGAAGCAGATTTAATTGATGTATGGTTTGACTCTGGCTCGATGCCTTATGCTCAATGGCATTATCCCTTTGAAAATACGGAATTGATTGATCAGGGAAAATGTTTCCCTGCAGACTATATTGCGGAAGGAGTCGATCAAACCCGCGGTTGGTTTTACACACTTCACGCTATTGCAACACTGGTTTTTGACCAAAAAGCATATAAAAATGTTGTTTCAAATGGTTTAGTATTGGACAAAAATGGACAAAAGATGTCTAAACGACTGGGTAATGCTGTTGATCCATTTAAAACTTTAGATCAATTTGGACCAGATGCCACGCGATGGTATATGATTTCAAATGCAAACCCATGGGACAATCTTAAATTTGATTTAGAGGGGATTGCTGAAGTAAGACGAAAATTTTTTGGCACACTGTACAACACCTATTCCTTTTTTAGCTTGTATGCGAATATTGATGAATTTACTCCTGAAAAAGAAACTCCAATCCCCTACTTCCAAAGACCTGAATTAGACCAATGGATACTTTCTGAGTTGCACTCGCTTATTGAAATTGTAGATGCCGCCTATGAAGATTATGAACCTACAAAAGCCAGTAGAGCCATTTCTGATTTTGCTCAGGAAAAACTCAGCAATTGGTATGTTCGACTTTGCAGAAGGCGTTTTTGGAAAGGTGACTATGGTCAAGATAAAATTGCAGCTTATCAAACCTTACACGAATGCTTGATTACTATTTGTAAACTTGCAGCAGCAGTTGCACCGTTTTATACAGATCATTTGTATCAAGATCTTACGCTAAAGGGAGATTCTATTCATCTAACTGATTTTCCTCAAGTAAAGAAAGAGTTAATTCAGCCCGAATTAGAACAACAAATCAATACAGCACGAAGGCTGACTTCACTTGCCTTGTCCCTCAGAAAAAAGGAACAGATCAAAGTTCGTCAACCTTTACAGAAAATGATTGTCCCCGTAAAAAATAATACTGAAAGAAAGCGTATTGAAAATATTAGCGAGCAACTCAAAGGCGAAATCAACATCAAAGAGGTTGAACTTTTAGATGATGCAAATAGTCTTTTGATAAAAGAAATTAAACCCAACTTTAAAGCCTTAGGGCCTCGCTTTGGTAAAGATCTCAAAGCGGTCACCCAGGCCATTAAAAAACTAAGCCCTGAACAAATTCAACAATTAGAAGAGGGCGAAAATATTCAGATTAATCTGAACGAGAAGACCATTCAGTTGGAGGAAAAAGATGTCGAGGTGTTCTTTAAAGATATTGAAGGATGGCAAGTGGCCCAAAGTGACGGATTAACTGTAGCTTTAGACATGACATTGACCCCATCGCTTATCAAAGAGGGGCTCGCAAGAGAATTAGTAAATAGGATTCAAAATCATAGAAAAGATAGTGGTTTAGAAGTTACCGATAAAATCGAAATTTACTTAAAAGAAGACGCTGAGTTAGAAGCTGCGGTTTCAGAAAATAAAAGTTATATCTTGTCAGAAACTTTAGCAACTGCATTAACTTTTAAAGCGTCTGTTCAGCAGGGGGTTTCCCTGGAATTTGATACAATTAATACAACCATTCAAATCATAAAACTAAAGTCATGAGTAATAAAACCAGATACACCGATGGAGAACTGAAAGAATTTAGAGCTTTAATTGAAGAAAAAATTCAGAAAGCCAAAGCAGATCTTGAACTTTTAAGGAGTGCTTACATGAATGATGGAAACAATGGCACAGAAGATACTGCACCAACATTCAAAGCCTTTGAGGAAGGATCAGAAACTATGTCGAAAGAGGCTAATACCCAATTAGCTATTCGACAAGAAAAATTTATACGTGATTTAAAAAATGCACTCGTTCGTATTGAAAATAAGACGTACGGAGTATGCCGAGTTACGGGGAAACTAATCAACAAAAAACGATTGTATCTAGTTCCTCATGCCACACTCAGTATAGAGGCAAAAAACATGCAGAAATAGAAGCACTCAAATCCTGAAAACACAAAATACATATTTTACAATTGCATGGGGAGTAGCAATAGTTACACTCATATTGCTAATAGATCAGTTTACAAAATTTTACATCAAACTGAACTACCCACTTTCAGCCTACGGTTTACCAGCTATTCTAGATTGGGGATTTTTCAAAATACTCTTTGTTGAAAATAGTGGAATGGCAATGGGGACTAAACTCAACGATTTTATTCCTTTTATTTCAGAACAAAAAGCAAAGCTTATCCTTACTTCATTTCGGATAGTTGCCATTTTTGGACTTGGATACTGGTTATGGGACTCCATTCAAAAGCAAACTCATATTCTGCTCAAATGGGCATTAGCATTGATTTTTGCAGGAGCGCTTGGCAATATTATTGACTCCGTTTTTTACGGTGTTATTTTTTCAGATAGTTACAATACAGTTGCAACCCTTTTCCCTGAACAAGGCTATGCGCCATTTTTCTACGGTCATGTAGTGGATATGCTTCAGTTTCCGCTTGTAGAATGGGATTGGCCAGATTGGATGCCTTGGATCGGTGGTGATCATTTTCTGTTTTTTCAATATATTTTCAATATTGCAGATACTTCGATAAGTACTGGAGTAGGTATTTTGATCTTTTTTAACAAAAAAATATTCTCAAAAACTGAAGCCTAAAAGGAATGTATTTTATTTGGACAGACGCAAAAATCTAGTCTGATGTCCCCTTTATAAACATCTTCTATAGCTTGGACAGGATCAAAAAAAGAAAGTCCAATTTTTAACGCTTCTGGCTTGCATTTTTTTAAAAACCGATCATAAAATCCTTTACCGTAACCTACGCGTTGTCCTTGAAGATCAAAAATTAAAAGGGGAATAAAGACAACATCTAATTCTTTAGGGTCAAAAAGAATTCCCTTTTGAGGTTCTGGGATTTCCCATGAATTATTTATAATTCGAGTGCTGTCAGTTAATAAAATATGATCCAAATCATGAGAACCCTTGAGCTTGGGGAGAACTACCTCTTTATCTCTTCCTTGTAATAAAGTAAGTAAGAGGGTTGAATCTATTTCTGATTTTGACTTTATAGGTAAAAACAAGTGAAAATATTGCAATTCCCAAATGGGTAATTGTAAACATTTGTTAGCAATAGCTAAGCTTAACTCATCGTGAACTTCCTCTGAAAGAGCTTGCCTTTTAGTTAAAAATAATTCTCTAAGTTGTGACTTTGAATGCTTCTTTTCCATTAAATCCCGCGTTCATCTATTTTAATGCCAAAGAAAATCAATATTTTCGTTTTGTGAAATCAGAACAACTTGAAATTCAAATAAAAAGTTTGCCCGAGGTGGCTGGGGTTTATCAATATTTCGATAAGGATGAAAAAATAATCTACATCGGGAAGGCTAAAAATTTAAAAAAACGAGTCAACTCTTATTTTACAAAAACCCACGACAATCGAAAAACATCATTATTAGTAAAGAACATCGTCAGAGTTGAGCATATTGTAGTTTTTTCTGAAATGGACGCACTTCTGCTCGAAAATAATCTGATTAAAAAATACAAGCCTAGGTACAATATCCTTCTAAAAGATGACAAAACGTACCCCTGGATTTGTATAAAAAAAGAACCATTCCCAAGAGTGTTTTTTACTCGAAGAGTAATTAAAGACGGGTCTGAATATTTTGGTCCTTTTACCAGTATGAAAACCATTCGCTCTTTAATGGATCTGATTCGAAGTTTGTATCCTTTAAGAAGCTGTAAGTACGATTTAAGCAAAGAAAAAATTAAAGCAAAAAAATATAAGGTTTGTTTAGAGTTTCATATTGGTAATTGTTTGGCGCCTTGTATAGGTAAAGTAGATCCTTCCAAATACGACTCGAATATTAGAGCAATCAGAGATATCATCAAAGGAAATTTTAAATCTGCACTTCATGAGCTACGAAATGAAATGAATGCTCATGCTGTTGCTATGGAATTTGAAAAAGCACAGTGGATCAAAGAAAAAATTGGAAACTTAGAAAACTATCAAACAAAATCAACGGTTGTCAATCCCAAAATAAATCATGTCGATGTATTCTCCGTTATTTCAGATGAGAGTTATGGTTACATCAACTACATTCAAGTTTCTTTTGGAGCCATCGTTCGATCTCATACACTTGAAATCAAGAAAAAATTAGACGAATCAGACGCTAGACTTTTACAATTAGGAATTGTCGAAATAAGACAGCTTTTTGCGAGTACTTCTACTACGGTCTTTCTATCAGAGAATGTTTCTTTGGGAGAGACTTTAAAGGTGGAAGTTCCACAACAAGGTGACAAACGAAAACTGGTAGAAATGTCACTTCGCAACGCAAAATATTTTAGAATGGAGCGTTTTAAACAAATTAAAATTGTTGATCCCGATCGTCATGTTAGGCGTGTCATGGAGCAAATGAAAAAAGATTTAAGATTGCCCTATGCACCCTATCATATTGAATGTTTTGACAACTCTAATATCCAAGGTTCAAATCCAGTTGCAGCCTGTGTTGTTTTTAAAGATGGGAAACCTTCAAAAAAGGAATACCGCCATTACAACATTAAGACCGTAACGGGTCCTGATGATTTTGCCTCCATGGAAGAAGTTGTCTATAGAAGGTATAAGAGATTGCAGGAGGAAGCGTCTCCTTTGCCACAACTCATTGTCATCGACGGAGGAAAAGGACAGCTTTCTTCAGCAGTAAAGAGTTTAGATCTCCTTGGTTTAAGAGGTAAAATTGCCATTTTGGGAATTGCTAAAAAGTTAGAGGAGATTTATTTTCCTGGAGACTCCATTCCTCTGTATTTAGATAAAAAATCAGAAACTTTAAAAATCCTTCAACGCGCTCGTGATGAAGCTCATCGTTTTGGAATCACCTTTCATCGGAATAAGCGAAGCAAGTCCAGTATTAAATCAGAATTAGATCAGATTCCAGGAGTAGGACCTGCCACAAGAGATCAACTCCTTACACATTTCAAATCTCTTAAACGCATCAAAGAAGGGACTCAAAAAGAAATGATTGACTTATTAGGTCCTCAAAAAGGAGGAAAAATATATAAATCCCTTCATCCTTAGCTAGCTGATACCTTTTTTTTCTACTTCACAAAAATGATTTTTAACAATTATTAAACGTGATAAGTAAACTGCATCATTTCGGTTTTTCTTACCTTTGGAAAATGGCAAAATGTTTCGTATTTGTACTTCTTCTAAGTTTGTACTCGGGCACTTCTCAAAGCTTTCCTTCAGATACTTCAGCTCCAGAAAAGTCTTTTAAAGAAGGGGAATGGTTTCAACTTCGACTGCACTATGGTTTTTTTAACGCCAGTTATGCAAGCTTTACCTTAAGCCGTGATACCATAGGTGAAACCCCTGTTTTTCACGCCAAAGGTTTTGGCGAAACTACTGGATTAGCAAGATGGTTTTTTAAAGTAGAAGACTATTACGAAAGTTATTTTGATGAGAATACTGGCGCCCCCTATAAATTTATTCGAAACATAAACGAAGGCGGTTACACTAAAAATATTGAGATTGACTTTGATCACAGCCGCAATACTGCCATAGTATTAGACAAAAAAAAGAAACAGACAAATGAGTACGAAATCAAACCGAATGTTCACGATTTGGTTTCTAGTTTTTATTATTTGAGAAATAACTATCCTGAAGAGGAAATAAAGGTCAACGAAACCTTGACATCAATATGTTTTTTGATAATGAAAATTATGTATTCAAACTAAAGTACCTCGGAAAAGAAGCTATAGAGAGTAAGTTTGGTGATATTCGTTGTTTAAAATTTAGACCTTTAGTACAATCTGGAAGAGTATTTAAAGAACAAGAAAGTGTTACTCTATGGGTTTCTGATGACCAAAATAGATTACCGGTACGTCTCCAAGCTGATATATTAATTGGATCAATCAAAGCCGATTTAGAAAACTTTAAGAACCTTAAACATCCCTTTGAAGTTGTTGTAGAGTAACCTATTTTGAACTAACCATAAATGAATCTTAACAAAATTTTTAGTAAACCAGTAAAAGGCCTCTCATCTTTTGGGGTAGTTCTTTTTTTATTGATCTTGGGATGTGGAGAAGCTCAAAAAAAAGACGCTGAAGCTCAAGAGGAGATTATTGAAATTCCAACTCCAGATTTACATTTTGGGGTTGATCGAAATGCATTTGAAGTAAAAGAATTCAAAATTAAAAGAGGAGATACCTTTGGGAAGATATTGGAAGAAAACGGTATTGATTATCCAGAAGTATACGCCGTTCTAGAGTCAATTAAAGGAAAGGTTGATGTGCGTAAATTAACCCTGGGAAAACCTTATACCCTATTCTTTAGTAAAGATTCTATCCCTACTCCTGAATATTTCGTTTATCATCCTGGTGTATCGAGTTATAAAAAAATTCACTTGCGCGATAGTTTATTTGGTGAAGAAGTTATCAAACCGTCACGTATTGTAGAATTGGAAGCATCTGGGATTATAGAAAGTTCATTATATGAGACCATGCAAAACAGTGGAATCAATGAATCATTGACCTACTATTTATCTGATGTTTACGCATGGACCATTGATTTTTTTCGATTACAAAAGGGAGATCGATTTAAAATTATTTATACTGAAAAATTTGTAGACGACTCTATTTCCATTGGTGTAGAACGTATTAAAGCTGCATATTTTGAACACAAAGGCAAACCACTCTATGCTTTTGAATTTGTCAGTGATGAGCAAAAAGGTATTGTGGATTATTTCGATCATCAAGCCAAAAGCCTACGTCGCGCATTCCTTCAAGGTCCCTTAAAGTTTAACCGAATCTCCTCAAGATATAATTTAAAAAGAAGAATTGCTTATTACGGTAATCGAATTCGCCCCCATAAAGGAACCGATTTTGCTGCTTCTGTGGGAACGCCTATTCTCGCTACTGCCAATGGGACTGTTATAAAAGCAAGCTATACAAGAGGAAACGGAAACTATGTAACCATCAAACACAATGGGGTGTATTCCACCCAATACCTTCACATGAAAAAAAGAAATGTAAAAGTTGGTGAATTTGTGAAACAAGGAGAGGTTATCGGATGGGTAGGTATGACAGGAAATACCTCGGGCCCTCATGTATGCTATCGGTTTTGGAAAAATGGTCGACAGGTTGATCCTTTTAAACAAAAGCTTCCAGATGCAAAACCTATAGCACCAGAATTAAAAACTAAATTTGCACGACATATCGTTCCTTACAAAACTAAATTAGATTGTATTGCTTTTGAAACTCAAGTGGATTCAGGAATAGCGGTAATTAAAAATCAAAAAGAAAATGCTAAAAAAGACCCTTCCTAACACCCCCTTGACGGAAAACCATACATGGAAATCACTAAGAACACATCATCAAGAGATTGCAGAAACCACCATAGAAAATCATTTTGAAAACGAACCAAATCGACTGGACTATACAAGTTTTGAATGGGATAGTTTTTATGTAGATGTCTCCAAAAATAGAATTGATAAAAAAGGATTCAATTTACTTTTTGAACTTGCCAAAGAAAGTGGTCTAACTGAGGCAATTAAGTCACAATTTTCCGGTGCTGAGATTAACGCTACTGAAGATCGAGCTGTACTTCATACTGCTTTACGAACTCTTAAAGAGGACCCTGTTATCGTCGATGGAAAAGACATCCTACCAGAAGTTGATGCTGCCCAAAAAAAGATGTTTGCTTTTTGTGATAATGTGATTTCTGGAAACTGGAAAGGTTACACTGGAAAACCCATAACCCACGTTGTCAATATTGGCATCGGAGGTTCAGACCTTGGGCCAGCCATGGTGGTAGAAGCTTTAGCGCATTATCAAAATCATTTGCAAATCCGCTTTATATCGAATGTAGAGGGAGATCATCATGTTGAAGTATTAAAAGGTTTGAATCCTGAAACCACATTATTTGTTGTTGTTTCCAAAACTTTTACCACCCAAGAAACCTTAAGTAATGCAAATAGTGTTCGTAAATGGTTTTTGACCCACGCCCCTGAACAAGGAGTTGGAAAACACTTTATTGCAGTCTCCACTAATCTTGAAAAAACTAAAGCCTTTGGAATTGATCCTGAAAACATCTTCCCCATGAATGAATGGGTTGGAGGTCGTTTCTCACTTTGGAGTACAGTTGGCTTGAGTATATGTCTAGCTCTTGGCCCGGATCAGTTTAAGGAATTATTAAATGGAGCAGGCAAAATGGACCACCATTTTAAAGAAACTCCTTTTAAAAAAAATATTCCCGTAGTTCTAGCGCTTTTAAGTATTTGGTACAATAATCTGTATGGTGCTGAAAGTGAGGCCATTATTCCCTACACTCAGTATTTAAAAAATTTACCCGCCTACCTTCAGCAAGGAATTATGGAAAGTAATGGAAAATATGTTGGAAGGGATGGAAAACCGGTCAATTATCAAACGGGGACTATTATCTGGGGCGCCTCAGGAACCAACGCTCAACATGCTTTTTTCCAGTTGATTCATCAAGGCACAAAACTTATTCCAGCTGACTTTATCGGATTCAAAAAATCCTTAAACGGAAATACTGACCACCAAAATAAATTATTGGCAAATTTTATTGCTCAAACTGAAGCATTAATGACAGGTAAAAATGAGGCACAGGTGAAGGCTGAACTTGCTCATTCAAATCTTACTGAATCACAACAGAAGGCGTTAACTCCATTTAAAATATTTGAGGGCAATAAACCTACAAATACTATTTTGATCGAACAATTAAACCCTGAAAGTCTTGGTGCCCTTATCGCTCTATACGAACACAAAATATTTGTTCAAGGGGTGCTTTGGAATATTTATAGTTACGATCAATGGGGAGTTGAACTTGGAAAACAATTGGCAAACAAAGTCCTTGATGACATTGAAGGGAAAAGGGAAAACCCACATGACCCCTCTACTTTAAAGCTACTTTCAAAAATCTAGTTTAGGTTATTAACGATTGTTTAATTGTTTTTATTTTTTCTTAATGTTCTGTTAAAAAAAGACGTGAATTTAACATTACTTTTGCATCATAAAACAAACTATATAAAATGAAAAATAAATTACTCCTTTTAACTTTAGCTTTTAATTTTTCGTTAATAACAGCTCAAGAAACAAATACAGAAGAAATTGATTCTTTGGGAACCTATCAATTTCTAGAGGAAGTTGTGGTTTCCTCGGGTGTTATTGACATTGCAAAAGAAAGAGAAACTCCAATTGCTGTAAGTCAAATTTCAGCACAAGAGGTGCTTTTGAAAGTTGGAAATCAAGAATTTCCTGAAATCATGAACAAAACTCCTGGGGTGTATGCCACCAAACAAGGAGGGGGTTATGGAGATAGTAGAATTTCTTTAAGAGGGTTTGACCAAAGGAATACCTCTTTTTTGATTAACGGTCAACCTGTTAATGACATGGAAAATGGATGGGTATACTGGTCCAATTGGCAAGGATTAACCGATGTAGCTTCTGGAATTCAAGTTCAAAGAGGTCTAGGGGCATCTAAACTTGCAGTTCCATCTGTGGGTGGTACTGTTTCTATTTTTACTAAAAGTGCAGAAAAACAACAAGGAGGTTCTATTACCCAAATGATTGGTAATGATGGGTATACTAAAACTACGGGGGCATACAACACTGGGGTCAATGACAAAGGCTGGTCTTCTTCCTATTTACTGACCAAATGGTCAGGTAACGGTTATGTTTACAACACTAGCGGGGCAGGATGGACCTATTTTGCTGCGGTAGGATACACTCCTGAAGGATCTGCCCATAGTTTAAACCTCTCTCTTTTAGGTGCAGGACAATGGCATCACCAAAGAGATGTTTGGGTGTCTATTAGAGATTATGAAAACTTTGGTGATGAAGGGATTGATCAAAGATGGAACACCAATGGAGGTACGCTAAATGGAGAAGAATTTAATATGAGAAGAAATTTCTATAACAAACCTCTTGCAACCTTCAACTGGGACTGGAAAATTTCTGAAAATATAACCCTTGCAACCTCTCTTTACGGTTCTGCAGGGCGTGGAGGTGGAACAGGTCCACGTGGGAAAAATTACGATGTACTTCCTTACCGTGAAGACTTAACTTCATTTTTTATAGAAGACGGAAAAACAGACTTCAGACGTACAGACGGAACTGTTAACTATGACGCAATAGTAACGGATAACCGTTCTGGTGCAAGTGCTTACACTGGTTCGATTTCTAGATTTGCTGGCTCTTTTTTAGGATCAAATGGCTATAGCGATGACGGAGTATTTAAAAGTGGAATGATCCGTAGGGCTTCTATGAATTCTCACAACTGGGTTGGTGGTATCTCTAATTTGAATATTAGTGCAGATAAAATGCGTTATAGCATCGGTGTTGACTTGAGAAACTATAAAGGATTTCATTATAGAACAATGAATAACTTAATGGGCTTTGATGGTTACTATTCTACAGGAAATAAAAACTCTGCAGGTCAAATAATTGAAACAGTTATTGAAGCATCACCATTTAATAATACTGGACTTCAGGGTCCAAAAATTGATTATTACAATATTGGCTATGTTGGCTGGCAGGGTGTGAATGGGTTAGCAGAATACTCTGGAGATAAACTTACCGCTGTTGTACAGGCTGGCTTATCAAACCAATCTTTCCAAAGAGAAGACCTATTTGACCAACCTGGCTTCCCTCTTTCTGATAAAGAAAATGTAGGTGGAGGATATCTGAAGGGTGGTGCAAATCTTAATCTAAATGAGAATTCAAATGTTTTCTTTAATGCAGGTTACATTTCTCGTCAACCCAATTTTGACGGTGTATTTCCAAATTATGCAAATAAGGTTAATGAAGACCTTCAAAATGAAAAAATCCAATCTATTGAGTTAGGATATGGTTACATAGGAAATGGTTTTAAATTAAATGTCAATGTATATTCAACCGTTTGGGGGAATCGTTTTGTTTCAAGAAGCTTGTCTAATCAACAAGGTGTTGATGGATTTGCTCAGTTTAAAGATATTGACGTTGTGCATAATGGTATTGAAATTGAGGCTCAGTACCGTCCTTCTGGAACCACAAAAATACGGGGTATGCTCTCTGTAGGAGATTGGACTTACACCAAAGATTTTGAAGCTGAATTGTTTGATGATAACCAACAGCTAGTTGGTACAGGAACACTTTACCTTGAAGGAGCTAAGGTTGGAGACGCAGCTCAGTTTGTTGCTTATGTTGGTGTTGATCAAAGATTTGGAGATAATTTTAATGTAGATTTAGATTATCGCTTTGTAGATGGTCTTTATGCAGACTATAGTATCACGGATTCTGCCTTTACAGAAGCTAATAATCCTGGGGCGCTAAAGCTCCCATCGTACGGTTTAGTTGATCTTGGTGCTACTTTTAGATTTGGAACAGGTTGGAGCTTACGTGCTAACATCAATAACCTTTTAGATACCACCTATATCGCTGAATCAAATTCAAACATTCACGCTTCTGCAGGTTCAGAAACTTGGAATGGAATTGACAAACAAAATTCAGTTTGGTTCGGATTTGGAAGAACGTGGAATTTATCCTTACGTTATCAATTCTAATCTAGAACAACATAGTTTAAAACCCTCACCGATGTGGGGGTTTTTTTATACTTGAAATTGAAGGTCTTTAACTACAAGCTGTAACCTTTTTATCCCATTAAATTCATTTTCTTCTAAGTTATATAAAATTGAAAATGGAATTTTTTGTTTTACCTTAGAATGGTATTCCCCAAGGCCAAAACCAATGGCTTGTATAACCAATCCAGAAGGATCAATTAATTCTAGTTTGAGATGATTTTTCTCACTCCCTACTTGTCGACTCCCCCCCTTGTCTATGCACTGGTGCGTAACAAATACAGGCTTCATGTTTTTTGGCCCGAATGGAGCCATTTGTGTTAAAATACGATAGAATTTTGAGGTGATTTTATCGAAAGTTAATTCCGTATCGTAAAGCTTTACGGGACTTCGTTGTGAGTCTAAAATTTGACTTTCCACAGCTTCTTCAAAAGCTTCTTTAAAGGACTCCAACTGGGATTCCTTAAGGGTTAAACCAGCTGCGTATTTATGTCCTCCAAACTGAATCATGTGGTCTTTACATCTTTCGAGAGCTTGATAAACATCAAATCCTTTTATTGAACGAACAGAACCTGCCAAATCAGTCTCAGATTTTGTTAAAACTACAGTAGGTCGATAGAATTGATCTATCAATCTCGAGGCAACAATTCCAATCACTCCTTTATGCCATGAGGGATGATAAACAACTGTACTGGCCTTTTGCTGTGCTTGAACCAACTCAATTTGTTGAAGTGCTTCCTTAGTTATTCGTTCTTCTGTAGAGCGGCGTTCTGTATTAAAAAATTCAATCGATCGGGCTAAAGGCAAAGCTTCTTCTTGACTAGTAGACAACAGTAATTCCACTGCACTAATCCCTTGATTCATTCTCCCTGCAGCATTAATTCTTGGAGCAATTACAAAAACCAAGTCACTTACCTGAATAGGCTTTTTTAATTTATTGGTAAAAAAAAGGAATCCTGGACGAGCTGCCTTTCGCATTTGCTCTATTCCGAAATAACTTAAAATTCTATTTTCTCCTGTCATGGGAACAATATCAGCAGCAATGGCAGTAGCTACTAAATCTAAGTAAAGTATCAAATCTGAGCTTTCTAATCCAAAAAAATGGTTTAACGCTTGAATCAATTTAAATCCAATACCACAACCGCACAACTCTTTATAAGGGTAGGGACAATCATTCCGTTTAGGGTCTAATACAGCAACGGCATTGGGAAGTGTGCTGTCTGGTAGATGGTGGTCACAAATTATAAAGTCTATCCCTTTAGTATTTGCGTATTCTATTTGTCCATGGGCTTTGATTCCACAATCTAAGGCTATGATTAAACTCACTCCTGCTGCCAGAGCTTGGTCAATTCCAGCTATAGATATTCCATAGCCTTCTTTGTAACGATCTGGTATGTAGGGTATTACATTTTCTAAATGATTTTTAAGATAAGAGGTCACTAAAGCTACAGCTGTGGTCCCATCTACATCATAATCGCCAAAGATCATTACAACTTCATTTGCTTCAACAGCACTAACTATTCGTTGTACAGCTTGTTTCATGTCTTGCATCAAAAAGGGATCGTGAAGATCATCCCAAGCTGGTCTGAAATATTTTTTAGCTTGATCAAAAGTTGTAATTCCACGTTGAGCTAACAGATACGCAGTTTCTTGAGGTACATTTAAAAGCGAACTCAATTGCTCAACTACAGTATTTTCGGGAGAGGGGATTGGTTGCCACAACATATTATTTTATTTTCTTTCCTTCAACTACAACAACAAACTCTCCTTTTGGAGGGTTTCTTTCAAAAAAATCTAATGCAGCTTTTAGATTTCCCCGATAATTACTTTCAAATTTCTTACTTATTTCACGAACTATGGCTACCTCACGATATGGGCCAAAATAAGGAATCATCTGTGTCAGGGTTTTGAGAAGCTTATGCGGAGATTCATAAAACACCAGAGTACGTGGTTCTTCAGCCATTTTTATCAATCGGCTTTGTCGTCCTTTTTTAGGCGGAAGAAAACCTTCAAAAATAAATCGATCTGCGGGCAAGCCACTCTGAACTAAAGCTGGAATAAGTGCAGTAGCCCCAGGCAAACATTGCACCTCAATACCTTCTTTTAAAGCCTCTCGAACTAGTAAATATCCGGGGTCTGAGATCCCTGGTGTTCCTGCATCAGAAATGAGCGCAATGTGTTTACCATGAAGAACATCCTTAACAAGTTGCGGTGCTTTTTTGTGCTCATTATGCATGTGAAAACTTTGCATAGGGGTTTGTATGCCATAATGTTTGAGCAATTTTTGGATAGTTCTGGTATCTTCTGCCAAAATTAAGTCTACTTCCTTAAGCATCCGAATAGCCCTTAAAGTGATATCTTCTAAATTACCTATGGGTGTTGGAATCAAATAGATCAAACGCTTAATTTGTTACGGGTTGGGGTACTTTTAGGTACCAAAATTATTTTTTATAATCGCCATAAAACGTTTTTCTATGGCCTCTTTAGTTTTCCAGTGTGGGTACTCAATTTTAACTTTGGTTGCTATAAAATTCTGAACCTCATCCAAAGAATTAAATGTTACGATTTGAGAAATCACTGCTTCATAAGCCGAGACATTTTCCTCGAACAAATGTTTTATAAATGCCAATCGATCATTTAAATCAATAGCGAGGGACTTAGCAAAATGATCGTTTACATTTTTACGATCTTCTTTTTCAGTATGAATTATCGGACGATCTGAGGTTTTTTCTGATTCTTCGGAATTTTTAGGAACAAATACAGGAGGTTCGTTTACTTGCTCAAAAAGACGTTCATAGTTTTCTGGCTCGGGCATTTCAGTAACCATATTTTTAATGGTTTCCATCATGGGAGGAACTTCCAACTCCTCTTCTTTTTCTATTTTATTTATTTTTGTAGGACC